>JANOBV010000327.1:0-2265 GCA_031411835.1 Bacteroidota bacterium | reverse complement strand
TCAACCTCTGTTTATGCTATCGGATTAAGCTATTCCTTGTTGAGTTGCTCTCCAGCAGAGCTCAACTCTGCTTCGCTTAATAAATCAAATGTAATGACAGTTAGTATAAAATCAAATAGCACAGTTTAATTTACACTCCCTCCTCAAATAGATCGTAAAGCATTTTTTTAAATTATTTCTATCAAACGTTAAACTAATTATCTCTAATTACTATCTGGCTCTATTGCGTACGCTTCGCTGATTCAAATTTTGAACTCGCCCTGAATCACGCGTTTGAGTAACAAAACCCTGCTTTCGACCACCGGAATCATCATCCATATCCTCCTCCTCCTCATCTACTTCATCTACTTCACTGCTTAAAGCTTCTTGTGCATTTGGCACAAGAAGCTTTTTCTCTTCTTGCAAATCATTTTGAATAGCATTCGCAACGATTTCATTTTTTCTTTCTTCCATCTTAGATAGTATTATCTTTCAATATTAATTTTGCTTTAAATAGCAGACCTGCTATTTCCTGATATCTATCTAGTTCCTCCGACACATCTTCTTCCGATGAAAAATATTTGTTCGAATCAACTTTTTTATTTTTGCGAATTTCGTTATGTCCACCTAGTGACTCTACAAAACCATCTGAAACGACATTGCTTTTAATTTTCATTGATACAAGTTTAGTTCTTTTCATCGTACTGGAGATTAATCAAATATTGTTAAATGAATAACAATTAAACCATAGTATAAAGTTGCAATTGATCTACTCAAAATTAATTACACAATAAAAATTTAACATTACATAATTCACATAGAATAAAGGCTCCACCACACTCGGCGGAATTTTTAATTCCGCCGACACATAGTTTGTCACAAGATAGTTTTCAGAGAAACAGATGAATTACGAAAATTGAAAACGCTTCACAATTAATTTAAAAAATGCTACGTGTCAGCGGAATTAAAAATTCCGCTGAGCGTCGGGGGATCATTATATTTTCAAAAAATAGTAGCAGGTTAAGCCGGAAGAAAAATAGAAAATGTCGCGCCTAAATTAGGTTCGCCTTTAGCAATTATAAAACCATTATGATTATCAGCAATTTTTTTACAAATAGCAAGACCGATTCCAGTCCCAGCATATTCTTTATCATGATGCAAGCGGTAAAATAAACCAAAAATCTGTTCGGCATATTGCTGTTCAAACCCTAAGCCATTATCAGTAATAGAAATTTTATAATATTTTTTATCTGTCTCATTTTTAAGCCCTGGTTCATCCTTAGCACTAATTCTATCACACTCCACATTTATAAGAGGTAAAATATCGGTTTTGCTATACTTAATTGAATTACTAATGAGGTTTGTAAATAATTGTTGAATTTGAAAAGGGATCACTTTTAGAGTTGGCAAGTCAACAGATTTTATCGTAGCATTTTTCTCTTCAATTATTTGGGCCAGATCTTGAATCGCATTATCAAACAATTTATTTAAATCAGTTTCTTCAAAAATCTTTTCTGTTTTATTTGTCCGTGAAAACAAAAGCAAATCGTCGATCAGAACTCGCATTCTAGTAACCGCTATTTTTATCTTGTCAAAATATTCTTTCCCTTTGTCAGAAACTCCATCCATTTCTTTTCCATTGAGTCGGGAAATATATGTTTGTACAATGCGCATGGGCTCTTGCAAATCATGACTGGCAACGTGATTAAAAGATGCAAGCTCTTGATTTATTTGCTCCAACTCGCGATTTCTTTCCTCCAAAGTCAAATTACTAAAATACTGTTCAGTAATATCACTGTTAATTCCAATAAGTGTTCGTTTGCCATTTGAATCTGTAATTAATTTGCTTAGAGATTTAAAGTAGCGCAATTCTCCATCTTTCCGAATGACTCTGAAATAAGCAGCAGGATATGTATTAGCATTCATCACTTGATTTTCACCACCGGTAATGATGTGCCTATCTAACGGATGAACAAAATCTAAGAATTTTTCAATGCTAGGCTCAAACGATTGTGGCTCACAACCCAAAAGTAGATACTGATTGTCTGAATAAATAAGTTTATTCGTCTCCAAATTCCATTGCCAACTGCTGAATCCTCCAATTTCTTCTGCATGTTTTGTAGATTCATTTGCAATGATCAAATTTGAATTCGCAGTTCTTAAAATAATAAGATCTTTATTAATTTTCAAAAAAGAAAAAACAAAGACTAATAGTGCAAAGATCAGGAACAACAAAGTTATTAATGGTGTAAATGAAATTTCCTGTTCATACTTTGCTTGACGCTC
>JANOBV010000326.1:0-1005 GCA_031411835.1 Bacteroidota bacterium | reverse complement strand
TTTGTTAATGTAAGTTTATGTGTAAGTTAAAGTTTTAAGTAGGTCGCTACTTAGTTGTCAAATTAGATCTTAATCTCCTCCTCCATCTTATTAAAAAAATGATACTCCATCATATGGTAATTTGTATTCGCAGTTACTTTTAATTTCACTTTGAATTTCTTTTTCCATTTGGCGGCAACGGAAGGTTTGAAGAAAGTGCCTTTACTTAAATAAGCTTCTAAATATGGATGAATTGCTAAATGCAATTCTTTTTCATTTTGCTCTTGAACGAAGTAACGTAAATTATTTTCTATTTCATCAACGATAAGCACACTTGCTTTTATTTCTCCGGTACCATCGCATGCAGGACATTTTTCTGCTGTTGTAATATTTGTTTCCGGACGAACACGTTGACGAGTGATCTGGATCAATCCGAATTTAGAAGGTGGCAGGATCGTATGTTTAGCACGATCACGCTTCATTTCATTTTTCAATTTATCGAAAAGCAATTTGCGATTTTGCGGATTGTGCATATCGATAAAATCGATGACAATAATTCCACCCATATCGCGCAAACGTAATTGACGAGCAACTTCTGTTGCTGCATCGAGATTCACTTGCAGCGCATTTGCTTCTTGAGTAGAATCGTCAGCACCTTTAGTACGACCTCCGCTATTCACATCAATGACGTGCATTGCTTCAGTATGTTCAACGATCAAGTAAGCACCGTTTGCCATAGTAACAGTCTTACCGAAACTCGATTTGATCTGCTTTTCAATTCCGAAATTCTCGAAGATCGGAAGTTTGCCTTTGTAAAGCTTTACTATCTCTGCTTGTTCTGGAGCTATTCCGGTGATGTACGATTTGATCTCTTCTGCAAGTCCAGCATCATTCACATGGATAGCATTGAAATTCGGATTCAACAGATCTCTTAAGATCGTTGACGTACGATTCAATTCACCCAATATTTTTTGCGGCGGTTTTGCAGTCTGCAACATTTCAAAAGCACTCTTCCATTTGGAAACG
>JANOBV010000325.1:0-13959 GCA_031411835.1 Bacteroidota bacterium | reverse complement strand
AGGTTCGTTTTTTTCTTGAAGAGCGAGTGTATAGATCAATGGATAATAATGATCAGGAGTTGGGATTGCAAGTTTAGCGGCGGTACCCATATTTTGCCAGTTGATCAAACTATCATGATCTCTATTTAGAATTTTCGTTTTGAATGTTTGATTCATTTCTATTGCCCAATCAAAACCATAATCTTCATCACTCAATCGGCTAAAATCGACCATACCTAGATTATGAACCATGTTTCCGCTACCAATTATCAAGACACCTTTACTTCGTAACGAGCTTAGTTGCTTTGCCAAGTCGTAGTGATATTGAGCAGACTGATGGTAATCGATGCTTAATTGCAGAACGGGAATATTTGCTAACGGATACATTTGTCGGACTACCGACCAAGTTCCATGATCTAATCCCCAATCGTGATCGAGACCAACATTTGTTGAAGTGATTATTTTTTTTGTGTCATCTGCTAAAATCGGATCACCAGGCGCAGGATATTGAACATCGAAAAGCGCTTGTGGAAATCCACCGAAATCATGTATGGTTTTTGGCTTTTCCATTGCAGTAACATGGGTCCCTTTTGTGAGCCAATGTGCAGAAATGCACAACACAGCTTTCGGAGTTGGAATTTCCTTTGCTAGCATCAACCATGTTTTCGAGTACTTATTATTTTCAATGCCATTCATTGGCGAACCATGTCCAATAAAAAGTACAGGCATTTTATTCTCTGTCCGTTCTAATGAATTCGCCAAAGTATTTAATGAACCTAATGTCATAATTGCAGATGCTCCTGAAATGATTTTTATAAACTCTTTTCTATCCATAAATAAAATGGAGATTATTATTGTCACTCAAATTTACAATATAAGACGATTCAAAAGTCAAATAATTGTTATTGGAATGAAATCTGAGATGTATGCCTAAGCATCCAATAACCTTAAAGCCTCCCTTTTACTAAGCGGCTTCAAGTTATTATTTGTAACAAAATTCACTACCCAATCAGCATCTGTTTTTGAATATTGACGAAGTGACCAACCTATTGCTTTCTGAAGAAAAAATTCTCGAGAATCTATGTTTTCCAAAATTCGTTTCTTCAGAAATTTCAAGTCTGTTCTTTCTTTATAGTTCAATTGAAAAATGATACAAACTCTTCGTTTCCAAAAATTGTCCGATTCCCACCAAAGCTGCATGTCTTTTTCATAGTCGCTTTTGTGAACTAAATAGTAAGGCCCAATTACTTTAGAGCAGATCGTATCGATTGAATCCCACCATGCGTTTTTTTCAACTAAGTAATTGAAAAATTTAAAATTCAATTCAGGAATTAGTTTTTTATATTTCACCATAAGATCCATGGCTAGATAATGATATTCTCTGTGAGACAATTTCCAAAGTTCTCTTACTATTGATTCTAGTGTTTTAGCATCCTTAATTGGGAACAATGGAAATAGTACTTGTTGAATGTTATCGCGTTCGGGGCGAGTCAACCCGAGAAATTCAAATTGATCTTTCATATAGGCTTTCATTTGAGGAGCCTTCTCTGTTGTTGAATGTTTCTCAAATAAAGTTTGTGCAGTTTTAACAAATTCTTTTGCTGTCATAACCCATACTTCCCTTTAAGAATCACATCGTCCATAATTCCATTTAGCTGAGCAAATCTATGAACTCCAATAACACTTTTGCTATTTGTCAATTTCATAACATCAAATCTAAGATCTTCAATTGTACGGACTGAAAGGTTCATTAAAGAAGCAATTTCCCTAGACGTTTTTTCATGGCTAACAAGAAAGATCACTTCTCGGATTCGATCTTCAGTGTATCGAGAATTTTCAATTCCTAAAGAGTTATTTTCGACAAGACGATCGACTATGAAACCGGCCACTTCTTCTGAGAAATAAGAATTTCCAATTACAACACTTTTAATTGCTTGGATTATTTCAATTCTATTACTATTCTTTAATAAATAACCAGAAGCACCTTTAGTGATCATTTCATTGATATATCTTTCTTCGCCAAACATTGAAAGAGCTATTATTTTTACATCAGGGAATCTTTTTTTTATGATCTCAGTTGCTTGAGCGCCATTCATTGGCTCCATTTTTATATCCATTAAAACAACATCATATAACTCACCTTCTAAAATGCGTATAACTTCGGTACCATCTGTCGCTTGAGCAATCTTGGAGATAAATTCATGACGTTTTAGTACGACATTCAAACCATCTCTGAATACCGGGTGATCATCAGCTATTATTACTTTAATTCCATCACTCATAAATCTTCAATTAATAGTTGGAAATATAAATTCGTAATTTGCGCCTTTTGAAAAATCAACGGTAAATTCTTTTATTTGACCTTTTAGCAAATTTACTCGGTTTCGAATATTTATTTGACCCATGCTTTGTGATGTATTAACACCTGATTTTGACTTTCCATCATCTTTATATTGAACTAGAATTTCATTTTTATCGCAAACTATCACGATCTGAATATTTTCACAATTAGAATGTTTAACTGAATTATTTAACATTTCACGTATGATCCGGTATAAATTGATTTCTTGATTAGGGCCCAATTCTTTATTATTCATATTAAATGCAAGGTCAATATTAATTTTTTTCAAAGAAGAAACAATGCCAATATTATCACGAAGAGACTGTTCAAGACCATACTCAACAATTAATTGAGAAGACAAATTTCTAGCTATTGCTCTTACATTATTGATAGCTTGATTCATGTAATTTTCGATCTGACCTAATGAACTTTTAACCTCGCTCGAATCTGCATCCGACAAAGCAGAGACTTGTAGCTTTATGGCAGAAAGCATTGGCCCAATATCATCATGCAAATCTTCTGCAATTCTATTTTGTTCATTTTCTTGGGTACTTATGATTGCATCCTTAACATCACCATCCGCCTTTTGCCTTACCTTGTAATTTTTAACCATGATAGCTAAAAAGAAAATAAGCAGGCATAAAACTACAATAACTATGAGAGCGACGAACCAGAATATTTCGTTTTGGTTTTGAAGCATAAAAATCCTTTTATAAAAATAATATATGTTACAAGATTTACTGCAAGAAGAAGGTATTCTGCTAGCTGAAACATTTCCACATTTGATGTACAATAGCTACGAAATACAAGAATGAACGAACTCAATGATGTATTAATAAGAATCCCTGCTAGAATCCAAAATTTACCATCAGTCATTAATTCTCTTTCACTAGAAATAGCAAATTTATAGGCAGTAAAAAATGCCAATGGTATTAGCACAAAATTCCGAAGATACTTATCGATGGTAACAGAATAATTAATTGTATTTCCCAGAAAAAAATAGGTGAAGGAGAACAGATTTACAATGAGAAAAACAGGAATCAATATCCGAATGACCTTGTTACAGTTCCACATATAAAACAATAATGATAAAACTGCATATTCAATTAATTGAAATAATACAATAAAAAAAGAATTATGAATATGATTAGTGGCAGCAACGAGTAAACCCATTTGATATAGAAATGCAAACATTAGAAAGAGCCAATAAATTTTTATTTCCTTCTCCATATTTCTAAAAACAGGTTTACCATAAATATAAATTGGAATAAACGGCAAGAGATTAATCGTCCATTCAATAATTTTCGATAATTGCATATAAAAATACCTTGGATGCTGCGCCACCCAAGGTATGTATTTTATAAAATGTAAACAAAGTGGGTTATGAATTTAAAATGTTGGGTGTGCTGCAATTAGGTGGGCACTGAGTGCCGGTATCAATACAAACGAAATTGTTTCCTATTTGGTCGTTTCCATCTGAATCTACACCAACAATTACCAAACAAAGTTGACCGTCTTCTTTTCTTCCAAAATAAGCTCTAATTCCAACTGAGCCTGCCTGATCCAAAAGTTTAGTTATCGAATCTTTACTATAATAGTTTGCATTAATGTCGCCAGATTTGATTCCTTCACGATATCTTTTTGTAAGCATTGAACCATCTTCAAATGCGATTTCATTGTCTTCGTGTCCTGTATATGCCATATGTTCTCTAGTATTTTCTTCAAAGTAAAGCACTGCAAATTCAAGTTGCAAACTTTAAAGAGCCGCGTAACAGATCGCGTAACATCGATATTGAGTTTTTACACTCCAATCAAAGTATTTAACATAAAAATACCGTAGAACTACGGACAAAATACCGTAGAACTACGGACAAAATTTAGTAGTCTTTTTTGAAAAAAAGACAATTTGCGGTATACTAATTATGAAACTAATTTCTTGATCTCATTCAATTTATTCAAAGCCTGCATGGGCGTCAGATTATCGAGATCTATATTTACGATCTCTTCTCTGATTTGCTCCAGAACAGGATCATCTAATTTGAAAAAACTCAATTGCATATCTGCAGAAGCGGAAATCTTTTTTGCTTTTCCCGGTTCTGTTCTGCTTGCTTCTAATTGCTTCAACATTTCTTGAGCGCGATGAACGACCTTTGAAGGTATCCCTGCCATCTTAGCGACATGGATCCCAAACGAGTGCTCACTTCCACCCTGAACAAGTTTACGCAAGAATACAACTGTGTGCGCCAACTCTTTTACAGTCACATGAAAATTTCTTATACGCGGCATTGATGAAGCCATTTCATTTAATTCGTGATAGTGAGTTGCAAAAAGTGTTTTTGCTTTCGCTGTCGGATTCTCATGAAGATACTCAGCAATTGCCCATGCAATACTTATTCCATCATAAGTTGATGTTCCTCTTCCGATCTCGTCGAGTAAGATCAAACTTCTATCCGATATGTTATGCAAAATACTTGCAGTCTCATTCATCTCAACCATGAAAGTCGATTCGCCACTGGAAATATTATCACTAGCTCCAACACGAGTAAAGATCTTATCTACGATTCCAATTTCTGCAGAAGATGCAGGAACAAAACTTCCCGTTTGAGCAAGCAAAGTGATCAAAGCTGTCTGACGAAGTATTGCAGATTTACCTGACATATTTGGTCCGGTGATCATCAAAATTTGTTGCGAATCCGGATCCAAGTAAATATCATTTGCAATGAACTTTTCACCCGGTGGCAATTGTTTTTCAATTACAGGATGGCGCCCATTTCGAATATCAATTATTTTCCCTTCACTTATTTTCGGACGAACGTAATTATTTTTTTGCGCTGCATCAGCAAATGAAAGAAGGCAATCAATCTTTGCAACAAGTGTTGCATTTAATTGTATTGGTTGAATATATTCGAGAATGGCATGCACCAATTCATTAAAGAGTCTTGTTTCAAGCGAAAGAATTTTTTCCTCCGCGCCTAAAATTTTTTCCTCATACACTTTTAGTTCTTCCGTAATATAGCGCTCTGCATTAGTCAATGTTTGTTTTCTTGACCACTCGGCAGGAACCTTATCCTTGTGCGTATGGGTTACTTCGAGAAAATATCCGAACACATTATTAAAACCAACTTTAAGAGATGAAATCCCTGTCTTTTCTGCTTCGCGCTGTTGGAGTTTTAGGAGATAATCTTTCCCGTTCAGAGAAATGTTTCGCAGATCATCGAGCTCAGCAGAGACCCCATCGTTGATCACACCACCTTTGTTAACTAATACAGGAGCATCAGGATGAAGTTCTTTTGCTATTCTATCTTTTATCAGTTGACAAGTATTCAATTGATCAGCGATCATTTTAATTGCAGTGTTGTCTGCATTCAAACATGTTTCACGGATATTACTTACCATTTCGAGTGAGCGTCGTAACTGTTGAACTTCACGTGGTGAAATTTTTCCCAATGCAACTTTTGAAATCAATCTTTCGAGATCACCTACTTGCTTTAAATAATTACCGGTGATCCCGGAGAATTCAGGGTGATCCAAAAAATATCCTACAGCATGTTGACGCTCTTCAATTACGATCTTATCTTTCAATGGAAGTAGAAGCCATCTTTTCAATAATCGACTTCCCATTGGTGTTAATGTTTGATCGACTACATCAATGAGTGATACAGCATTCTCATGACTGCTTCCGATCAACTCCAAATTACGAATGGTGAATTTATCGAGCCAAACATAAAGATCTTCTTCTATTCTTGAAATACCACTAATATGCTTGAGTTGCTCTTGGCGAGTATCCGATACATAATGCAAAGCAGCTCCCGCAGCAATTATTGCATCAGGCATTTCATGAACACCAAATCCTTTGAGGGAAACGGTACCGAAGTGTTTTAGCAGCGTTTCACTTGCATAATCTTCTTGGTACACCCATTCGTCTAAAGTAAAATTATAGAAACGCGTTCCATATTTTTCATTGAAATCTTTCTTGAACGACTTCGAATAAATTATTTCATTTGGATTAAAATTTTGAAGAAGTTTTTCGATGTATGATTCATTTCCTTGTGCTACTAAAAATTCGCCTGTACTGATGTCGATAAATGCAATACCGGTTGACTTGCCATTAAAATGTAGCGAAGCAAGAAAATTATTTTTTTTATGATCGAGAATCTTGTCATTATAAGAAACACCGGGACTTACTAATTCAGTGACACCACGCTTTACAATTTTCTTTGTCAGTTTAGGATCTTCTAACTGATCACAAATTGCTACACGGAGACCTGCACGAACCAATCTAGGCAAATAGGTATCTAATGAATGATGCGGAAAACCTGCCAGTTCAACATAGGTTGCGCTCCCATTTGCTCTTCGTGTCAAAACAATTCCGAGAATTGCAGATGCTTTGATAGCATCTTCACCGAACGTTTCATAGAAGTCGCCGACACGAAATAACAACAAAGCTTCAGGGTATTTTGCCTTGATGCTGAAATATTGTTTCATGAGTGGAGTTTCAACAACTCCTGATTTTGTTTCTTCCTTCAACAAGTTTTTGCTTATTTGCAGTAATTATTCTTTCTATGCGCAAGATACAAAATGATGAGTTGGGTAGACTCACTGTTGATGATTTTAAGGCCACCGAAAAGCGGCCATTGGTACTCATTTTAGACGATGTTAGGAGCCTGAACAACGTAGGTTCCGCATTCCGGACAGCCGATGCATTTCGCTGCCAATCAATCTATTTGTGCGGAATCACTGCAACTCCACCACACCGGGAAATACATAAAACTGCTTTAGGTGCTGAAGAATCTGTTGAATGGAAATATGAAAAAAATGTCGTAGTCGCCATAAATAAATTGAAATCTGACGGCTATACGATCATTGCGATCGAACAAGCAGAAGGCGGAATTATGCTGAATGAGTTTAAAATAGACCCATTGAGAAAATATGCTTTGATCTTTGGACATGAGATCCATGGAGTCAGTGATGCAGCATTAGAATTGTGTGATGCAGCAATAGAAATTCCACAAAGTGGTACGAAGCATTCTATAAATATTTCCGTTTGCGTGGGGATTGTGGTGTGGGAGTTCGCCCGCTAGTGGCCGTCTTCCCTACTTAAAACTTAAAACTTCATACTTAAACATAAACTTAAACTATAATTTTTTAGATTATGTTTAAGTTTATGTTTAAGTCTTAAGCAAATATTACTTATCATCCACAGAAAAATCAACTCTTCGATTCATCGGTTGTGTACCTGTGATAGGATCAGTTTTACCAAGTGTTGCAGTTGACAAACGAGCCGGATCGATGTTGTAACGTTTCACAAGATGTTTCTTCACAGCTTCTGCTCTACGTTCTCCAAGCTTTGTATTGTATTCAACACTTGCACGCAAATCACAATTTCCGGTAAGTACAAATTTAAGATCAGGATTCTTCTTCATCACCAAAGCAATTGAAGCAAGTGTCTCATCATATTTTTTAGTGACTTCGTAACTATCAAGAGCAAAGAAAATTGAAGGTAAGTAACCACTTGAAGCCATGATGGAAGAACCACCACCTTTAACAACACCTGGACCATTCTGAATTGTTTGTCCGCCTGTTGCAACTAAAGCACCTTTAGGAGTATTCGGTTCAAGATCGCGAGCGTCAGGAACACCATCACCATCAGAATCAATTTCTTTTCCTGATGCATCTACTACAGCAAGTTTTGGAGAGAATGGTTGTGCATCGTTAAAGTCAGGAACACCGTCACCATCAGAGTCAATTGATGTACCATCACCATAAACTTTTACGCCAGCTTGAGTATCCGGTTCACGATCGAAATAGTCTGCTACACCGTCTTGATCTCCATCTTTTGTCATGAGATCAACTTTATCTTTCATATCGTATAGATCAGCATACAAACTATTCAATGGATTGAACCATTCAGCAACGTATTGTTTTTTACCAATGTGATATGTAAGTCCTAAACTCAGATAAGAATAATCATCATCTTCAGAAAGCAATTTATACCAACCATCCAGACGGTCGCGGTTTGTTGTTCTGAGACTGTATTCAACATTCAATGAAAAATGTTTTGCGACTCTGTATTTAATTCCTAGAGAAAAAGGAATAATCAATTCAGAACCTTCGTAATCTTTTTCTACCAACGCATCTTTGTACTGAGAATAAATTCCTTGTACTTCAGTCTTACCTCCGTCTAATGAAACATGTGGAGTATATTTTATCACTCCAACTCCAACTGCACCGTAGATCGCAAGATTCGGAGTTCTCTTCAAGAAGGAAACATTTCCAAGTTGAAAGTATGCATTGATTGTAGCATCGTAAGCTACATTAGTGTAATAAGTATACTGAGGTTTTTCCAGATCATGCCCACTCATTTTCCCTGTCATCACACGTGCTTGCAATGCAAACGAGTGCGTAAGGAATTTTGTAATGTCCAATCCGAAAGCAAGCTCACGCTGAATGTTGGATGCAGTAAGTGTCGAAGCAGCGATATCAGTGTTAGGATAAGTAATTCCAATATGAGCAGCAATATCCCAGTTATTAAAATGATTTATGTAAGGCATTTTATCACTTTTGATACTCACAGTTGCACTGTCCTTTGTAACAACAGATGTGTTGTTCTGCGCAACAGTCGCTTGAGCCGAAACAGGTTCAACGCCGCTGATGACAAGCAGTGAGAAGATAAACGTAAATAGTTTCATTTTGCAGTTTCTTGTGTTCATGTCGGTAAGCCGCTATTTACAAGGGTTACACGTTATGCAAATTTAAGAAACCATTGCCATAAAGCAAGTTCATTTGGTGAGTTAAATCAAGTAGTCGGTTCAAAAAGCACCCTGTGAATTCCGGGAGAATAGTCTTTTTCCAGCAAATCAAGGATTCGCTGATAATCAGAGTCGTTTTTTACAAAGTCAACATTATTGGTATCAACGACAACTATTGGGAAGCTATTTTGCTGCTTAAAAAACTCCCAATACCCTTTTTCCAGGTTTTCTAAATATTCATCGGTGATGTTTTGTTCATATTCGCGACCTCGACTTTTAATATTTTTCCTTAGCTGAGAAACATCTTTATGGAGATAGACCAAAATATCAGGTTTGGGTAAATGCGGATTAATTATGTGAAATAACCGTTGATAAAGCTGATTTTCGTCGTTTTTCAAAGTAATATTTGCAAAGATCAAGGACTTACTCAAAAGATAATCAGAAATTGTTTGCTGCTGAAAAAGTTCTTGTGACGAAAGTTCATCATTCAACTGTTGATAGCGATCGGCCAAAAAAGACAACTCTAAAGGAAAGGCATAACGCTGTGGCTGCTCATAGAAAAGTGGTAAAAAAGGATTGTCAGCAAAACGTTCCAAAACTAAACGAGTATTGAAATCGGCTGATAAACGTCCGGCCAAGGATGTTTTTCCGGTTCCAATATTCCCTTCAACTACGATGTAATCATATTTCAACTTTTTGGCCATAGGTGCATTTTGCTCCGCGAAAATCGGTTTTAAATCTTATCCTTTTCCATTTTCTAGAAGAAAAACTTCCGATTCATCCTTTGTTTGAGCAAGTAATTCAGCATTAGAAGAATGCAAAACCGGGTGAACAAAATTAGGCATGATTTCAACCAATGGAACGAGTGCAAATCTTCTTTCCTGAATGTAGGGATGAGGAATAGTCAAGCCTTCTTCATGGACTACCAAATTAGTGTAGTAAAGAATGTCCAAATCAATCAGCCTTGGAGCCCATTTCTCCTCCCGAACTCTTCCCATTTCTTTTTCGATTGCCAAAAGTTCTTCCAACAATTTTCTTGGCTTTAAATACGTCTGAACAACAAGTACTTTATTCAGAAAATCATCTTGCTCTATGTTTCCCCAAGGAGCAGTTCGATAGACGCTTGATTCCAGATTCAATTCGCCTATGCGCTCACCTATGAGTTTTTGAGCTAACTCCAAATTCTCCAAGCGATCATTCAAATTTGTTCCCAATAAAATTACCGCCTGCATCCTTAATTTTTTTTCAAACCTAATGCAAATCTTATTAAACACAAAGCAATTACTTATAACTTTGCGCCACTAAAAAAAAAACCGAAATGAAACAATTTTTCAAATTCATGCTTGCTTCCGTTGCCGGGTTTTTCGTTGCAGGATTTATTATGATCATCGTAGTAATTGCGATTATCAGCAGTCTGGTTGGCGGATTAAAAGAAGATGGCAAAATCAATGTCAGTGAACACTCTGTACTTGAAATAAATTTTGATGGCCCGATAAAAGAACGTGCTACAAAAAATCCGATCGACAACATTGGATTGTCAGGAATAAGCATGAATCGCAGTTTTGGTTTGGATGATATTCTAAAAAGTATTGAAGAAGCTAAAACAGATTCCAAAATAGACGGATTGTTTTTGAATTTGTCGAGCCTACAAGCGGGACTTGCAACAGTTGAAGAAATTCGCAATGCTTTGGTTGATTTCAAAACATCGAAAAAATTTATTTATGCTTATAGCGAAAGTTACTCACAGGGCGAATATTACCTCGCTTCACTAGCAGATAAAATTTATTTATATCCGGAAGGTGAAATTGATTTCCGAGGATTTCGCGCAGAACTAATGTTCTTCAAAGGAACACTAGAGAAATTAGAACTTGAGCCTGAAGTAATACGTCACGGGAAATTCAAGAGCGCTATTGAGCCTTTTATTCTAGATAAAATGAGTCCGGAGAATAGAGAACAGACGCATGTCTTTATTTCGAGCATGTGGAATCAATTCATTAGCGATATTGCGACGTCGAGAAAATTAACCGCATCCGATGTGCAATCTGTTGCTGATAATTTAGGTGCAAGATCCGGACAAAATGCATTGGATTCAAAATTCGTTGACCAATTATCTTATTACGATGAAGTACTAGATGAATTGAAAAAGAAAACAGGCCTTAACTCCGATGACAAAGTAAAATTTGTCGACTTAAAAAAATATGCAGCATCACTTCCTGCGATAAAAGAATTTTCTGCTAAGAAAATTGCAGTCATTTATGCAAATGGAGATATTGTAAGTGGCAAAGGCGATGAAGAACAAATGGGATCTGACAAGATCGCATCTGCAATTAGAAAAGCGCGATTAGACACAACCATAAAAGCAATAGTATTGAGAGTAAATTCTCCGGGTGGAAGCGCACTTGCATCTGATGTTATTTGGAGAGAAACTATTCTTGCAAAAAAAGCAAAACCATTTGTTGTTTCTATGGGTGATTATGCTGCATCAGGCGGATATTATATTTCATGTGCAGCAGATAAGATCGTTGCTCAGCCAACAACAATCACAGGATCAATCGGAGTATTTGGCTTGTTGTTAAATGCACAGAAAATGTTCAATAATAAACTTGGGATCACTTTCGATTCAGTGCGTACAGGAAAATATGCAAACATTGGAACTACTTTTTATCCGATGAGTGCCGATGAACGTGCGATCATTCAAGAAAGTGTAGAAAAGATCTATGATACATTCATCACTCATGTTTCAGAAGGGCGCAAAATGACAAAGGCATCGATCGACAGTATTGGACAAGGCCGAGTTTGGAGTGGAACAGATGCGAAGTCTCTTGGACTAGTCGATGAGATCGGCGGACTTGATAAAGCAATTGAAATAGCATCTAAACTTGCGAAGCTAGATAAGTATAGAACGATCTCTTTACCGGAGCAAAAAGATTTCATGAAACAATTGATGGAAGACTTTGGTGAAGAAGCGAGAGTAAATGCAATGAAGAATGAATTGGGAAGTGCGTATTCCTATTACAAAGAAGTTCAGTCAGTGGTCAATGAACAAGGCATTCAAGCACGACTTCCTTTTTCAATGACGATCCGTTAGTAGCTGCATGACAATTACAAATCGTCAAATTGCAAAAGCATTCCGACTAGCTTCACAGTTGATGGAACTTCATTCTGAAAATCCATTCAAGGTTAAGTCGATGCAGAATGCTGCATTTAAGGTTGAGAAACTTTCTGTCCCACTAGCTTCTTTAGATGCAACAGAAATTGCGACTATAGAAGGTATTGGCAAAGGTCTTCAAGCAAAGATCTCAGAATATTTAACGCGAGAAAGTTTTTCAGATCTTGACGAATTAATTTCCAGAACACCAATTGGTGTAATTGACATGCTCGGCATCAAAGGCATTGGTCCGAAAAAAGTATTGCAACTTTGGAAAGAATTGGAAATTGAATCAGTCGGCGAATTACTCTATGCTTGCAATGAGAATCGGTTAGTTTCACTCAAAGGTTTTGGCGAAAAAACACAAAAGTTAATTCGCGATTCAATTGAATTCAGGATTTCAAATGCAAATAATTGTTTGTATCCAATTGCAGAATTTGTTTCAGAAGAAATTATTAGTCAGGTAAAAAATCTTTTTCCTGAAAATGAAATTTACTCGACCGGACAAACGCGCAGAAAATGTGAGATCATAACAACAACAGAATTTGTATGTTCAATTAGAGAATCAGACTTAATTAAATATTTAAATTCATCGGAACTTTTTAAAGAAGCAGTACCGAAAATAAGTAAAGAGTCAATTGAAGGAATTGAAACAATAAAAGTTGAAGTAGTTTTTCAGAATACAATTCCTGTGAAATTTTATTTGTGCGAAAATACTTTATTGCAAAACTTACTTTTCATCACCTCCGCATCAGAGCAGCATCTTGAACTTCTGAAAATTAAATTTAATTTTGGATTAAAAGAACATTTTCTTTCAGAAGAAACAATTTATAAGTCTGTTGCTCTCCCCTATTTTATCCCCGAACTTCGCGAAGGAAAATTTGAATTTGATCTTGCACAAAAGAATGGACTTTCATCTTTGATAGAAGAGAAAGATCTGAAAGGTATTCTTCACAATCACTCTACATACAGTGATGGTAACGATACTTTAAAAGTTATGGCGACCTATTGCAAAGAATTAGGCTACGAATTTTTGGGCATTTGCGATCACAGTAAAAGCGCTTTTTATGCAAATGGCTTAAGTGAAGAAAAAATTATTATTCAACATCAAGAAATTGAAAAACTGAATTAAGAATTAGCGCCATTTAAAATTTTCAAGGGAATAGAATCCGATATTTTATCGAGTGGCGAATTGGATTATACAGAAGATGTATTAAAGTCATTCGATTTCATAGTTGCATCAGTGCATTCGAATTTAAGAATGGACGAAGAAAAAGCGACGATTCGTTTGATCAAAGCAATAGAAAATCCATACACTACAATACTTGGTCACCCTACAGGTCGACTACTTTTATCAAGACCGGGTTACCCAATCGATCACAAAAAGGTAATAGATGCCTGTTCTGCAAATGAAGTTGTAATTGAATTGAACGCTAATCCATACCGTTTAGATATTGATTGGCGATGGATCCAGTATGCAATGGAAAAGAATGTAATGATCTCAATCAATCCAGATGCACACCGCAAAGAAGGCTATCATGATATGCATTTTGGAGTTGGTGTTGCGAGAAAAGGTGGGTTAACGAAAGAGATGACTTTTAATGCGCTTTCACTTTCGGAAATTGCTTTGAAGTTTTTTTAACACAGATGGCACTAATAAAAAAAGGGCGAAAGAAGAGTGTCCTCTTTTTTAACCCTTTTTTTATTAAGCTGGGGTGTAGTCTGCAGACTACACCCCAGCT
>JANOBV010000324.1:0-5483 GCA_031411835.1 Bacteroidota bacterium | reverse complement strand
AAATACTGCAAGTCCGTTTGAATTGTCCTGAAGAACGGCATTGTCGCGCTCAGAAGCTTCGAAGTATAATTTCGTTTTGATATCGATAGAAAGAAGTTCTTCTTTGCTGTCATAGCCAAGCATTTTAACAAGTGCCGGATTAACATCAACGAATTTTCCTTCAGTGGTACTTTTATAAACACCATCGGCCATTTCTTCGAAGAGACTTTTATATTTACTTTCATTTAGTTGCTCCCCATTTTCCGACAAACGTAATTCAAGATTCTTTTGCTCTGATTCAAACTGATCATAGGTATCACTGACCATTTTTAACAGGACTTCAAAATTGTAAGGTAGAGGACATTTTTCTCCTAATGCTTTTTCAATTTGGTTTGATAAAAACTTATTCATAAACAGTCTTTAAGGTTAATTTCTTTATTGCTTTCGCAGATCAATTCAAAGCAGAAATAGTATCTTAATTATTACGACTAAGGTATCATACTGTTACCGACCTTTCCTCATATAACAGCTCCGTTCTTACATTTTCGAAATAAAAAACAGGCTCGTTTAAGCTCTGGAAGAAAACCATCCACAAAAAAAGCCGCCTCGTTTCCGAGACGGCTTCACTATTCATTATTCGTTATTCATCCCGATAGCTATCGGGATCAGTTAATAACGGTACATATCGTTTTTGTACGGACCATTCTTGTCAACGCCAATATAGTTCGCTTGTTCGTCTGTTAACTCTTCAAGTTCAACTCCAACTTTCGTTAAATGTAAACGAGCAACTTTCTCATCCAAATGTTTTGGAAGCGTATACACTTTGTTAGTGTATGCAGCTGTGTTTGTCCACAACTCTAATTGAGCAAGGGTTTGATTAGTGAACGAGTTCGACATTACGAATGACGGGTGACCCATTGCACAACCAAGATTTACCAAACGGCCTTCAGCTAAAATGATCAGATCCTTGTTGCCAACTGTGTATTTATCTACCTGAGGTTTGATCTCAACTTTTGATGAACCATGATTTTTGTTCAACCAAGCCATATCAATTTCATTATCGAAGTGACCGATGTTACAAACAATTGCATTGTGCTTCATCGCTTTGAAATGTTCGCCGGTAATGATGTTACAGTTTCCTGTTGCAGTTACGATGATGTCAGCTTCTTTTACAGCAGTCGACATTTTCTTAACTTCATAACCTTCCATAGCAGCCTGAAGTGCGCAGATAGGATCGATCTCAGTAACGATCACACGGACTTTTGCATCACGCAAAGAGTCTGCAGAACCTTTTCCTACATCACCAAATCCTGCCACTACAGCAACTTTACCTGCAAGCATTAAATCAGTAGCACGACGAATCGCATCTACTAATGACTCACGGCAACCATATTTATTATCGAATTTAGATTTCGTAACTGAATCATTAATGTTGATCGCAGGAATTGGCAAAGTACCATTTTGCATACGCTCATATAAACGGTGAACACCTGTAGTCGTTTCCTCAGAAAGACCTTTGATGTCTTTTATTAGTTCAGGGTATTTGTCGAATACCATATTTGTTAGATCACCGCCATCATCTAAGATCATATTTAGAGGCTTACGATCTTCACCGAAGAACAAAGTCTGCTCAATACACCAGTCAAATTCTTCAGCATTCATACCTTTCCAAGCATAAACTGAAATTCCTGCTGCTGCAATTGCTGCTGCTGCATGGTCTTGTGTTGAGAAGA
The DNA here is from genome assembly GCA_031411835.1 of Bacteroidota bacterium. Taxonomy (GTDB): domain Bacteria; phylum Bacteroidota; class Bacteroidia; order AKYH767-A; family 2013-40CM-41-45; genus JADKIH01. The sequence goes on along the minus strand of JANOBV010000324.1, from coordinate 3,771 downwards.
TATTACAAGATGACCAAGTAACTTCAGCACCTAATTCAACAAGTGTTTCAATTAAAACAGCTGTTTGAATTGTCATGTGAAGACACCCTGCTATTCTTGCTCCTTTTAATGGTTTTTTCGCACCAAATTCTTTGCGAAGAGACATTAATCCTGGCATTTCGTCTTCTGCCAATGTGATTTCTTTACGGCCCCATTCTGCCAAAGAGATGTCTTTTACCTTGTATTTCACGAATTTTTCTACTGTTGTTGCCTGATTAGCCATTAGATATGATTTATGTTAGTTGTTGAATTTCAGCGGGCAAAGATAATTAATAGCCACATAAGAACCAATAGAGATTGTTTGTCCTTAAGCAGAAATTGTGTCATCTTGCAGTCCTTAACACACTGGAATGCCAATTGTTTATAAAAAAGCACACCTTTCATCAGTTATTGCCGTTTGGGAAAGCACAGAAGATCATGGTTACCTCATCGAAAAGGCCCAACTTTCTGTTGATGAAATGGCCCTTCTCCGTAATTTTAAAAGTGAAAGTCGTAAAAGAGAATTTCTTACAGTACGTACTTTATTGAAGGAACTATTCCCAAACGAAAATCTGCTGATAAGTTATTCAAAAAATGGTAAGCCAAATTTGAATAACAAGAAGAATATTTCCATTTCTCATACGAAGGCATACGTTGCAGTTATGGTTGGCGAATTCAATCATGGAGGAATCGACTTAGAAACGATCAACGAAAGAATTTTTAAGCTTGCAACAAAGTTTCTAAACGACTCAGAAATAAAAATTGTCGGCGACCATCCATCAGCCGATCTGTTGCAAATTATTTGGGGCGCAAAAGAAGTGCTTTACAAAATTCATGAGATTGGCGATGTTGATTTTAAAAAGCATTTGAACGTAAGTCAATTCATAGAAAGCAATGAGGGAAATTTAGATGCAGAAATTCTAAAATCCGGCTTTGAAAAAAAATACAAAGTATACTATGAAAAATTCCCCCCTATGATGATCTCTTGGGCATGCGATTGAATGCCATTCACCAAAATTGCGACTAACGATACCTAAGAAAATTATTACCTTCGAAATATGAATGTATTTAATTCCATACTTGAAAAAAGAAAAGCAGGTAAAAAAATGCTTGCTGTTCTGATTGACCCTGACAAATCTTCGCCAGCCGAATGTATTAAGATTGCAGAGATCGCAACAGAAGCCGAAGTAGATCTTTTTTTTGTTGGAAGCAGTATTCTCATGAACGATTCATTTGAATCATGTGTCGATATACTTAAGCGAAGTTCTTCAATTCCTGTAGTGCTTTTCCCAGGAAGTATCATGCAGATATCTCCATCGGCAGATGCCATTCTATTTCTTTCTTTGATAAGCGGGAGAAATGCTGATCTTCTGATTGGTAAGCATGTTCTGTCTGCACCTTTGATCAAAAAAAATAATCTGGAGCCAATTTCAACCGGATACATGTTGATCGATAGCGGCGCTCCTACATCTGTAAGTTATATGAGTAATACATTTCCAATTCCGCACGACAAAAATGACATCGCAGTATGCACAGCAATGGCCGGTGAAATGCTTGGAATGAAAATGATCTACATGGACTCAGGCAGTGGTGCTCGATTTCCAATTTCAACTTCTATGGTCAGTGAAGTTAAAAAAAATACTGAAGCACCATTGATCGTAGGTGGCGGAATTAAAACTGCCGATAAAGCTGCTGAACTTTGCAATGCCGGTGCTGATGTAATCGTTATCGGAAATGCAATTGAAAAAAATCCTGAGATCATATCTGAGATTGCAACTGCTATCCATGCTTTTTATGCAAAGTAAACATTACATTGACAAACATTTCTCAGGCTTATGTATGACTTCACTATTCTAGGCCAACCTTCATCGCTACTTGAAGTCATCGGTATTATTACAGGATTACTTGGTGTATGGCTTACGATTCGACAAAACATTTTTTGTTTTCCGGTTGGAATTGTAAATGTTGCCATCTATGCATTCATGTTCTCGTCAGAAGGCGTGCGCTTATATGCTGATGCATTACTACAATGTATTTATATGCTATTGCTTATTTACGGCTGGTCACAATGGAAAAAAAACATTGGCGAGTCAGAAACAACATCAAGTCCTGAAAAATCAGTTGGCGTAAAAATATTAGTTCTAAGTTTTGCTTCATTCTTTTTACTTTCAATTTTTCTGCAACAATTTACTGACGCATCTTTGCCTTGGTTAGATTCTGCATTAACGATTTTGAGTTTAGTTGCACAATGGATGATTGCACGTAGGTTGATTGCGAATTGGATCATTTGGATCTTAGTGGATGCTGTTTACGTTCCACTTTACATTTTCAAAGGCTTACCAATGACATCAATTCTATACTTCATATTTCTGCTTCTTGCAATAAAAGGTTTTATTGATTGGAAGAAAGATTCAAAAACTCATCAGGTAATTTAATATGATAAGAATTGCATTCATAGGACCGGAATCGACAGCAAAGAGTTCTCTTTGTGAGCAACTTGCAAAACATTACAAGACAGAATGGGTTCATGAATTTTCGCGCGACTATATTTCTAAATTAAATCGACCTTATAATTACGATGACGTTTTGCATTGTATTGAAATGCAAATTGTAGAAGAAAGAAAAATGGCATCGAATGTTTCCGAATTGCTTTTTACTGACAATGAAGTTATCAATGGAAAAGTTTGGTTATTGGACAAATACAATCATTATCCGGAATGGATCGAAAATGAAATAACAGAAAATCATTACGATTTATATCTTCTCACTTACCCCGATATCGATTTTGTTTCAGACAATGTTAGAGAAAATGAAAACAGAAGAATGTATTTTTATGAATGGTATAAAAGTGAGTTGGATAAATATAAATTCAATTATCAAATTATTAAAGGCTTAAACGAGATACGATTTGCTAATGCACTTTCAGCAGTAGAAAGTTTTTTGAAATCAATCGAGTAACTAGAATTCAAATTACTTAAATACGTATCGGATAGAAACCCCAAAGTCGACATTCTCAGGACCTCGATTAACAAATTCATAGAATGGCACAAAATCTATCGTTAAAGTAACAGGAACTTTTGGGATCTTGTACTCGATTTGAACTGTTGCATCAACTCCTATTGTTACAACATCCTTATCATAATAAACAGCTGCACCATCCACTTTTTTATAATAGCCTTGCTTTTCTTCAGGAAAAAATCCGGTATGAAATCCGACACCATAGACAAAATCTAAAGGCAACTGAATAATTGGAACTTTGAAAGCCAATTGTCTAATTGCAAATCCTTTGAAATTAAATCCGCCCGAAGCAATATTTGCATACGCGGCTTCTAATTGCAATCCGGTTGAATTGGTTGTATTGAAAAAATATTTGAAAGAAACTCCCGAATAAAACTTACCGGCACGACCGCCAATTCCCATATAGTATTTCTGAGAATAACTATTCTTTACAATAAGTAAGAAGAGAATGAAAGTAAAAAATTTCCGGGACATAATATTGCTTCTATTTGAGTTCGAAAGTATGAAATCCATTTTTATACAGCAAATTCAAATTATCTACTTATTTCAAACTTTTAAACAACTGAAGCGATACTTATTATCTAGCCAAAGATTACGATCGTAGTATGATTATTATTGGACAATGCTAATTTTTTACTGGAATGCCGCAATCTTAATAACCTAAAAGATCCTTCCAGGATGACGGTGGCACTTTTTTAAAGTGGTGAAAGCGAGAGTGGGAAAAATGAAAATTGC
>JANOBV010000323.1:0-2299 GCA_031411835.1 Bacteroidota bacterium | reverse complement strand
CACAAGTTCACAAAAGTCCACGGACTATAATTTCCGTGGACTTTTGTGAACTTGTGTTCTTTGTGTTTCACTATTTTCTTTCTTGAAGATTGAACGCAAACGGTAAATTTTCAATCACATCACTCGCCAAAATCCCCGCTTCATGCATTTTCTCTGCAAGTAGATCGGCCGAATGCCCATGAATAAAAACACCTAATACAGCAGCATCAATTGGAGAATAACCTTGAGCAAGTAATGCCGCAATTATTCCCGTCAACACATCGCCACTTCCGCCTTTCGCCAATCCTGAGTTGCCACTCATATTGAAATAAACTTTGCCTTCTGGAGTACAAATTGTTGTATAACGACCTTTACAAACAATTATAATTTTATGAATGGCAGATTGCTGCTTCTGTTTTTCTAATCGTTCAAAAGTATTTACACTTGGTCCAAATAAACGTTCAAATTCTTTCGGATGCGGAGTAAGAATTGAATTCTCAGGAAGATTTGTGAGTAATGTTGGATGTTCGCCTATAATATTGAGCGCATCAGCATCGAGAACTATTGGCCTCATGTTTATCTTAAGCAGTTCGATTAATGCATCGACTGTTTCATTCGCCATTCCAATTCCCGGTCCAATACCGATGGCATTGAAGCTTTCAATATCAAGAATTGAAGAAATCATTTTCTCATTCACATCAACTTTTAAAAGTGCTTCAGGTATCATTTGATGAATAAGATCAGCAGAATTTGATGGAACTTGAACTGATAACAATCCAACTCCACTTCGCATACATGCTCGTGCCGCTAAAATTGCTGCGCCATATTTTCCATCACTTCCGGCTACGATCAATGCTTTACCAAATGTTCCTTTATTTGAAAATTGCACTCGTTCTTTTAAGAGCAGCCTTGCATTCGCAATATCAATTGTTTCCGGAGCATCAATAAATTCATTCAACAAAGTAACACCCTTGTAAATTTCTATTAGCTTCCATACTCCAACAAAAGGAGCTGACTCAATACAAAACAATGAAAGTTTCGGTGCGCCAATTGTAAGAGTGAGGTTTGCTTTGACCACCGCACCTGTTGTTGGTTGAGATGAATGCAATCCACTCGGAAGATCAATTGCAATTGTAAATGCAGCTTGTTGATTGACGGCCTCAATGCACTCAGATAAAAAACTATCAACCGGCCGACTAACACCGGTACCTAAAATTGCATCCACTACAAGTTCCTCTTCGTGCAAATAAATATCCTTCGCACTTTCTACAAATTGAATATTGCAGTTTTCATCTTGAAGTCGTTTTAAATTGATATTGAAATTATCAGAATAATTCTTTGACGACTCTATCACTAAAACTCTTACGGATTTGAAATTTTCCATTTGCAATCGCGCAATTGCCAATCCGTCACCGCCATTATTTCCTGTTCCACAAATTACAACGAGATGACTCCATTGACCTTTAGGCGGAAATAATTCGCAACATTTTTCAGCTGCACGCTCCATAAAATCGATCGATGAAATTGGTTCAATTAAAATTGAATTCTTATCTGCAATTTTGATTTGTTCCGAAGAAAGCACTTTCATTTTATGTGATTCGCATTAAAATGTAAGTTAAGGAATATTCTGTGCATCAAGCAATTTTAAAGTTGCAGAAAAAATAATCTAGTTAGAAAGTCGCTCGAAACGTAACCAAAAAATATGACAAAAGACATGCACATTTTCGGACAATCAGAAAAGACCAAGTCTGTGATTTTTATGGTTAGAATGTCCTCATTTTGTTTAAGTTTTTCACTTTTTAGATTCTATCTAACTGGAAACAAGATCTTTCTTTTCCTAAATTGGAATTTGTTTCTGGCAGACAAAAAAATAAAATTCGAGAAAATCACTTAAATTTAAGCCACAAATTCACGAATAAAAAACAATTCATTCGTGAATTCGTGGCTGAAATTTAAGTGATCTCTGTGTTAAAAAAATCACTTCGTAGCCGATCCACTTCGATTCTCAATCGACTGCCCATCATCAATCGTAAAGTTAAAAGAGAGCACATTATTTGAAATGGAGGCTGAACCATCATATCGATCTTGGCCAATTAGCGTACTTTCAAATGTCATTGAATTTCCGCTCACCGTTGCGACGATAAAACTACCAACGCCCACGCCATCAAAATTGTTTAATAGAACTTGAGTTGTATTACTGTTGCTTGCAGTGACAGTCACATTAAAATATCTAGTTCCACCAACACCTGTCGAATTACCCGACCAGTTCCCCAGAAATTTTTCTCTATCTGTACCGGTTGTTATTGGGTCTTCCGTTTTT
>JANOBV010000322.1:0-11755 GCA_031411835.1 Bacteroidota bacterium | reverse complement strand
GGTGCATGAAGATATCACCATTAGCTTGATTGATTGTTACTGCAGGAGAAGAAGTGATAGGGTTTGCAATTGAATAACCCGCTGCATAAGAAACAGATTGGTTTGCTCCTGTACGAGGAGGAATAAAATAATAAACTAATGAATCCCCATCTGCATCAATTACACCATGATTGTAAAAATTATTCTGTCCGATACATTCAAATGCAACCGGATAGTTAGTGAATGATGGTGAATTGTTGTTTACCGTCGTATTGTTCAAGTAAGCTTCAAGATACTGACCATCTCCTGAACCGAAGTCAAGTGTAGTGATGGCTGCATTTCTACAGCAATTTGAAACACTAAAATTCCAATCAGGACATTGTGCCGGTAGGGTAACAACTGTAGTGTATTCGTAAGCTTGAATACCCGTTGCTGTTCCACCTGCACATGTTGAAGGATTTCCCGGACAGTTAAGAGAAATTTCAATTCCCGGTCCTGTTGGGTTCAAAGTTAGTGATTGCGATACTCCGCTGCCACATGTTGTTGAGCCAACAGTTAAGATCTCTGACAATGGAGCATCAATACCAGCACAATCACGATACAGTGTATATGTAACAAGGTACTGGTTATTTCCAATGTATTCATAGGTTAAATCTGCACCGGCCATGTGACTGGCTTTCGATGTGTTTACTCCCATGAAACAGACTAAAGCAAAAAGAACGCAAAGGTTCTTCCACATGTTTCCGGTAATTGTTTTAGGGTAAATAGTTTTCTTCATTTTCTATTTTTGTTTGTTTCTTTTGACTTCTTATAATTAGGGTAAATTTAATTCACAGTTGGGGGAATGCGGTATTTGTTTTGTAAATGTCCTCAATATTTGGGTGAGAATATCAATTTTACTTGCCAATTCTTTAGTACCGCTCAGGATAATTTTCCTCTATATACTAATGTTTAGCAATATTAGCTGAAAAAGCAATGCCAGTCAACCTTTCAGACTATATTTAACATCTTTATTTCAACAAATTCTCAACCGTCCAAGCTTGGGCTGGTTCTTCAAATAAAGGTTTGGTACTCTGCCATGTATCTCTGAAAAGCTTGGATTGACGGTAGTTCTCAAGGTCGCTTTCGTCTAACCATGTTGAAAACGTGAAGTAAATTCGCTCATCTTTCTTATCGTGAAAGAGTTTAAGACCTGTACAACCCTTGAATTTACTGATGTTACCACCTACTATTCCAAAAATACGTTCAAATTCAAGAGTGTTTTCTTGCTTGAAAGTCATTTTCACAATTCTCGTTATCATTGAAATTCAATTCTAATTGCGTCCATAACTTTCAATCCTAATAGGCCGGATGCATTTCCTCTATTCAAGGCGATCTCCAAATATCCATTGGTATTAAAAAATGCTACGATCTCGCCGGTCTCAGTGTCTTCATACGATTTCGAGATCTTTGAAATCGTATAATCTGATTTCCTCATATAAATTGAAAACTTTCTGTCTTTAAATTCCCTCTCAAAGAAATCCTTTGTAACATTCATAATTGCATTTCCGAATGAATCGATATAAATTATTGATCCGCGAATTGTATTCGCATCGGTTGTAGGCACTGCAAAGTAACTTGTCATCACACTTTCTTGCTCTGTTCCAAGACTAGATGGAGTTGCACCTTGACCTAAATGCACAATTGTATCGAAAATAAGTTCTTCAACTTTTTTTCTGTCTTCATGCTGACGAGCATTCAAATAGAAAACTTTTTTTGGCTTTTCATCTAATACCAAACTGAATATTCCACTGTCAAAACCAATGAAATAATACCCTTCCGATTCAACAATAAGAAATGGAAATTCCAGATCGTGATTCTCAGGCCCGGTTAGTCCTATATAGTGAATACTGCCAAAAGGGAATTTATCGTAAGTAGTCTTTATGATGTATGCGGCTGTAAGAATATCAAAATGAGTTATCTCATGACTAATGTCTATTACTTGCAATGCAGAGTTGCGCATCATAAGTGAACCTTTGAAACAGGCTACATATGGATCACAGACTCCCCAATCGGTCGTTAATGTTAGAATTGGCATATAGAGATAAAGAGCATCTGATGTTGATAACTTATAACAGTGCAGAACTCAAAAGTAGACAGTTTTAGCTAGTATTGAAACGTAAATCAAATTGACTTATCAAGAATTGAACGGTAATAACTTGTTCAATTTATTTTATAATTAAAACCTAAAAGCATTGAGCGAAGTAGTTATCCCAATCGACACCTTTAATCCTGTGGAATTTTTTGGTGTTAATGACAGCAATCTGGAAGTCATAAGAAAAAATTTTCCGGAATTAAAATTAGTGGCCCGTGGCAATGAAATTAAAGTTATTGGCGACGAAAAAAATATTCACGCCTTTAGTGAAAAAATAAATAGACTCATTCAGCACTATCAAAAGTTTGGAAGTTTGACGCCTGATAATGTCGAACATTTCCTTGCCGATACTTCCGTAAAATCAGATTCGAATCCTATAGGAACGAATAGTGATGTACTAGTATTCGGACAAAACGGAATCATGGTTCGCGCTCGTACTGTTAACCAGAAAAAAATGGTTGAAAGTTCTGAGAAGAACGATATCTTATTTGCTATCGGACCTGCAGGTACAGGTAAGACCTATACTGCCGTCGCATTAGCTGTACGTGCTCTAAAGAATAGAGAGATCAAAAGAATCATTCTTACACGACCGGCAGTGGAAGCAGGGGAAAACCTTGGTTTCTTACCAGGCGATCTAAAAGAAAAAATTGATCCTTATCTTCGTCCATTGTATGATGCATTATACGACATGATACAAGGAGAAAAAGTGAAAAGTTATATCGAAAGTGGTGTCATTGAAGTTGCGCCATTAGCATTTATGCGTGGACGAACACTCGACAATGCATTCGTTATTCTTGATGAAGCACAAAATGCAACTGAAAGCCAGCTGAAAATGTTCTTAACCAGAATGGGACCTTCCGCAAAGTTTATTGTGACTGGTGATGTTACACAGATTGATCTACCACGAAATCAACCGTCAGGTTTAGTTCAGGCCATAAAAATATTAAGTAATGTAAAAGGAATCGATTTCATTTATCTCGATTCTCAGGATGTTGTCCGACATCGTTTGGTAAAAGATATAATTGAAGCGTACAACAAGTGAACACAATGAATATGAATGCTGCTTTAGCGGGAACGAATTTTAATTTTCCCGGTCAACGATCTTTTTATAAAGGAAAAGTAAGAGATGTATATTCATTTGATGAGGTGCTTGTCATGATTGTTACCGATAGGATCTCTGCTTTCGATGTTGTTCTTCCCAGAGCAATTCCTTTCAAAGGACAAGTGTTAAATCAAATCGCTTTGAAAATGCTTCAAGCCACTTCTGATATTGTTCCCAATTGGGTAATTTCTTCACCGGATCCGAATGTGACAATTGGAAGAAAATGCGAACCTTTCAAAGTTGAAATGGTTATCCGAGGATATCTATCAGGTCATGCTTGGCGTGAATATAAAAATGGAATTCGCACCGTGTGCGGAGTGACATTACCGGAAGGCATGAAGGAAAATGATAAATTCCCTGAACCAATTATTACTCCGACAACAAAAGCATCGCATGGCCATGATGAAGATATTTCTCGTGAAGAAATTCTTAGTCGTGGAATCGTAAGTGAAAGCGATTATGTAAAAATTGAAAATTACACTCGAGCAATCTTTAAACGTGGAACAGAAATCGCACTTAAAACAGGGTTGATACTAGTTGATACTAAATATGAATTTGGAAAAGTGGGTGGTGAAATATTTCTGATCGATGAAATTCACACACCTGATTCATCGCGTTATTTTTATTCTTTCGGCTATGAAGAAAGACAAAAAAGCGGACAGGAACAACGTCAGCTTTCTAAAGAATTTGTTCGCCAATGGCTAATTGAAAATAATTTTCAAGGAAAAGATGGTCAAACTATTCCTTCAATGAGTGATGAATGGGTTGATCAAATCTCTAAACGTTATATTGAACTTTACGAAAAACTTACCGGTGAACAATTTGTTCCGGCCGACACAGCTAGTATTAATGCGAGAGTTGAACGAAATGTTGCTGCGGCTTTGAAAAGGTGAGTAGTGATTGGTAAGTTGTGAGTAGCATGGAATGCATGATTTCAAGGATATTGCATAATGTCCACTTTCAACCTTATACTCGCAATTCACATCAAATTATTAATTAGAATTTTATAATTGCAATATGTAAGTATTGCTACTCACCACTCACCACTTACCACTTACCACTTACCACTCACAAAAAAAAGAATGCATCAAAACATCCTCTTCGATCGCGTAAGAAACTTGATCGAATCATACGATTTTTCAAAACCATTTTCAGGGTACCTTAAAGAATTGTTTAAGTTGAATCCAAAAATGGGAGCAAGAGATAGGAGGGAAACGCGTGATTTTTGTTACCATTTTCTTCGTCTTGGAAATAATTTGAACGATGAAAAATTTCACACAAAACTTGCAGTTGCTTCATTTCTTTGTTCAAATTCAGAAAGTCAATCTTTGTCAATTTTATTATCTGAACATTCTTCATTACCGATAAATGAATTGAATTCTGAGTTAAATAAAAAGATTGAAATAGTAAAAGGATTATTTCCTGATTTTGATCCATTGAATATTTTCCCTGATAAGGAATTACTTTCCGACGAAGTTGATGTCAATTCTTTTTGTAATTCATTTCTCATTCAACCTCGTGTTTATATCAGAATAAGAAAAAAATACACTGTGGAAGTTCGATCTGAATTAAAGGAACTTGAAATTCCGTTTGACGAAACTGACGATCAAGTATTGTCATTCGCTCCTATGCAAAAATTGGAACATTTAAAGTCTTACGACAATGGCTTTTTCGAAATTCAAGATCTCAATTCGCAAAAGATCTCCAATTTTTTGGAGCCAAAGAAAAATGACGTTTGGTGGGATGCTTGTGCTGCAAGTGGAGGAAAAAGTCTTGCGTTGATCGATAAGGAAGAAGACATTCATTTATTGGCTACTGATGTAAGAGAAAATATTCTCAAAAATTATTCGATTAGAATGAGAAAGGTAGGTTTTCAAGGGTTCAATACGCAAATGATCGACCTGTCTAAAAAATCAATTGACCCAAGTGAGAGATTTGAAGGGATTCTAGCTGATGTGCCTTGTACCGGATCAGGAACTTGGTCACGGAGTCCTGAAAATTTACTTAAAAATCATAGAGCTAAAGTCACAGAAATTTTCCAACCTTTACAGCGTAAAATTGTACATAATGTAATCAATCATTTACGTGCCGGTGGAATATTGATCTACAGTACTTGTTCGGTTTTTAAAGCAGAGAATGAAGAAAACGTCGATTATTTCCTTAAAAACCTGCCTTTGAAATTAAAGCAGAAGGAATTATTGAAAGGATATGAAAAAAAATCAGATTCTTTGTTCGTTGCATCGTTCGAAAAGGTTTCAGTGAATTGAAACTTATTGAATAAAAGTTGACTTTGTTTGGCAAAAAATCGAGAAACAAATGCAACTCTTGAGAGTATAATTACTACTATAAAGAACTTAAAAGTGAATCAAATACCTGTCGGGAAGTATATCCGACTTCTCCTATTCTCATTGTTATTTTGTTTTGCAGCTTCTGCCCAACAATCTGCTTCTTCAGAAACAGAATTAAAAAAGCAAGCTGAAAAAGCTTTCTTATCTGAAAAGTTTGACGAAGCACTTTCTCCATACTCGCAACTTTTAAGTCTTTACCCAAATAATTCGTCTTATAATTATCGTTATGGTGTAGCATTACTGAATGCAGGAAAAAATAAAGCCAATGCTGTAAGTTATTTAGAAGTTGCTGCAAAAGATGTTTTAAATCCTCAGGAAGTTTGGATCTATCTTGGACAAGCATATATGGTCATTGGAAAATTTGATGATGCACTTGGTTGTTTTAGAAAATTTGAATCGATAGTCAATTCTACAATGTTGAAGAAATTCAATTCGGAAGAATTGAAAGCAAATTGTATGAATGCAATAGAACTTCTGAAAACAAGAAAGAATATTGCAATTATTAGTTCAAAAGATGTAGCTCGGAATGAGTTTTATAAATATTATGATTGGTCACAGGCAAATGGAAAGTTAGTTCCTGCTGCAGAGCAATTTTTAACTACAATGGACAAGGATAATCAACTAAATCCGGTGATGTTCATTGCTAATGACAAACAAACGATCTATTTATCCAGCTATGGAAAACGTGGCGAACGTGGAAAAGATATTTATGTGGTCAGAAAAATGCCAAATGGTAATTGGTCGACACCGGAAAATTTAGGTGAAACAATTAACTCTGAAGCAAATGAAGATTTCCCATATTTAGATCGCGATGGTAGAACACTTTATTTCGCATCTAAATCAAAAAAGAGTATTGGCGGATATGATATTTTTAAATCGAAAATTGATTTCAATACCGGACAATGGTCAACTCCTGAAAATTTAGGATGGCCAATTAATACCATTGCTGATGATTATCTTTATGTTCCAATTTTAAAAGGCAGTGAAGCATTCTATTCGACGACAATTTCATCCACAAAAACTGAAATTGAATTACGTAGAATTCAACTTCCTGATCAAGGAGAAGCTTTAGTTACGATCACCGGATATTATGCACCAACGGATCAGAGAGTTCGTCGTGATGCTCGAGTTACTATTCTTCGTGCTGGTGGAGAAGGAATAATTACATCAGTGTATACAGATCCGAACACAGGTAAATATGAAGTTACACTTGAACCCGGACTCGATTATGTAATCGTTGTTGAAGGCGGAGGATATCTACCTCATGCGGAAAATTTTACTCTGCCATCTAATCTTGATAACTCTGAACTAAAACAAATTGTAAAGATCAATCGTGAGAAGACAAACGAAAATCTAATTCTCGAAAATTATTTTTATCCGGCAACTGCTGTTCTTGAAGTTCCTTCTGAAGTTAAGTCTGTTTCTTATGATACAAATGCTGACTCATCTTCAATGATGGCCATACAGATCAATAATCAAACTGTTCTAGTTACTAAACCTGGATCGGGTAAAGAGATTACTACAGACGAGTCAATTCCAAAATCAAATTTAGTAACGATTGAAAAAAAGGATGAGTATGATCCTTCTTTGGAACATACAGCAACTCCGGATGAAATTCGCCAGAAGAAAGAGGAAGAAGGACGTGCCCAAGAGCTAGCCAATGATGGCAAAAAAGCAGACAACTATGATGTCACGATTGGGAATGAGGAACTTGCTTCTATTGCAATTCTTGATGCAAAAACATCTCGTCAGGAAGCAGATAGTTTAAATCGTGAAGTTGAAAGATTGAAAGCTGGCGCGATTGAAAGAGATAGTTTGTCTGCAGAGATGAGTTTAAAAGCAGAGAATGCAACAGAGCAGGAAAAACCATCTTATCTGAATGAGGCATATGTGTTGAAGGCAGATGCCGACAATATGCGCCGTCAAGCTGATGATTTGACAATTGCAGCAATGGCAAAGGATACAGAAGCAAAAGCTTCTGAACAAGAAGCCAATCAGCTTCTTGCAATTATCAATGATAATAAATCGACAAAGAATGCAAAAGATAAATCGAAGGTAACGGCTAATTCACCTGTAGTTCAAGAACCAACTTTAGTACAAAATGAAGTTAAAATTGATTCTACACTTGTTGCAAAAGATGAAATAAAAGAATTATCAGCCACAGAAACTCCTGTGACTAGTCCTGAAAATTCCGAAACGAACAACAGTTCGCAATCAGATGCAACGACAAGTAGTACAAGTGAAAATGCAAAAGATGAAAATGCAAAAGTGAACTCTACTGAAAGTACATCTTCAGTGAACACCGAAACTTCAGGTAATAAAGAAGTTTCTAAAGCTTCAGTTGATAAAGAAAAAAAATCAGAGCCGAACAATAATTCTGAAGATAAACCTTTGACTCTGCAAGATTCAAATAACAAAGTTAATATTGATGAAAGCAAAAATGCAAATAGCGTTAATGATTCCATAAAAATAGATACTCAGGTTGTAGAAAATAAAGTTCAGCCTAACGTTGATCAGAAATCAAACGAAATTACTTCTGACCAACAAGACATTCAGAATTCCTCTATCGAAGGAAAAAATGGAGCTTCAATTTCTAGTGAAAATGTAACTGAGAAAATAAATAACAAATCTGAAAACACTTCGGCTCAAGAAGTATCTGAAAATGTTTCTGAAGACAAAAGTGTCGAGATAAAGAATGAGAATAGTAAGTCTGATTTAGCTGACAACAATGTTTCACATGAAATGTCGGCAACAGAGAAATCTAGTGCTAAATCAAATGAGTCCGTTTCTTCAGAAAAAGTAAGTGCAGAGGATGAAAATTCAGAAAAAAATGAAACGACAAATTCTAATATAGAAAGCAAGTCAGTCGAGTCCAAACCAAGTGCAAATTCAAATAATAGCAGGCCTACAAATAATTCTTCAAACGTTGCTTCAATTTCTCAAGATAGCACTGGTACAAATTCGAAAGATGTAGCAACAAGTGCTGCTGTCAATACTGAAAGTAGCAAATCTAATCCTCCATCAAATTCAAAGATCGAAAAAAATAGTAATTCTTCAACCACAGAAAATAAAGTTGAACAAGACGAAACTATTAATTCAAAAAATGAGGTGACAAGTTCTGGTACAGTAAATCAAAATGTAGACGAGATTACTTCTGATCAATCACCAGTAGGGGCTTCTAAAGAGAATGAAAAATCTAGTTTAGAAACTTCAGGAGAAATTTCAGATAATTCAAATGTTCCGACTTCTGACGATAATGTTGTTTCAAGTTCTAAGGATGAATCTCAAAAAACAAATTCAACAATTGAAGAATTAAATACAGATCAAAAAAATAGGGATTCGAATTCTCATGTTGCAGTTGCTCCAAATATTATTCCGGACAATAAAAATTCGGATAATCCTACAGGTGAAAATACAATTGATGAAAATAAAACGACGCAGGATTCAAAGGGCATAAACAATGCAAATAAAGATTTAGCGACCAATACTACATCTGATAATTCTTCAAAGTCGGAATCACTTTCAAATGATAAATCAATTGAAAAAGAGAATGCAGCTTCAACTGCAGAATTAAAACCGCCATTTATTGTTCCTGCTGATGAGAAAAAACCTTTTCCTGCAAATATTAATACTTTAAAGTTAAATCCGATTAGTGAAGAAGCAAGGATTGCATACCAAGCGTTCAGATCAAAATATAAAAATGCAAAACAACTTTCTGATCAAGCAATAAGTTTGCAGAATCGTATTTCAGAAACAAAATCTTCTCCTGAACGTGATAGTCTAATCAATGTGTCAAATAGTCTCGTTGATCAATCGGCTGCTATGTACGATGAAGCATTAGCGCAATTATATGCTGCAGAAGCGATCGATCCTGATGTAGAGCATAAGATGGAAGTGAATGAACAAATCATTGCATACAACTCATCTATGCCAACCGGATCTTCTGAAAAGGAAAGTCCAACATTGAATCAACCAACATCTACAGAAACAATTTCTGATAATAAAACTATTGGCGATTCTACAGAGCAGCAAATTGCTAGTAGCAGTTCAGAAACTGCAGGTGATAAAGTAGAATCTGCTCCGTCAGATAATTCTATTGTGGCTCCTTCGGAAGAAAATGCAGAAGCAACTACAGAGTCTGCTACAGAATCTAGTTATGAATTATCTCCGGAAGAAGCAAAGGCAGTTGATGAAGCGACAACTTTTACAGTTGAAACTCCTAACGGAAAAGAAGTTGTAAAAATTGATACTACAGGAATCGATACCCGTCACCCGGAATTTCAAAAGTATGTAGAGGTCAATAAAGAAATAACAGCAAAACAAGTTGAAACGATTGATGTATTTGCTGATGCGGTAAATCAGAACAAACTTGCAGTTGAACAAAAGCAAGAACAAAATAGATTAATGGACAAAGCTGAAGTAGAGCAAGACCGTCCGACGAAAGCACAGATCTTTATTCAAGCTGATGCAATGCGTGATTCGTCTAAAAAGAATGAAGAAGAATCAGCAGCGAAATTTGCAATGGCACAAAGTAAGACGAATGAAGTGAAATCGAAGACAAGTGAGATGCAGGAAATTCGGAAGCGAATCGCAAGACCGGGAAGTCAACTACCTGAACAAGCTACAAAGTCAACAGTTAGTCCTGAAGGTTTATCGCAAGAAGAAATTCTTGCTATGACAAAACCGGAAGAAAAAGTTCAGGAAAATTCTACTAAAAATTATAACCGCAATACTTCTGATCAAAGTGCAGTAAATTCTGTTCCGTCTACAACATATACTCCGGAAAAAGTAGAACAATTTGCAAAGAAGTCATTTAGTATTGCAAGTGCTCCGGTTTATAATAAAGAGAACCCAATTCCGATGAATCCTCCGATTCCCGATGGATTAGTTTTTAAAGTACAAATCGGTGCATTCAGAAATGAAATCCCGGCAGAGAAATTTGAAGGTGTTCAACCAATCACAGCAGAAACTACACGCCCTAGTTGGGTTCGTTATTGTGTGGGTTTATTCCAGACTTTCGAGCCTGCAGTCGTTGTCAAGAAAGAAATGCAACAACGTGGATTTAAAGATGCATTTGTAGTTGCTTATTTGAATGGCAAACGAATTGGACTTGACCAAGCATATGCAATGATAGGCAAAGGTAAATCGTCACCTGATAAGTCGTATGTGCAAACATCGCAAACAGAAATGGCATTATTAAGAGCCAATAATATTCGTCCTGAAAATATTTCATCGATCAGAAACAATGTCATCGATACAGACGAGAAATCATTCTATGGTGAAAATGCATCGAATGTGAAAAAATCATTGGCAGCAGTTGAGTATTCTGTTCAGGTTGGTGTATATAAAACGCAAACAACCCCGAAAGGTCTTCAAACATTGACGCCATTGTTTACTGAAAAGATTCGTGCCAATTTATTCCGTTTCACTACTGATCATTACATGAGCTATGCTTCAGCCGATTCAATGAAACGAATTGCAAGAAGAGAAGGAGTGAAGGATGCCTTTATTGTTGTCTATAGAAATGGTGTGCAATCAGCATTGTCATCTGTGCCAATTGCAGAACGTACAGTTAAATCAACACCGGATGTTGCAAGCGTTGTCTCTGCGCCAGCTTCAACAAATCAGTCATCAACAACTCAAACATCCACAATTACAAAACCAACAACTCAGAATTCAACTGAATCTAAATCAACTCAAAATTTCCCTTCTGCAATTACTTCGGATGGAAAAATAATTTATCGAGTTCAAATTGGAGCATTCAAAAATAATATTCCTTTCACAGCAGTTGTAACATTCTTAAATGTGGCTGATAAAGGAATTACTCAGCTTACTGATGATCGTGGATTGCATATTTTTTATGCGGGAACACTTGATAATTTCACCGCTGCTTCTGCACTTCGAGAAGAGATAGTAAGCAAAGGTGTAACAGATGCATTTGTTGTTGCTCTTCAGGATGGGAAAAGAATTGTCCTTACTGATGAAATGAAAAAATAACTAATGATGTATTCGTTATTAATTTATAGATTATTAGGCCCACTAGGGCCATACTCTTGGTGACTTTTGTACCATACATGAGTGCTTAGCCCCTTTAGGGCAATGTCATTTAGTTTAGTCAAATAATGTATTCGTTGTCAATTTATGGAATTACAAGGCCCGTTAGGGCCAGCCTCTTGGTAACCCCTGGACCAT
>JANOBV010000321.1:0-7184 GCA_031411835.1 Bacteroidota bacterium | reverse complement strand
ACTAACTTGTTTGACATTGATGACATCCACCGGCACAGGTGATTCCGTTTTTACTCGGCCCGCAGTACGCGTACCGACAATAACGATGTCGGATAATTGTTTAGCAGAAGTTTTAAGTGCCACATTTATTTCAGTTCGATTGTCGACCGATATGGTTTGCATTTCATATCCTATCATTTTCACTTCAAGTACATCATTCGGATTTACTTTCAGAGTCAAGATGCCATCAAGATTTGTTGACCCTCCGTTGTTCGATCCTTTTACAATTACTGTTGCGCCGGGAAGTGTGGAGTTATTTTCAGCATCCGTAATTTTTATCTTCACATTTACTTGTGAAAAAACAGATGTTGAAAGAAGTATCAAACAGAGTTGCAGTAGTACTTTTTTCATATGCCGAGTTTTTGGTTTGAGTAAATATAACAAATATGTTAATGTTGCAATATTTATTCTTTAATCTCTTTCAACAGCGGGATTACCCGATTGGTGAAAAATCATCAATGACACTATTTTCATCCATAGAAAAACCGTCTCCTGTCTTTCAAAAAGTGCTGGATAAATATTTTAATGGAAAGCTCGATCAGAACACTATTCGTTTATTGCAAAAATGATTTTTTTGTTGTCAGCTTATTATAATTCGCCAATTAAAAGGTTGAAAATTCACTCATCCGGTTTCCTTTGCCTTTTCTTTATAATATTATTGTAACATAAATTACCTACCTTATCCCATTCAGATATATTTTCCTACATTGTCTTCAAACATCTCCTACTATGAAGTTTTTACATAACATCATATCAGTATCCTTTCTTTTATTGATCTCTGTTTCGCCTATACGGGCGCAATATGTTTACATTCCCGATTCCGCCTTTCGGTCATTTTTATTAACCGATGGATTTCAATCGGCGTTTAATGGGGATTCGTTGGACACAACTTCTGTGTTAGTTGCAAACAGGGACTCACTAAACTGTTCGGGTTTTGGCATTCAATCATTGGAAGGAATTCAATATTTTGATAACTTAATATTTCTAGATTGTAGTGTAAATTATCTTACTTCTTTGCCTGCCTTACCTCAAGGACTTTTGAATTTGAAATGCGAAAAAAATTTACTTACATCATCGATTATTCTGCCTGCAAATTTACTGGAATTGAATTGTGGACATAATCCGCTCTATAATCTTCCGAATCTACCTCCAAATTTGTATTACTTAAATTGTGACAATGATGAATTGAACTCATTACCGTTGTTGCCACCAAATCTTTTTAAACTCCAATGCGACTCCAATTATATTCAAACAATAGATTCATTGCCTCCTAACCTTAATACCCTGGAATGCAACTTTGGCCAATTAAATAGTATTATTTCAGTCCCAGGGTCTTTAAGAGTACTACGTATCTATGGAAATTCTTTAAGCAGTCTTCCTTTATTACCGGATTCTTTAGAACAACTGGAGATCAGTTACAATGCAATAAATCCCCTTCCTACTCTACCGACTCAATTAAGTTATCTGAGATGTGGTTCAAATGGACTTAATAACTTACCTGCATTGCCGGATTCTTTAAAATATCTAGATGTGAGCAACAATAACCTTACTGAACTTCCAATAATTCCATACAACATTTTTGTTTTACAAGTGGACTATAATTCTATAGACTCTTTGCCTCAAATATTACTTCCTCAGCTATTCGTTTTGTCTTTTTCTAATAATCCGGTTGAAATTTGTCCACCATTACCTTCCAATTTGAATGTTTTGGGATGTAGTTCCACAAAATTACGCACAATCCCACCCTTGCCTTCAAATCTTGCTTTGTTATTTTGCGGTAATGATTCACTTATTGCATTGCCAATTTTACCTTCCTCATTGCAACATTTTTCATGTAGAAATAATTTTATCAGTGAACTTCCATTGCTTCCAGATTCAATGGAAATGCTAGAAATTTATAATAATCCTATTCATTGTTTGCCACCGATTTCCTTTATTAGAGATTTCGATTTTAATTGGACTTACATTTCTTGTCTTCCCAATTCAATAAACATCGGTAGATCCGTAAGTCCCGCGATTGACAATTTTCCCCTGTGCCAGCCTTCTTCAGGTTGTCCGGTATACTGGAATATCAGTGGAAATATATTTAATGATTTAAATGCAGATTGTATCAGAGATACAAATGAACAGCAATTAAAAAACATTCCGGTATTACTCGATTCGTCCGGGACGATCGTACAAATTGAATACACAAATACAAATGGCGATTATTCTTTTCGTGCACCGCTCGGAAACTATTTTGTAAGAATTAACCCGCTTAATTTTCCTTTTCCATTTGTTTGTCCTGCCTCCGGTGTTCTTGCTTCATTACTCACACCAATTGATTCTATACAACCGAATCTTGATTTCGCTCTGAGTTGTCCTAATGCTTTTGATCTTATCGCAAGAAGCGTTGGACCTGAAACGATGTTTCGCCCAACACGACTGGTAAAAGTGATTGCTAACGCCGGTGATTTATTAAATCAAATCGGTACCTCCTGTTTCACCGACAGTGGTTATGTTCAGTGTACTTTCAGCGGACCGATTACTTATGCAGGACCGGCATCAGGAGCTTTCACGGCTGATTTTACTCCACCATCAACGCTTCGATGGAATGTGAGTGATTTCACAACACTAAATCCATTGACAGATTTTAATTTCAATGTATATGTAGATTCGTTTGCGCAGATCAATGAACCCATTTGTTTTAATCTAAGTGTTTTTCCTGTAAGCGGCGATATTTTTCCTTTTGATAATTTCACTTCTTCCTGTTATCCTGTAAGAGTGGCCATTGATCCGAATGAAAAGCTTATGTCACCTTCCGGAAGTGTAGATACATCTGATCACGTTTTTAACTTCACAGTATTTTTTCAAAATACAGGTAATGCACCTGCTGAAGATATTTACATTCTCGACACTCTGGACAATGATCTTGATCCAGCTACTTTCGAATTTGTTTCTTCTTCTCATTCAGTGGTGACTCAATTGTTGCCAGGCAATGTGGTTCGTTTTAATTTTCAGGCAATAAACCTTATCGATAGCGTGACCAATGAATCACAAAGTCATGGCCAGGTGAAATTCCGTCTTAAAAGAAAATCGAACACCGGCATGGGCACAGAAATTACAAATACTGCCTATATTTTCTTTGATCAGAATGCAGGTGTAATGACTAATACTGTTTCGGCAATCGTTACATCAATCGTTGGGATACCGGAATTAACCAACGCAAGAAAACTTATACTTTATCCAAATCCTGCTACCAAATACATCCGTTCAACAGATGTTTGTTCAGGGGAAGGAATTGTTGAAGTTAAAGATCTCTTAGGACAACTGATCCGTACTTTTTACTTTAACAACAGGGAGCAGATTTATTTTGATACGGAAAAGTTTTCTCCGGGTATATATTTTATTTCATTATCAGATAATAATGGCCGACGCAGCGGAACATTTGTGAAAGAATGAAATGATTCCGACTCACGTAATGTTCAAGGCGATATATGATAAGATATAAGTTTGTTATCTGGCAACAACAACTCTTTTAGTAATCCACACATCTGAATATTGAAAACAACAAACATATACTCCCGGTGAAAGTGAATTCGAAAATTCTATTCGTTCTAGTGTCCTGAATGGTTTTAAATTAAAAACTGGCCTTCCATTCAGATCAGAAATAATGATCAAATCGGGAATCGTGGTGTATGTAAAATCAAAAACAAAAACACTAATGGATGGATTGGGATAAATTGTGATATTGTAATACGTTGTGTTCTCCTGCACGCCTTCAACATCCGGACAATTATCATATGCAAAAGATGTGAAGTCTGTGATTGGAAATGGGACATCGTTCTGCACGCCGTCACTATCAACAACGAATGCTACTGAATCCAGGAGCAGTGAAATTGGTGTTGACGGATAAATTCCTTGTGCGATCAAACATGTTGAAGAATGCAAACTATCATCCAAAACCAGACATGCACCTGAAAATCCATGTGCTATGTGAGCCGTGCCATTATTGAATGTAGTAATGTAATAATCAATCGGCAATCCCCAGATGCTCGTGAACGATGATAGAATCTGACCTGCAGAATCGAGCTCAGATAATAAATCACTGTTACAAGACAATAAGAAACTGTTTTCATTTTTCTTTTGAAAACCCATAACAAAATTTTGCAGCATTGCCTGTCCATCGCTAACATTATATCGATTCGACCACAACACATTTCCATCCCAATCTGTTTTCAAAACTATTCTGCTATTGGTTTCACTCATACAGCACATTAAACCGGCACCCGATAAACATATATCAGACATTGATGCATGAAGGCCGACTGTGTCGTTGTAAACACGGTTCCAGAGTAGATCCCCGGAAGGAGTAATTTTTATTATTACGGCCTTAATCAGAAAACTTGCGAAACGGTCTTCCATTCCTCCACATAAATAAAAGTTATGATCCGGTCCTTCCGCGATTCCGGTAAGTTTGTTTTCATAGTTTGCACCGTAATAATTTTTCTTCCATAATAATGTACCATCGTATCCCACCTTCATCACAAACATTTGCGTGAGTGGTGCAGGACCTAAGCCTTGTACGCCAATGATCATCAATGATGAATCAGCAGTTTCAATGATCTTCGAAGGATAAGCATAATTCGTCAATGAAATCGCAGACGTCCATACAGTATCGCCAAGTTCATTAATCTTTATAATCGTCATACCAAAGGAAGGAATATGGTTTCCTACTAAAACATAACAAGAGTCATTAGTCCGGCACATTCTTGTATTGCGGATATCCCCGCCTTTACCCCAGACAGAATTGCCCGTTCGGTCAACTTTAATCCATGCATCATCGCCACATGCAATGAATCCACTGTCAGATGAATTTACCACACTAAGCAATGAAATATAAGGTGACTGGAATTGTTTTGAAAATATTGTTTGGGCTTTGCTTCCAAAAGTCAGAAGTACAAATATGAAAAGAAGTAGTTTTAATTTCATGGGTTTTGGATAGAGAGTAGAGTTATCAATGAGAGTAGTAATAAATTTAAATATACTCAAATTTTATCACTAAAACTATCTTCTGCCATTTTCGATTAATTATATAAAGCGTAATGACGCAAAAATGTAATTATATTGAAACATTTTTTAATACGTTGTCAGTGGTGCCTACAAAAAAAATTAAGTTCAAAAAAATGTTGATAAAGTTTAATTATAGCAATTCGCTGTAATTTGGATCCTAAAGATTCCACCTGGCACGGCAATTAAATATTAACATCAAAAAAAAATGACAACCTTTAAGTTGTCATTTTTTTTAATTGTGATTTGTATTGTGATCAGATCATTCTACAATGATCTTTTTCGTTTCTATTTGATCATCATTGATTCTGATTCGCAGAAGATAAATTCCCTTTGGAACGTCATTCAAATCAATTTCAACTTTGTTGCCGTCTTCAAAAATAGTTCCTGTATTTACTAGCAATGTTTTTCCAAGAAGATCGGTTACCTGCATCTGATATTGATCGCTTTCTACACCACTAAATGCAACATTGAATTTTCCGCTTGTTGGATTAGGGAAAATTGTGAAGTCATTTAATTCTTCTTCAATATCATTTTCCTGACGGCAGTTAAAGAAAGTTGTAATTGAAGCAGCCGGACTGCTTCCACAAGCATTGTTAGCTTTTACTGTGATTGCTCCGGCATTATTTACAAATGTTACTGTGATTGAATTGGTATTTGCTCCTGAAGTGATTTTCGCTCCCGGCGGCAATGACCATGTATATGATGTTGCTCCATAAACTGCAGGTGTGCTGTATACAACTCCTGTAGCTTTTTTACAAACTCCCAGTGGACCACTTATTGTTGTTGGGACTGCAGGGATTGCCGAAATTGTTTTACATGTCTGTACTGATCCGCATGCATTTGTTGCTGTTACACAAATATTTCCTGAAGAAAATCCGGTCGAAAAATTAACAGTAATATTCGGAGTTCCTTGTCCTGAAGCGATCGTTGCTCCAACCGGCATAGACCATGTGTAAGAACTTACACTCGGTAATGGTGTTACTGAATATGCAATTCCGTTTTGTCTGCATACTCCATTAGGAGCACCTGCAATTGCACTTAGTGTTCCCGGGATTCCATTCAATTGATATATTCTTGCCGGACTCTGGCCACAAGAATTCAATGCCACTACTGAAATGGATGCTGATGTAAAGCTTGGAAATTGTATGTCAATAGATGTGGTTCCTTGTCCACTTAAAATAGTTGCACCTGCCGGAACAGTCCATACATAATTTGTAGCCAATGCCACCGGTGCAATAGAATAAGTAGTAGATGGAAGACTGCATAATCCTGTATTCTGTCCTGTGATCAATCCCGGTAATGCAGGGATTGCATTACTATAAACTGTAGTTACAGTAGCAGTGCCTACGCAACCGTTATTATCTGTAACAGTTACACTATATGGACCAACAGCAGATGCAGTGATCGAATGTGTTGTTGCTCCTGTTGACCAAACAAATCCTGCATAGTTAAGACCGGCATCAAGAATTGTAGAACTTCCGGTGCAGAAAGAAAGATTTCCTGAAATTACAGGAGTAGGAACAGGAAGCAAAGAAGCTGTTTGTGCAGCAGTTCCTGTACAGCCATTGTTATCTGTAACAGTCACTGTATAATTTCCTGCTGTGTTAACACTGATGTTCTGAGTAGTTGCACCGCCATTCCACAAATAAGATGAAAAGCCTGTGTTAGCAAAAATATTTGTTGATCCACCCTGACAGAAAGAAGTATTTCCGCTAATGTATGGTGCGGGTGCGGAATACTGGACAGCATTTACTGTTGCTGATCCTGTACATCCACTCGAATTAGTTACTGTTGCTGTATATGTTCCTGCTGAAGTTACAATGAGAGTTCTGCCTGTACTCACCGGTGAAGTTGACCATGAATATGAATTGTAACCTGCGCCTGCATCAAGTGTAATTGAACTGCCGGGACAGAAAGAATTATTTCCTGAGATGAATGGAGTTGGAACGGTGGACTGTGAAACATTTACAGTTCTTTTTCCTTTGCAACCTAAAGTACTTACAACATTAACTGTATATGCATTTGCAGAAGAAACAATAATTGAACTTGTCGTAGCACCGGTTGACCATAGATAAGAAGCATATGTAGAACCT
>JANOBV010000320.1:0-7720 GCA_031411835.1 Bacteroidota bacterium | reverse complement strand
AAATAAATTACGCCTAGTATTTCCCGCAGATCTCGCGGATTTCGCAGATAAAAGCGCCGATTTTTAATTATTCATTATTAATTGATTTCAATTCCTCTACAACAAATGCCACCGCCGGACAAATCATTGAATTCAAATACGTGATCGGTAAAATTGAACGAATATTTCTTTGATCGGTATGCGGATATTCACGACATGCATTTGGTCGTGCAGAATAAACTGAACAATAATTATCTTCCTTCAAAAACGGACATGGCATTTTTTTGAAAACATAATCGTTGTCTTCATCGATCTTTAAATACTCCGCTACAAAATTAGCCGGACGAATTCGCAGTTCTTCCGAAAGTCGATCGATGTCTTTATTCTTTAACAACGGTCCGGTCGTCTTACAACAATTTGCACACTTCAAACAATCGATCTTTTCAAATGCTTTTTCATGCAACTCATGCATCACCGAATCCAATTCACGCCCGGGAATTTTCTTTAGCTTCTCGAAAAAAGATTTGTTTTCTTTTTTCTTGGCTTTTGCATCAGATAAAAGCTTTTCGTATTCAATTTCCACTTTACTAAGATGCAGAAAAATTCAATTAATATAAAACTTTATATTACTACGGTCAAAATGGAAAGTACTGACTTGTGTTGCACTAAGTTACTTAAATTTACTTGACTACAACCTTCGCAGTAGCAATCTTCGTATCAGTTTGAACTGCGACCAGATACATTGCTTTATCCAATCCTGAAATATTAATATAACTCGTATTTACACCGTTATTAATCATTCCAGACCTTTTCAAAACGACTCTTCCTGTCATGTCATAAAGTAGCATTGTCAACTTTTCGTTTTTAGTTTTGCTGAAAAAAATTACTTCCAACTCATCTCCTGATACCAAATTAACATGCAGATCATTTGTACCTTTTGGTGATTGTAAAACATCTATACCTGCTGTGAGATTGATCTCAATTAAACTTCCCTCCGGTAGATTTCCGGTTTGACAATCCAGATCGACCAACTTTGTATAGTTGTAGCTTTGGTCATCAAATTCAAATATGACACCTATATCGTTCCCGCCATAATTTGTCATTCCATACATTTTACCATTGGATGCTTTTAATAATGATCCTGTTGGGTAGTAACCTGATACTGTATCAAAGTCAAATCTTTTAATGCACTGTGAAGACGAATCGATATATTCAAAAATAATTCCTGCATCATTTACCCCGCCCATATTTGTCATTCCAAAGAAGTGTCCGTTCGAAGATTCTACTAATGTTCCGCAAGGGTAATTTCCATTTTGTCCAAAGAAACTCCAGCGCACTGAAAGCGATTGGGTAATAGGATCATATTCAAAAATAGAACCCTGTCCATATGTAGCACCTTCAGTTGTCAAACCAAAAAATTTGACTGAAGAACTTTTCATTAACGAGCCTTTCGGGGAATAACCTGTACTTGAATTGAAATCAAATTTTTTAGAAAGAATATTTGTGTTTATATCAAACTCTGCAATCGTACCATTTCCGGATGAGCCACCTTGATATGTTAATGCATACAATTTACCATTTGTTGTTTCAGACAATGCACCATATAAATTATAGCCGGATGAATATGTAAATGCTGCTCTTACTGAATAGACACCTATTACGATATCATAGCAGTATATTACACCAAAACCATTTGCACCACCGTTAACTGTGGTTCCATATAAGAGGCCATCGGATGCTTGCATTAATCCTCCTCTTGGATACATTCCGGTAGAATCAACGAAATGATGGACCACAGTTTTAGAATTCGTCTGATAATTGTATTCAAATATAACACCTGCATTATGGTCTCCCCCGCTTTTAGTAATACCATAAACTTTTCCATTACTCGCCTGAACAAGTTCGCCAGGTTCAGAACCATTAAATCCCAAACCAATAGTTACTCTTTTTTGAAATGAAGCATTCGATGGGTTATACTCAAAGAGAACTCCCGCACCAAGAGAATTTTCATTTCCTCCATTTGAAGTTATGCCATACAATTTTCCATTAGAAGCATAGCATAGTGTACCAAGTGGAGAAGATCCATCCGGATACATAAAATTGTGTTTAGTAATACATGTGTCTGTTTGGTAATTATACTCTATCAATGTTCCTTGAGAATAAGCTCCCTCGTTAGAGGTTAATCCGTACATTTTATTATTGACTTTTACGAAAAGGCCTGCTGGTCTACATCCTTCATTATAATTAAAATCATGCTTTACTGTAAATACATCCTGAATGTAATCGTACTCGTAAATACAACCAAAAATTCCAGTTCCAGGTCCACCACTATACGAAAGTCCATACATTTTTCCGGCAGAACCTTCTGTCATTCCATTTGTACTATAACAGTTCGAGTTTAAATTCACTTTAGTAATACACGTTAAAGTCTGTGGGTCAAATTCAAAAATAGTTCCATAACCATTTGCTCCGTAACCATTGGTTGAGCCATAAAGCTTTCCATTCAAAGCAGCAACCAAAGATAAGGTGGGAGCAGTTCCTGATACAGTATCAAAATTAAACAAGACGTTTATTGAATTCAAGATATAATCATATTCATAAATTGTTCCTCCATTATTCACACCACCAGAAATTGTAGTACCATAAATACGACCATTCAACAAGTAAAGGTCATTAGCAAATCTACCTTCAGCACCACCTATGTCAAGTTTTTTAGCAAATACATCGTTTACGAAATCATATTCAAAAATGACTCCACAACCGATAGTTCCGCCGTCGCTTGTTGTACCATATAGTTTTCCGTTCGGAGCAAGAATTAAAGATCCACGTGGATTTTGGCCATTAACTTTGTCAAATTTAAATTTCGTAGAATACTCATTCGTAGCAGGGTCATATTCATACAAGATTCCTTTCCCATTACAGCCTCCCTGATAAATGAGCCCATATAATTTTCCAGCTGCTTCCACCGGTGCACCTAATAGGTGATTCGTCCCTTCAAACCCTTCAAATGGTAAAACTCCTGAAATGCTACTACCGCCTACGGGTAATGTAACAAGTGAACCAAATTGCATTTCTCCACCATTTGTTGCTCCAATTAAAATCTGGCCGAATGTAATTTTCGTGATAAGAGAAAAAAGAATCGTAAATAAGAAACAGCTTTTCATTTTACTAAGATAAAATTTAAAACTAAAGGAAAGTAAAGTAAAGAATTCCGAATCACACTTCAATCCATTTAATGTTAATAAACCCGTTCGTGAATATAGCTCAAAAAACTTTTCTCCCTGAAACAAATCTTTAAATTTACGTATCAATACACACTAACAATATAAATCTATAAAAATGATACAATTAAATTGGACAATCATCCTAATCACAACACTGGTACCGACCATTACTGGTATGATCTGGTACAACTCAAAAGTTTTCGGAACTGCCTGGATGAAACTCAATGGTTTCACAGAAGAACAAATGAAAGGCGGAAGTATGGCTAAAATGGTCATTACGTCAATCATTTTTAGTTTTTTAATTACGATGATCATTCACCCGATTGTGATTCACCAAATGGGAATTTACTCTGTACTTGCCAATGAACCCGGTATGCAAGGGGCTAACGGCGGAGTTGATTCTACTTCGGAAGCCGGAGCTTATTTGACAAACTTCTTTGCTACTTATGGCGATCGATTCCGCACGTTCAAACATGGTGCTTTTCATGGTGCCCTGACGGGAATTTTTCTTGTATTGCCTTTGTTTGGTATAAATGGAACTTTCGAAAGAAAACCTTTCAAATTGACCTTGATCCATGCAGGTTACTGGACTTTAACACTTGCAATTATGGGTGGACTAATCTGCCAATTTACATAATACGCTGGGGTGTAGTCTCCAGACTACACCCCAGTTTTTTTTCCTTGCAGACTACATCCCAACTCTTCCCTGTTTTTTCAACATTGACAATTTTCAAGCATTAATATTTTATCTTCGCTGCCCCCTAGAAGCAAGTCGCTGCATGGGATTCAGAATTAATGAAAGCAGCAAAACCCTATCCGAATTTCTTAGCAATACTGATTGCCATTTTCTCATTAAATGTCAATACGATTTACTCACAGGTTTCTCTACCAGATAGAAACCCACTGAAATTTACTGTCAGAGCAGGTGCTATGTCTAACAATGGCGACCTAGCTGCACAGTTGAATATGAAATCGGATGGAGAACTTGGTTATACTGTCGATATGTATTACGCTGCTATCGGTGACGCAGAGTTATCAATCGACTTACTACATTTTCGTGGTGCCGGATTAGGAATACAGTTTTCAGGAATGTTTGCTCGCCCGGAATTAAAAGCAACCGACACTTATGGAAACAGTCAGCGTGTTGCATTAACACAAATAGAAATAGCACGCGCAACGGTTTCGTTTTCTTTCAACGGATCTGATCCGTATACAATGTTTGAACTACCTTATCATAGTAACAAAGAAGCTGTACTTGGAATTTCAGGAATGATCATTCGTACACAAAATACTCAGCTTACAAGTTTCGCGACAGATACATTAGGAATCGAAAGCATTCATGGAGAATATTGTCAAGCTTTAGGATTGAACTTTGGATGGAACTGGAGACTTGGTCAATCAGGTTGGGTAATTGGAATCAGTGGTGATGTAATGTTTGCAATTAACAAGAGTAGATTGGTTGATGTCAACACAAAAGAATCGTCACTCTACACTTCCGACCGACTAGATTTTGCTCCGCGAATTATCACTGCAGGATTCGGTTATCATTTTTAATCGACCTCTTTATCGATGCGAACTTTTTTTCTCGCTTTCGTTTTTCTCTCTTCTTTCTTCTTGTCCTTTACTGTTTTTTCTTTATACCGTCCGTCATAAAAACCGGCTTGGATGGCAAGTTTGCGTTGTAATTTAAGAGCGATATTTAAGGAAGAGTTTTTGTCCTTTTTCATTTTCCGGTGAGTAGTAATTGGTGAGTGGTGAGTAGCACTGCGAGTTTTAATTGGCTAAGTTATGGTTCCAATTATAGAAAACAAATATGAAATTGTTTTTGTCTAAAAATAAAACACTTAGTTCACTTAGTTTTTAGCACAAGATCACTAAGTGTGATTAGTTTTATAAATGCATTTGTTTGTTGTGCATTCACAATGTTCTT
The DNA here is from genome assembly GCA_031411835.1 of Bacteroidota bacterium. Lineage (GTDB taxonomy): Bacteria > Bacteroidota > Bacteroidia > AKYH767-A > 2013-40CM-41-45 > JADKIH01. Next base: position 2,587 of record JANOBV010000320.1, on the reverse strand, counting down.
GCGTTGAACTTCTGTGAACATTTATGGCTATGAATTAAAAAAATAAAACATTCATTAACAATCTTGAAAATGCTTAAATTCCTAATTGGTTTACTGTTTATACGATAATCAGGATCTGTTATTCAGCACTTACCAATTACTACTCACTAAAAACCTTTGGTTTTTCAAAATAATCGCCTAACTTTAGGGTAAATCTTTTCGCCTATGCCTTTTCCTTGACGCATAGAAATTTGAGTTTCCGGATCCGATGAAAAATCAGCTGAGATCTTTTTGCGCACTTCTCGCCCATCGGACTGCTAATTAATAATTAACCACAAAAAATTATTATCATGAAAATCTACGATGACAAACACATTAAAAACGTGGTGCTCGTGGGCGCCCCGAAATCCGGCAAGACCACATTGGCTGAAGCCATGATCTTTGAAGCCGGATTATTAAACAGACGTGGTACGGTTGAAGAAAAAAATACGGTCTCCGATTATCACGAAGTAGAACACGAAAGAGGAAGTTCTGTTTATGCAACTTCAATGCATACTGAATGGAAAGATTACAAGATCAATGTTATTGACACTCCCGGTTTAGATGATTTTATTGGGGAAGTAATTTCTTCTTTAAGAGTTGCAGATACGGCAGTCATGTTACTCAATGCTGAACATGGCGTAGAAGTTGGAACAGAATTAATTTGGAACTACGTAGAAAAATTTCAGAAGCCAATTCTTTTTGCCATCAATCATATTGATCATTCAAAATCAGATTTTGACACGACACTTCAAGAAGCTAAACAACGATTTGGAAAAGCAATTACATTAATGCAATATCCCGTTAGTCAAGGCGACAATTTCAATTCTATCATCGACTTACTAAATATGGTCATGTATAAATTTCCGGAAAAAGGTGGTAAGCCTGAAAAATTACCGATCCCTGCCGATGAAATTGATAGAGCTAATCAATTACACAATGAGCTCGTCGAGAAAGCTGCAGAGAATGACGAAAAATTAATGGAGCTGTATTTTGAAAAAGGTTCGCTCGATGAAGATCAATTGCGCGCAGGATTAAAAGCCGGAATGCTTCATCACGATGTATATCCTGTTTTCTGTTTGTCTGCGAAAAAAAATATGGGTAGTGGCCGACTTATGAGTTTCATCGATAATGTTGCTCCTTCTGCAACAGAACTTTTTCCAGAATCATTGGTGGATGGCGACGAATTAGAATGCAATGCAAACGGCCCTGCAACTCTATTCATTTTTAAAACGCTGATCGAACCTCATCTTGGAAAATTATCATTCTTTAAAGTGATGTCAGGTGAAATAAAAGCAGGAGATGATCTCGTAAACTCAATTACCGGACAAACTGAAAGATTGAATCAATTGTTTATCATGGATGGGAAAAATAGAAACACAGTAAACAAATTAACTGCGGGCGATATTGGTGCGACACTGAAATTAAAAGATACCCTTACAAATCAAACGTTATGTATTGCAGGGAAAAAGATCGAGATCGCTCCTATTCGTTTTCCTGATGCTCGAATTCGCACAGCTATTCTCGCGAAAAATAAAAATGATGATGAGAAATTAGGAACAGTGCTTGCAGAAATTCATCAAGAAGATCCAACTTTAACTATTGAATATTCTCGTGAATTAAGACAAGTACTTCTCTCCGGTCAAGGTGAATTGCATTTGTCAGTAACAAAATGGAGGCTCGAAAAAATTTATCACCTCGATATTGAATATATTAAACCTCGCATTCCTTATCGTGAAACAATTCAAAAAACATCTATTGCATCTTACAGACATAAAAAACAAAGTGGCGGTTCCGGACAATTTGGCGAAGTAAATTTAAAAATCGAACCTTACTTTGATGGCATGCCTGAACCTGAAGGTCACAGTATTCGCGAAAAAGAAATTTTAGAATTGCCTTGGGGTGGTCGACTTGTATTTTATAATTGTATAGTTGGTGGTGTGATCGATCAAAGATTTATTCCGTCCATTCAAAAAGGTATCATGGAAAAAATGCAAGAAGGTCCGCTTACAGGAAGTTATGTGCGCGATGTGAGAGTAATTGTTTACGATGGCAAAATGCATCCTGTCGACTCGAATGATATTTCTTTCAAGATAGCAGGAATGATGGCATTCAAAGAAGCATTTCATTTAGCAGACCCGAAAATTCTGGAGCCAATTTACGAAGTAGAAATAAAAGTTCCTGAAGAGTTAATGGGAGATGTAGTGACGGATCTTCAAACACGAAGAGCAATCATTTTAGGAATGGATGCCATTGGAAACTATCAAGTCATAAAAGCTAAAACACCATTAGCAGAGTTAGATAAATATTCGACATCGCTTCGTTCAATCACGCAAGGCCGCGGAAGTTACTCCGGTAAATTTACTGAATACGCACCGGTACCTTCTGACATTCAGAAAAAACTAGGCGAAGAATACAAAAAGACAGAGGTTCATTGAATGCGGTGTTGACGATTTTTTTAACTAAAAGATCTGTACTACTTTATTACCAAAAAGATCCCTTCTGGATGACGGACTCATAATGTTTTATATGTCGAAGCGATTGAAAGAAAAAAGAAAAAATTGCCACT
>JANOBV010000319.1:0-2117 GCA_031411835.1 Bacteroidota bacterium | reverse complement strand
TGAAAGTGAGTCTCGAAATGTTGTCGTTACATTAATTACTTTTATACTAAAATCTGCGACCTTATCTGCGCCTTTATCTGCGAAATCTGCGGGAGAAAAATTTGCTACTTAATTTCCCGCAGATTTCGCAGATAAAGGCGCAGATAAGGTCGCAGATTTTAGTATAAAAGTAATTAATGTAACGACAACATTTCGAGACTCACTTTCATTATGTGCCCCATATTTTTGCACTTTTTGAACATATCAGACCTATAGTGGATTGCCAATTCTTCTCGTAATTGAATCACTTTCTCCTTTTGGCTGATTTCATCGCCTTCCATTACCTCTAGTAAAGATGCCAAACGGAAACGGGCTGTTTTCATTCTTCTGGAAATAAGAGAACGCTCTTCGAGTTGATATTGAAGAATAGTTTCCTTGTTCATGTACTTTGCACACAGTTCGACATAAGGATTATTTTCCTTGAAATATTGCGGCAAATACATTGTCTTTTTTCCCTCATAACATTGTTGATCGAAATCAATTGCACGGAAACGAAACTGTGTGTCATCAAAATCTGCCGTCATGTCAATTACAAAATTGTATGATCTCATATCACCCAACAATCTTACGAAGCATCTTTCATTAAACTTAATAAATTCTTTAGCCAATCGTGTTGGGTTAACGGTAATGTCACGAATATTATTTTGGATAAATTGATCGCCCGGAATTCCGATGATATGTTCTTCAATCAATGTCTCTGCATTGACCATATAATTTATTCGGTTTGGAGAAAGAATATCTTCGAATTCCAATCCATATACACGAGACGCATCAGCTAATTTTACATAGAAATAATCGTAGTTGTCGTTATACTGATTTTTAATTCGAATTCTGAATGGACGAGAATTTCCAAAAGGACAGTAATCGATCCTGTCGACATAAAGATGTTCCATCAAAGACATATTTCCTTCTACTTTCATCATGGCATAAGTCATGACGAGTCGGCGATTCAACTCTTCAGTTTCCTGAGGCGTATAGAAGACCGTTTCCCAAAGAGTATCTTGTCCGGCTTTATTTGAAAGCTGGATAGAATAATTATATCGGAGTAGATCTTGATACACGAAAGGCAGGTCAGCTATTCGTCCAAAATCTTCTAAGTAGATAAACAGCTCTTCGCTGATCCGGTAACTCTGTTTCTTTTTTGAAATTTCATTCATATGCTGAGGGCAATGTGTGTTTATTTAAACATAGAGTTCCTGGAGTTCACAAAGAGTCCATAGAGATTTAATCCTCCATGGACTCTTTGTGAACTCCATGTTCTCCATTTTTTTCGTCAACTTCTGGAGCTCCGAGAAAACAAAATAACAATAAAGATCACATTACAAGATCACGCTTCCGAGCCATCTTTCAACATCCTCAACAGGAAAACCTTTTCTTTCCGCATAGGCTTTCACCTGATCTTTTTCAATTTTCCCAAGGCCAAAGTAATGCGAATCAGGATTTGCAAAATACAATCCGCTTACTGATGATGTAGGATACATTGCAAGACTTTCAGTCAATGTCATTCCGGTATTCTTTTCTACATCCAACAATTTCCAGATCGTTATTTTTTCCGTGTGATCGGGTTGCGCAGGATAACCGGGAGCAGGACGAATCCCTTTGTATTTCTCCTTGATCATTTCATCGTTACTCAAATTTTCATCTTCAGCATATCCCCACAACTCACGGCGAACTTTTGCATGCATTAATTCTGCAAATGCTTCAGCCAAACGATCGGCCAGGGCTTTTAACATAATGGAAGAATAATCGTCATGGTCTTTCTCGAATTTCTCAATCCATTTTTCCATTCCGATTCCTGTTGTCAATGCGAATGCTCCAATGAAATCTGTTTCCCACGCTGTTCCGACAGAAGTGTCATTTCCTGCAGATTTTTTTTCTACAACCACAGGCAACTTAGGCATTATGAAATCGGCCAATGCAACATTTGCAAACCCATCTGCTTTTCTACTTTGTTGACGGAGTGTATAAAATTTAGCAATCGTTTTAGTTGCATCATGATCGAAGACTTCAATGTCATCACCAACAGAAGTGGCAGGAAAAATCCCGACAACGGCATTTGCCGTAATCCATTTTTCATT
>JANOBV010000318.1:0-12022 GCA_031411835.1 Bacteroidota bacterium | reverse complement strand
CGAAAATCTGCGGGAGAATTTTGTTAGGATAAATCTCCCGCAGATTTTCGCAGATGAAGGCGCAGAAAAGGACGCAGATAAAATCGCAGATGAAGATTAGAATCTTTATAAGAGTTGGAGTTTGGGTTTGTAGTGTGGAGTATGGGGTGTTACTTTCAACACACTCCACACTTCAAACTCCAACTCAAACTGAACTAACAATAATAAAATTATTTCCCCGCCGCCACAGCACAATTCTCCCCATCCATAGCCGCCGACACAATTCCACCTGCATATCCCGCACCTTCGCCACAAGGATACAATCCAATTATCTCAGGATGTTGAAGTGTTTCCGGATCACGAGGAATACGAACGGGCGATGAAGTTCGCGATTCTGTTGCCACTAATATTGCTTCATTCGTAAAATATGGTTTCATCTTTTTCCCAAATGCTTTCAATGCTTCTTTGAGTGCAATTGAAACGACAGAAGGTAATACGTCAGTCAGATCAACAGAAGTTGTTCCGGGATGATATGAATTCACGGGCAGACTTGAAGAAACTTTTCCGTTCACAAAATCGATCAGCCGTTGTCCTGGAGCTTTAAGATTTCCGCCGCCATGTTTGAATGACCGTTGTTCCACTTCTTGCTGATAACGCAATGCTGCCAGATTTCCTGATGCTGCAAAGCGTTCGTAATCTTTCGGTTCAATGCTCACAACCATTCCTGAATTTGCAAATGGATTATTTCTTTTCGATGGCGACCAACCATTCACTACAATTTCTCCTGATGCTGTTGCTGCCGGTGCAATGATTCCGCCCGGACACATACAAAACGAATACACTCCGCGTTTGTCGTGCTGATGAGTTAGCGAGTAGGAGGCTGGTGGTAAAAACGAACTTCTTACATCGCAATGATATTGCACTTTGTCAATGACCTCTTGCGGATGTTCAATTCGTACTCCTAAGGCAAATGGTTTTGCATCGATTCTTATTTTGCGTTTTTCTAGTAACTCATAGATGTCGCGCGCTGAATGGCCGGCTGCTAGAATTACTTTCTCGCAACTTCTCTCTGAAATTTCATTGCTATTCAAATTTTTCAGCAGAAGCGCTTTGATCTTATTTCCGGTGAGAATAATGTCTTCCAATCTCGTCTCAAATAATATTTCTCCACCTGCATCAACAATCGTTTTGCGAATCGCTTCAACTAATTGTGGAAGTTTATTTGTTCCGATGTGCGGATGAGCATCGATACGAATATCGGGATCAGCGCCATGTTCGATTAAAATGTCAAGGATGCGATTGATGTCACCACGTTTGTTGGAACGTGTGTAAAGTTTACCATCACTATATGTTCCCGCTCCACCTTCTCCGAAACAATAATTCGAATCGCCGTTGACTATTCCTTCGCGATTGATGAGTGCAAGATCTCTCCGACGACGTTGAACATCTTTTCCACGTTCAATCACTACTGGTTTAATTCCGGCTTCAATTAATTTCAAAGCCGCAAACATTCCAGCTGGACCAAAGCCGATAATAAATACCTCTTTGGATTTAGAAACGTCATTTGTGAATTGGAATTTGGATGCATTCGTCGATTTACTTTCAGGGAGCTCATCAATAAAAACTTCTACCATCAAACGAATCTTTACCGTTCGTCCTCTGGCATCGATGGATCGTTTCAGCAGTTGGATTTTTTTAATTCGATCTTGCGTCACATTTAAAAGTTGTGACGCCTGCTGCAACTGTTTGCTTTGATCTGCTGCCTCTTCCGGGAGAAGGACCAGCTCTAGTTGCTTTTGCATTATTTAGTGTTTAATTTTAAAACAATCTTTTGTCCCAAAAATAGTCTTCATTTCTTACTAGTTTTACTTTTTTTGAAAAATCAGGATGTTCAGTATTTATTATGTAATTGAATTCATTCGTTATTACTGCCGATGGGATTTTTAAAACTAACGTCCGCTTAGATGAGTACCATTCGCTCCCAATTTGTTGTAAAGCAGAATATGCTTTTCTGGATCGCCAGTTTTTTGGCAGATCTTTAATTTTTATTTGGTCAACTAAATTCTCGTCATCTGCAATAGAAATTACCATGACTGCAAATTCATTTTTCGGACTGATTTCATTTCTATGTACAACTAATTCGAGAGTTGATAATGATCGTGAGGAACCGGTATAGATTACTGACTCCCCATCTTTATTCCAACGATTTGCTTTGCCGGAAGAAGATAATTTTGAAGAATATTTTTTGTTTGAAATTCTAAACGTTTCCATCAAACATTATCTCCATATTCCATTGCCGTTAAGCGATCATCAATAAATTTTATGCCACTGAAGGTCTTCAAATTTTTTCCAGGCGATTCATGATCGAAGAAAAAATTCTCTGCCTTCAGCCAATTTTTAAATTCCACATCAGAACCGAAAACATCTATTCCATGTTTGAATAGTGCGATCAATGCAATAGTATGTTCTTGAAGTCTGTCGCTCAATTGTTTTCCGCTCGACTTGTAACTTCTAAAAGTTTTTACATTCAGATCAAGTATTCCGGAAATTTCGATGTCGTTTAAATTAGAATAATTTTTGAACGCAGCAAAATACTTATAAGTGATATCCCAATTGTTCAAATACTCCTGAACCAAAATAGAATCGACACTCTTCGGAATTTTGTCTAAAAAAGAAACGGGTTTACTTGCCATTTTTCCTAAATGATATACAACGAAGATAGGTAAAATTACCGCTGAAAGCAAGTAAAATTACCTATCTTTTATTGATTGAAAATGAAGTCTATACTCAGCTTATTTCATTTTTATGCAAATTATATCCAAATAACCCGGCAGGAATGACACTTGATGATCTCTCTATTGTCAAATAGTTGGACCAATTTGCGCTTAAAATTCCAAACGTCGAAGTAAACGAAACTGCCCAGAGTGGCATAAATACTAGTTAAACCTTTTGTGCTAAAATCCTAGTGAACGCTCAGTGTTAATTATTTTGTTCAAACGGGTCCATTAAAAAACATTTATAATTATGTAATAACATTTTTTTAAGTGATTAAAATTAACATCCTGAGTATAACCATCAAATCCACTTTGGTTAAGTATAGCTATTGATTTAGGACTGTTAAAATGTTGGTAGGTAATTATCCGATTCTTCTCGATTTTATTCTTAATAAGAAATTGCCTGATAGATTCAATTTTTGGAATCAACTCTTGAGTCCGATGTGACCTATATTTAACACGTTCCGTTACTCCGCCTCTGATCCTCACTTTAGCAAGTGGATTTAGATTAAGGTATTCAACTAACTCAAAAAGTTCTTCCTTCGAAGAGTCCGATATTGAACTAGCAGAACCAGTTAAAAAAATTGGCAGTTCTTTTCCTAAAGAAAAAAGAGGTTTCGTAATTTCAATAAGACAAGTTGTTCTGGTCCAATTATCTGAAACAGTATCAAAAGTAAAGTTTTTTTCAATTTCTACCGCTGCAGAATCAAATGCCCTAAGATCGGCTGTATCCCATTGCGGATTTTCATCTGAAAATTTTATTGTTTTCAGATCTGCTTTCTTGAAATTCTGTAATGATAATTCTAACTCTGATAATAAAACGGTGTCCTGTCTGTTATTTGTCTCTTCGTCTAATGATTCTATAGAAACATCATCAATAAAATAATAGATAAAATTGTGATAATTCTTTTTTAGGCTATCCAAACTTGCAACAGGTACACCCATACCATCAAATGCAGCTTTGTAATCGTAAAAAAACTCCACTGGTTTGAAATTAGTTTTTTTCTTGTTTATGTTTTTAGGAGTTTCAAAAATATTACCGATAGAAAAATATCTTTCTTCTCCCGTTGCAACAATGTCTAATTCAAGTTCAGTCCAGTTCGCCGTATCTTTCAAAAAAGAATTATCCTTATTTCGAATAATATAAGCTGAATAATTATTGATAGTATTCCCAAAAGGCTTGTTCGAAAAATTGACAGGAATTCCATCTATGGAGTTCTGACTAGTTTCTGCAAGATTGACTTTCATTTTGATTCGGTATTTACTCCCTTTATTCAGTAATGATTTCAATCTTACCTCCACATAATCCGGTTTATTGAAAAAAGATATTCCAATATATCCTATACCGGAAGCTGCCTGCTGTGTTCCATAAGCATTTGCATTAGCTCCTCTTACTGAAAATATTCTTAGTGAATCAAAACTAACTAAAGGTTTGTTGTTGTTATCTAAGACTTTAATACCGTTAGGCATATAGAAATATTGAGCGGTCAGGAAAGTATCTGGACTGAATCTGTTCCAATTTCTTAACGAAGCAATCCCTATATCAAATGCTGTCCACCTTCTATATTTATTGGTAGTCAATTCAAAATCTCCATTAGGTACAAGATTACCTGAACCATTACATGAAACGGCTAGAAACAAAAATATCTGAACTGAAATTATTCTAATATACATTATTTTAATATTGAATTGGAACTAGGAGTTGAACCTAGATTAGCTTAAGCTTTGATCGAACAATAAATGTAATTTTAATTTAAATGCTTCCAAATAAAAACAATCGCATTCTAACGAGGCAAATGTGTTCTTGTGCCAAAAACTTAGTGAACTTCGTGTTGGAATATTTTATTCAAAAGTCAACGAAACCGTAAACGTCTTCGAATACAATGCTTCTATTGGACTGGAATAAATAGTGTTCTCGGGAACGATGAGGTTTTTCAAGCCGGTAAACATTTTTATTTCAGGAGAGAATTTAAAGTAGGACATGTAGAAATCGAAACCAAAACCGATTTCGTAGCCATAATCATTTCTTGAAAGTTTGATAATGTCAGGATCTTCGAGTTTTACTTTCGCTTGTGAGACCATGTCAATTCCATATTTGAATCCGGCCAACACATACATGCGATAATTGTTTACTCTTTTCGATTTGTATTTTAAGTCCAATGGAAATTCTAAGTAAGTCGATTCAATAACTTTTGTTTTGCTCACCGGACTATTATTGAAAAGTAATTTGTAGTCGAGATTTCTTTGAGCAAATGAAAGTGTCGGTAAAAAACGAAGATCGAAATATTCTCCCAATCGAAGGTTACTCAAGATCGTAAGATTGATTCCACTAGATGGACTAGATTCAATACTGTAAACTGAATCGAGTAAATTAAAATTGGGAACTTTCTTGATTACGAAACCTGCAGAGTTGAATCCTAATGCAAATCCAAAATGCAATTTTTGCTTATCGTACTTAGGTAAATTGATAGGTTGATCTGCCAATTGCGCTTTTGAAATAAAAGGCAAGAGAAAAATTAATGCAGTGAAAAGAAATTTGTTCGTAGTATTCAAGTAGTAATTATTTTTTTGCCAGATAAATAGTGGCTACACCAAATGTCAGCGGTATAAACTTCGTTTCTTTAAATCCTGCTTTTTGCAAGATCGCAGTAAAATTTTCTCCGTATGGAAATGCACTTACTGATTCATGAAGATATGCATACGCTGCATCGTCTTTAGAAATTGCTTTACCGATCTTTGGAGTAATTTTAGAAGAGTAGAAGGTATATAATTTACGTATAATTTTATTGCTTGGTTGCGAAAATTCAAGGATCATTGTTGTGCCACCAACTTTTGTAACACGATATATTTCTCTGATTCCCTTTTCTAAGTTCTGAAAATTTCGAACACCAAAGGAAACGGTAACTGCATCGAATTTATTGTCTTCAAATATCAAGGCTTCTGAATCACCTTCCAATAACTCGATTTTGTCTGCTAAATTTCGCTTTTTGATCTTTTCTCGACCTATTGCAAGCATGTCTGTCGAGATATCGACTCCGTAGATCTTCGTTGGATTCAACTTCATTGCTGCCAAAGCAAGATCGGCTGTGCCAGTTGCAATATCTAATATAAGTTTAGGCTGATCTTTCTTTAGCAAATTGATCGCCTTGCTTCTCCAGTATCGATCTGTTCCAAACGATAAAAAGTGATTCAGAAAATCATATCTCCATGCAATGTTGTTAAACATCTTTGCGATCTGTGTCTTTTTTTCAAGCGACGAATCTTTATAAGGAGTAATATTTTCTAAACTCATTTTAATTTTAATCTTTTTGCTTCGTCAAGTAGTTGCTGCTTTTCAATTGGAACTACACCAACTTTTTCACATACTAATCCACCGGCTAAATTCGACAATGTTGCTAATGTTTGTGTGTCTAAATCTAGTGCTAAACATAAAGCTGCAACGCTAATAACTGTATCGCCGGCACCGGAAACGTCTGCAATGGTTCTGATATGAGCCGGAAGAAGTTTTTCTTCTTTCTCATCTACATAAAAGATTCCTTTTTCAGATAATGTGATAAGTGCAGTTTCAATCTTATTGTCCTTGCAAAGTTTATTTACAACCTTGCTGATATCTTCAATTTTGTTTTTGTCAAGATCAATTTTCATTCCTTCTTTAAGTTCTTTCAAATTAGGTTTGAATAGCGTGACATTCTTATAGTGATTGAAATTCTTTTTCTTCGGGTCAACAGCAACCGGAATTCCTTTTTGACGAGCCAATTTTACAACTGATTCAATCAATGATTTTCCAATCACTCCTTTATCGTAATCTTCGAAAACTATAACATCAATCTTCTTCTTCGAAATGATCATTGAAATTCGATTCAACAATTGTTTTCTGTCGCTAGGAGTGAGGTCGTCTTCTTGTTCTTCATCAACACGTAACATCTGGTGATTGTTTCCAATGACACGAGTTTTTACTGTTGTAATTCTTTCGGTGCTTTGAAAAATTCCGTCGGCACTCAGATCGATCTGTTTTAATAGTTCAATGAATGAACGTCCATAAATATCATTTCCAATTACTGAACAAAGAATTGGAGTTGCACCCAAAGCTTTGATATTGATTGCAACATTGGCAGCTCCGCCTAATCTACTTTCTTTCTTCTGAATGCTGGCAATTGGAACTGGAGCTTCCGGAGAAATACGTTCAACTTTTCCCCATAAATAATTATCGAGCATAACGTCGCCGATAACTAATGCGTTTAGTTTTTCAAATGCAGAAAATATTTCACTGATCGATCTATGTTTCACAGCAATGGAATTTGAAATTATTATTTTAATTTGGCTAATGCCTCTTTAATTCTTTTAATGGCTTCCACTAATTTGTCGTCAGCTGCAGCATACGAGAATCGCAAACAATTTGGAGCGCCAAATGCATCGCCTGTTACCAAACTCACATGACCTTTATGCAAAAGATACATACAAAGATCTGTTGAATTATTGATCACATCATCGCCATCTTTTTTTCCGAAGTAATAACTGATATCCGGAAAAACATAAAATGCGCCTTTCGGTTCATTAATGATCCATCCCGGAATGTCTTTCATTAAATTCAAAACAAGATCTCTTCTGCGAAGAAATGCTGCTTGCATATCCAGAGTAGGCTTGTTCGATTCATTCAATGCAGCTTCTGCTGCTTTCTGTGCTATAGAACTTGCAGCCGATGTAAATTGTCCTTGCATTTTATCACATGCTTCAGCAATATATTTAGGAGCACCGATATAACCAATTCTCCATCCTGTCATTGCATAACCTTTTGATACACCATTCACAATCACAACTTGATCTTTGATGAATGGAAATTGCGCAATGCTCTGATGACCGTCGATGAAATTAATGTGTTCGTAGATCTCGTCAGACAAAATAATGATACGCGGATATTTTACAAGAACTTCTGCAAGTGCTTTCAATTCATCCTTCGTGTAAACAGTTCCTGTCGGATTACAAGGCGAAGAGAAAATAAACATCTTCGTCTTAGGAGTAATTGCTGCTTCTAATTGTGCCGGAGTAATTTTGAAATCGTCTTTCAATGTTGTAGTAACAGAAACTGTTTTCCCTTCTGCTAATTTTACGATTTCAATATAGCTTACCCAAAATGGCATTGGGATAATCACTTCATCACCTTTGTCAACGATACTCAAAACAACATTTGCAATGCTTTGCTTTGCGCCTGTTGAAACGATGACTTGGTCAGGACGATAGTCGAGATTATTTTCACGTTTAAATTTATCTGAAATTGCTTTGCGTAATTCTGCATAACCAGCTATTGGTGGATAAAATGTATAACCATCGTCAATCGCCTTTTTGGCAGCAGTACGAATGTGAACCGGAGTAACGAAGTCAGGTTCGCCGAGTGATAAATTGATCACATCAACTCCTTGTGAAGAAAGTTCACGACTTAATTTCGACATGCCAATTGTCTGACTTTCAGCCAATGATAACACGCGTTGGGATAAGGTTTGCTGTTCCATATTTGAGGCTGCAAACCTAAGGGATTCCCTGCGAATAGCCAAGTTTGACTCGTCTTCCTGTCCATTATAAAGCGGTGAAAAACAAGACTCTAAGTTAACAGTTGATAATTGGCAGAATTTGTCTCTGAATTTTGGCAGAAAACCCTTGTTGGCACGGAATTCGACCAATGGCAATCCGTTTTGACAATGTTTATAGAATACATTTTTCTGTCACATTGTCGTTCACTATATTCGTATCACAAATTTGTTTTCAGAAAATTCAAACGACTTGAATCCACTACATTTAGCCAACATCATCGACGATGATACAGAGTTCATCCCTTTGCTTTCGCAAGAAGACGAAGACCAGATGAACAAACAGGATATTCCTGAAGTACTTTCAATTTTACCATTACGAAATACAGTTTTATTTCCCGGAGTTGTTATTCCAATTACTGTTGGTCGCGATAAATCAATTAACCTGATCAAAGATGCATACAAAGGTGATAAGATCATCGGTGTCGTTGCTCAACGTGATCAAGGAATTGAAGATCCTGCTTATCCTGATCTCAATCAATATGGAACAGTTGCGCAAGTAATAAAAATGCTTCGCATGCCTGATGGGAATACAACAATTATCATTCAAGGTAAGAAGCGTTTCAAATTAGATGAATGCGTTCAGACAGAACCTTACATTCGTTGTAAAGTTCTTCCATTCCCTGAGAAATCTGCGAATACATCTGATAAAGAATTCATGGCCATCGTTGGTTCGTTGAAAGATCTTGCTTTGCAAATCATTCAACATTCACCAAATATTCCATCTGACGCAGGTTTTGCAATTCGTAATATTGAAAGTCATTCTTTCTTGATCAATTTCATTTGTTCAAACATGAATCTCGATGTTTCTAAAAAGCAAGAGCTTTTAGAAATTGAAGATCATAAAGAAAGAGCAAATCGTGTTCTTGAATATTTAAGTAAAGAACTTCAAATGCTTGAATTAAAAAATCAGATTCAAAGCAAGGTTCGTACTGATATCGATAAACAACAGCGCGAATATTTTTTGAATCAACAACTGCGTACAATTCAAGAAGAGTTAGGTGGAAATACACCTGATCGCGAAGTTGCAGAATTGAAAGAACGTGCTAAGACGAAGAAGTGGAGTAAAGCTGTTGAAGAAACGTTTAAGAAAGAATCAGAACGATTATCGAGAATGAATCCTGCTGCGGCTGAGTATTCAGTTATTCTAAATTATCTTGAATTACTTTTGGATCTTCCTTGGGGAGAATTCACGAATGATAATTTCGATCTTAAGCATGCGCAAAAAGTTTTAGACAAAGATCATTACGGATTAGAAAAAGTTAAAGCTCGCATACTTGAATATCTTGCTGTATTGAAATTGAAAAGAGATATGAAATCTCCGATCATGTGTTTGTACGGTCCTCCCGGAGTTGGTAAAACTTCTTTAGGTAAATCAATTGCAAAAGCATTGGGAAGAAAATATGTACGTATGTCGCTCGGTGGATTACGCGACGAAGCAGAAATTCGCGGACATCGTAAAACATATATTGGTGCAATGCCGGGACGAATCATTCAGAATCTGAAGAAAGCAAAATCATCAAATCCGATTTTTGTACTTGACGAGATCGATAAATTAGGAAATGATTTTCATGGCGATCCTTCTTCTGCTTTATTAGAAGTTCTCGATCCGGAACAAAACAATACTTTCTACGATAATTATGTAGAGATCGATTATGATCTTTCAAATGTATTATTCATAGCTACTGCGAATTCGTTAAGCAGAGTTCAACCTGCATTACTCGATAGAATGGAGATCATCGAGATCAATGGATATACGATCGAAGAGAAAGTACAGATTGCAATCAAGCATCTTGTTCCAAAACAATTGGAAGCACATGGACTGAAAAAGGAACATGTAAAACTTTCACCGAAGATCATTGAATATATGATCGACCGCTATTCCCGCGAATCAGGTGTTCGTGGTCTTGAGAAAAAAATTGCTGGACTTATCAGAGGAATTGCGAAGAAAGTTGCAATGGAGGAAAAGTATGATCCGGTTATTACTGAAGATGATGTAATCAAAATATTAGGCGGCGCGATTTTTCAAGCTGACAAATATCAAGGCAATGATGTTGCCGGTGTTGTTACAGGTTTGGCATGGACTTCAGTTGGTGGCGATATATTATTTGTTGAAACATCGATTAGTAAAGGAAAAGGCAAACTTACAATCACAGGAAATCTCGGTGATGTAATGAAAGAGTCTGCTGTGATTGCACTTGCATACTTGAAAGCACATAGTGATCAATTGAAACTTGATTACCGCATCTTCGATCAATGGGATATTCATATTCACGTTCCTGAAGGCGCAACTCCAAAAGATGGTCCTTCTGCAGGTATTACCATGTTGACATCACTTGCATCTGCATTTACACAACGTAAAGTAAAGGCGCAATTAGCAATGACGGGCGAGATCACTTTGAGAGGTAAAGTTCTTCCTGTAGGTGGGATCAAAGAGAAAATTCTTGCTGCGAAAAGAGCCGGTATAAAAGATATCATTCTTTCAAAAGACAATAAGAAAGACATCGACGAAATCAAAAAGGATTACATCAAGGACATGAAATTTCATTATGTAAGTGAAATGATTGATGTGGTAAATCTTGCTTTAATGAAAGAAAAAGTGAAGGATCCAAGGGACATTAAATATGTTCCTGAGTTATTGAAGAATTGATTAGTTCTAAATCGTAATTGAAAATACCCGGGAAATAAATTCTCGGGTATTTTTGCTTTTATATATATAGTGCCTTTCGAAATAGTATTTGGCTGCATGGTTTAAATGTAAGAATGTATCGTTAAAATTAGTATACCTTTAAGGAAAATAAGCTTCCCTTTTCAAAAACTAATTTTGAATTACATTTTTGGGTATTTAATTAACTATTAAAAAGTAACGGACAATGACTCCAGACAGACATAAAATAGCAGTTGTAGCAGGCTCTACAGGTTTAATAGGAAAAGAAGTACTCCGACTTCTTCTGAATAACAGCAGTTATGAAAAAGTGTATTCACTCGTCCGAAAACCAGGGAGTTATTCCAATCCAAAATTAGAAGAGTTGGTTATTGACTATGATCAATTGCCTTATGCGCTTGCTGAGATCAAATCGGCTGATGAAGTTTACTGTTGTCTTGGAACAACAATGAAAGTCGCAGGTTCTAAAGAAGCATTTCGAAAAGTTGATTATCAGTATCCACTCGCATTAGCAAGTTGGGCACATCAGTTAAAAGTTCAACATTTTCTCCTAGTTTCTGCTATGGGTGCAAATACATTGTCAGGAATTTTTTACAATAAGACCAAAGGCGAAGTGGAACGTGATATTTCTTTACTTGAGATCCCTGCAATATCTATTTTCCGTCCCTCACTATTGATTGGTGACAGAACAGAGAACCGCCCCGGTGAAAAAATAGGAATCGCTTTAGCTAAATCACTTTCTTTTCTTTTTGTTGGACCCCTGAAAGCCTATAAAGGTATTCCTGTTACAAAAGTAGCAGAAGCTATGGTGCATGCTTCACAGAAACCAATGAGAGGGAAGAGAGTTGTTCTTTCCAGGGAAATGAATCAATAACTAATAACTAATAGCGAAGAGCTATCATTGGAAATTATTTTCCGACGATAGCCCTTCATTATTAGTTATTCACTATTAGTTATTAGTTACATTAAGCGTTCATCGAAACTAAGAACTCCTCATTCGACTTAGTCCCACGAATTCTATC
>JANOBV010000317.1:0-17396 GCA_031411835.1 Bacteroidota bacterium | reverse complement strand
TGAAATGAAATGAAATGAAATGAAATGAAATGAAATGAAATGAAATGAAATGAAATGAAATGAAATGAAATGAAATGAAATGAAATGAAATGAAATGAAATGAAATGAAATGAAATGATTCTATTTTAAAAAAATATATTTTGGTTAAGAGGCCTATTTTCTTTGTAATAATTTCAAGCATTTGCTTCTTTTCTTGCAAGAAGCAGAAAGATACTGAACCGATTGCCGGGAATAATGTTCAGCCCATTCAGCTGAATTCATTTCCACTAACGGTAGGAAACTCTTGGAAGTATTATTCAGAATTATATTTTACAGATTCAATTGGCAACATCGGGATGTACTCCTACTATAATAGTTTCTGGGAGTCATTATCTGACACTGTCATTAATGGTATAGTTAGTACGAAGATTTCTCAATTAGATAGCAATTTTAACGGCACAACGCATTTAGCACATACTTATTATGCAAATGAAGCCGACGGTTTATATGGAATAGCTGTAGAAAATTTAGGTGGATTATTTTTTCTCCGAGAATCAGAACAAGTAAAATTATCAACTTTGAATTTATTTAGCTCATTTGGAATTTATAATACAGTGATGGATACACCATTTGTTCCAAGTCCCTCTTTGCGACTTATGAAGTTTCCTTCTACTATAAATGATATTTGGATCTCTTACGAATACAATAATCCTACATCGGATATATTCAAAAGAAAATGGGTTGCGTATTCTACAATAACTACAAATGCAGGAACTTTCGATTGTATAAAAATGCAATTGTTTTTTGATTATAATTTCGATAACCAACCTGATTCCGGTACTGCAAATATTATTCAATATTTCTCCTCTAAAGGATTAATCCAAGAAGAGTACAATGACATTGTAACATTTGCTGATGGCAGTACTTATACTTTCAATCGAATTTCTAAACTTATTCAATAAGGCCACCTATGACAAATCTCGAATTAACAGGCGCAATCAAGGGGCTACTTGATGAATATAAAAAAGCAATTAGCGAATTGATCAAATCAATTGAGTCAATTGATAAAAATGATCTATCTAGAATTGTTGACGAAAATACGTCTGACCTGGATTGCAAGTCCATAGAAAGAATTTTATCGCATGTTATCAATTCGGGTTATGGCTACACAATATATATTGAAAATTCACTTGGCTTGAATAAAATTCGTCCTGAAAAGAAATTATGGAACAACGCAAATGAATATACAGCTCAATTAAATCTCATGTTTGAATATTGCGAGAATTTTTTTAGCTCTCATCCTGACATAACTTTAGAAGAACACGATAATTCAAAAAAGATAAAAGTAAATTGGGGACAGCAATATGATGTGGAACAATTGATGGAACATGCTATCGTTCATATTTTGAGACATAGAAGGCAGATTGAAAATTTTATTATGCAATTAAAATGAAAGACCTGATATTATTTTTTCTACTAGTGTTATCCATTGCAACGAATGCACAAGATTCATTGAAGCAGAAAGCAAATGCTGAATATGATCGACTTTTAATTGGAATAAATATTTCGCCGGACTATTGCAATCGTATATTGAATAGTTCATCCAGCGGAATCTTTTATTCAGATTTCATTTCGACAAGAGACAATATAGAAACATATAAGATTGGATATACTTACGGAATAAATATATGTTATAATATTTCAAAGAAAGTTGGTTTTGAAGCAGGGTTACAATATTCGACGAAAGGTTATTCAACAAAGGAACTTACTTTCGTATTTGGAGATATGATTGATCCCCGATTCGGATTTGATTATGGACCTGCACCCGATTCGCCGGTTATTAGTACTAGTCAATTTAAAAGTTTAAAATTTATCTACAATTACAATTACCTCGACATTCCGGTAAGGGCAATTTTTAATTTTGGCAGAAACAAAATTCATTTTATTTCGAGCATTGGAGTAACAACAAATATTTTAATTAATTCTACATCAACATCCGATTCAAAATATGAAGACGGAAGTATAATTAGAACTACGCAGAAGCAACCTTACGATTATAAAACGTTTGGTCTTTCGCCAACCTTTAGCTTGGGAGCAGATTACAAAATCAGTAACAAAATAAAGTTAACAGCAGAACCAACAATCCGCTATGGCCTACTAAATATTATTAATGCCCCGATAACAGCAAATTTATGGAGCGTTGGTTTTAATGTTGGGTGTTATTATGCATTAAACTAACAATTTATTGTTAATTGAATGCCTCTAATTCAACTTTTCAGAGCTATCTTTACTAGTAAATTGACACAAATTAAATTATTGCTCAATGAAACCAATTTACTTGATTTTAACTTTTATCACGCTCAATTTTTCAAAAATCCATGCGCAATGCGATTCTGTTTATACATGGCTACAATACACAACCGGAGATTACGAAGAATCAACTGAGAAATGTGTTGTCAAATACAGTAGTACAGGAAAAATACTATCCTCGACTAATTACATAATGCGTTATCCGGATTTTCGCTGGCAAAACTACAAGCGTGAAATATATACATACGATTCAAATGACAGCCTTCTACAGGATCTTACTCAAACAGGATCCGATACCACTTGGATAAACTCATTTCAAAAACTTTATACCTATGATAGCTTTGGAAATAATACAATAAAAAAACAACAGAATTGGATTAGTAGTGCCTGGGTTGATTATATCACCGACTCTTTTACATTCGACAATTTTAATCGTCCAATTTCACATTCAACATTCACTTTGATCGGTTACAGAACTTTATATGCATATAATTCTCTAGGTCAAGATACGAATGAAGTTACTCAAAATTTTGATACAAGTAATGGATGGATCAACAACAGAAGAACTGATTTCTACTACAACATAAATGGATCGAAAGATTTCTTAATTTCATTTGGGTGGGTTGCTTCAGCTTGGGATACAAGTTCACGAACTCTTTATACTTATTCGGGAATTGATAATGATAGTATGATCCTTCAGGTCAATGACACGACTTGGATAAATCAAAATCTGACGCTTTATGATTACAGTCCATTTCATCAGATCATTCATACATTTCAATTAAATTGGCAGGATACTGCTTGGATTTATTTATCCGAATTGATCAATGAAGTTGATCTAAATGGCTATCCAAGTTATCATGATGAATTGAGTGCATATTATGATGGCAATGGAAATTTATCATGGCAATCATATAATGAAGCAACGTATTATACGTATGACAGCCTTGGAAGAATACTTTCATACGATTTTAATCCTAGTGCCGGCGGACCTTATTCTGGATCTTATGCTTACGACGCCTTTGGAATAATCGCTTCACACACTCACTCTGAATCCATGGGTGGCATGTATACAGACAGAGATGCATATTATTATTATGCAGACATAATTGGCGATACTGTAATTTGTAATGGCAGTTCGACAACTCTTTCACTAGATAGTTGTGCCGGATATAGCTATCTATGGTCAACAGGGGATACTACTGCTTCAATAAATGTATCAACCCCGGGATTTTATTCTGCTACTGTAAATCATGGAAATGGATTTGTTGCACACACACCAGAAATCCGGTTGCAAGTAACAAATGGTTTGCCGTACATTCCCGCTGGAATTGATAGCATGTATTCAATTTGTAATACTAGGAGTCTTTTACTTCAAGTCCCCAATCAAGCGAATACACATTTTCAATGGTACAGAAATGATTCCATACTATTAAATGAAACGAGTTCGAGTTTATCGGCATACTTGTATCAAATTATTGGTGGCGAATATTATGTTGTTGCATACAATGCTTGCGGCAATGACACTTCTGCACACACTAATGTCATTTTAAAACTGGCTCCTCTCACTCCTACTATAACTACCAGCGGACCAACAACATTTTGTGTTGGCGACACTATTACGCTAACAAGTAGCGCAGCCTCAGGTTATATTTGGTATCCGGATTTACAAACAACACAATCAATTAATGTAGGACGTACTGGATACTTCCGTGTTTCCGTCAATGATACGTCCGGTTGTTCTTCGTATGTAGCTTCTGTTAATACAACAGCGCGACCTTATCCGCCGGTTCCCATTCACGTTTATTTTGGGAACGGTGGAATTACAAGTTTCTATACAGGAATAGCTCAATGGTTTTTTAATGGAGATACAATTCCGGGAGCAACCGGCGCAACAGTTATTCCTACACTTCCCGGATACTATTCACACACTAGTGCAGTGTACCAACCATGTTTCAGTCATTCTGATTCTGTATATTTTTATCCAAACGTTTTATCTGTTGAAGCGGGTCCTGATAGATATGCTTGTCTGAACAACTCAACTTACATTGGAAATAATTTCCCTGCTGTAGGCGGTACTCCACCCTATAGCTATTATTGGACTGCTAGTCCGCACCTTGCTGATTTAGGTAATGGAATAGCTCGTATTGATTCAGTATTGACAGATACTGTTTATTATTTACATGTCAGAGATTCGACAGGACTTATTTCAACAGATAGTATGCATGTTTACATTGATCATCCTGCAATTCCGCAATTAACATTACGTGGACAAAGACCTCTTTGCAAAAATGAATATAATAACTCAATTGGAATAGGTAATTATGGATCAAGTTACACTGTACTTAATTGGTTCGTCAATGGCGATAGTATACCGAGCACCTATCAATATCAAAATTACAACACCTCGGGAATTTATCAGGTTGCTATCAGAGATCAATTTGGGTGCAAAGTTTTATCTGAGCCGGATACGATCCAAATGTTCGATTCATATCCAAGGCCAATTATCCATGGTACATTAGATTCAAATGCATGTATAACAGGAATTGGAACTTTATGGGTAAACTATGAAACCGGCAGCACATATAGTTGGCTTCGACTGCCAAATCAAGTGATCAGCACCGATACTCTTGCTCAAATCAACTACCCTACCGATTATCGAATTACTGTTACTGATACAAATAATTGCATGGAAGACTCCAGGATCTCGTTTGACTCCTTTACCGGAATTATTAATTGCGAACTTCAACTTAGCAACAATTCATTATGTTCATCAGACACAATAATTGCAGAAGCTCCAATATTTTCCGGCTGGAATTATGAATGGTATCATGATGAAATTCCAATGGGCGTAAATAATCCAATACTTCAAATAACACTTCCCGGTTATTACAGATTTGAAGCCACATCATCTGAAGGTTGCATAGCTACTTCTTACCCTTATATGATCCAATCGTGGATACCAATTAATATAACAATACAAAATAATGGCGGAGTGCTTCAAGCTGATACATCCGGCAATTTCAGTTATCAATGGTTTTATAATGGACAAGAGATATCCGGAGCATTAGCCTCAACTTATACACCAACCCTTACGGGAACGTATACTCTTCGAGTAAACGATTTTCAACATTGCGATATGTTCTCCAATTCTATTTACGTCGGGCTATGCGAAGCAATTGCATATCCAATTGTTGATATGATCTGCAATACAATTTGTTCCGGTTCATTGGCCGTTTCAGGTATTGGTATTGGTTCTCTTCAATATTTATGGTCAACCGGAGAAACAACAAATGTAATCAGCAACTTGTGTGGCGGCATTTATACAATAACGATCACAGACAGTTTGGGTTGTAGCGCAACAGATACTATTACAATTATTCAAGATTCAATTTCAATAACTCTACAGCATAACAATACAAGTTGTATTGGGTGTGCTGATGGTTCGATCGCATTCAATGTCCAGTATGGCAATCCTTCATACTTCTATACATACCTTCCATCCGTTGGCACAATATCCGGCGACAGCATACTGAATCTACCTGCAGGAAATTATGTAGTTTGTGCCACTGATATAAATGGCTGTACAACTTGTGCGACGGATACTGTTTTTGATCCGCCTTCAGGAATTTCGCAAATAAAAAACGAACTATTTAATATTTATCCGAATCCTGTACTGAGTGAATTCATTATCAATTGTTCTGATAAAATATCTTTAGAAAATTTCGAAATCCGAATGTATGATTCTGAAGGAAGGGTAATACAATTGAGTCCAAAGTTAAAGACTAGATATAATGCAACGAATCTTTCTGCCGGTGTTTACACTTTGAAAATTATTGGCCCGGATTCCATTCAATATTTGAAATTCGTCAAGCAATAATCATCAAAAAACTCAATAAAGAAGCCTGTGAAATTCAAAGTTGACAGGCTTCTTTTATTTTCTATATTTGATAAAAATTACCCATAACTCCATTCATTAAATAATTCAATCTCCCAATGAAAAACATTCTCTCTGTCATCGCTATTGTTGCAATCATAGCCGGATTTGGTTGCAGTTCTCCAAAACCAAAATCTGACGATCAGGCTGACAAAACATTTGCAACATTTGAAGACAATTTTCTAGATGCATATTGGAAGCAACACCCTGCAGGTGCAATTTTCGCCGGTTATGGCAAATACTATGATGAATTAGTGATTCCAACCAGCGAAGCATTTGCAAAGACAGTTTCGTTTTCTCAGCTATGGATTGACTCATTAAATAAAATTGATCTGAATGGATTAAGCGACAATAACAAGATCAGTCTGAAAATAATCAAGAACCAATTAGAAAGTGATATTTGGTATTTGACTGTTTTTAAAGTTCAAGAATGGGATGCATCGTCATACAATGTAGCGGGCGAATGTGATTACATCTTCAATCAGCCATATGCAGCATTGGACGTACGATTGAAAACGCTTTCAAAACATTTGCAGTCAGTCGATGAATATTACAAAGCCGCACTAGCAACATTGAACAAGCCAACAAAAGAACATGTTGAGCTTGCCATTCTTCAAAACAACGGTGGACTTTCTCTCTTTGGAGCATCACTGACTGATTCAATTAAATCCTCCACTCTGAATGATTCAGAAAAAGATGAGTTGCAAAAAAATATAGCGAAGACAACAAAAGCAATAAACGATTATGTTGCGGCATTGAAAGCTATTGTTGCCGATAAGAAATATGAATTTCGAAATTTCAGAATTGGAAAAGATCTGTTCACAGATAAATTTAAGTATGATCTAACAACCGATTTTACTCCCGAACAAGTTTACGAAAAAGCTACTGCAGATAAACAAATGTATCATGCAAAAATGAATACAATTGCGAATTCATTATGGGCAAAATATTATCAAACAGAAAGTAAGCCGGCAGATAGTTTGAAATTAATTCAAATGGTATTGGACAAAATTCAGCTAGATCATGCTCAACCTGCAGCCTTCTTTGATTCTCTTACAAATCATGTTTATAGATTGAAGCAATTTATCATAGAGAAAGATCTTTTTGCTTTCGATACTGCATCGCCACCAATCAAGGTTAGATTAATGCCCGAATATGCTAGAGGATTTAGTGTTGCAAGTGCAGAGTTCACGCCGCCATATCAAAAATCAGGAACTACTTATTACAACATCGATGATTTAACAGCATACTCTCCTGAAAAAGCAGAAAGTGTTTTGAAAGAATACAACAATTATTCTTCGCAATTGCTTTCAATTCATGAAGCTGTTCCGGGCCATTGTTTACAAGGAATTTACAACAATAAAAAATCGTCTGATGTAGTTCGTTCTGTCTTCCAAAATGGAGCAATGATAGAAGGTTGGGCAGTTTATACAGAAGGAATGATGTTGGAAGAAGGTTGGGGAAACAATTCACCGGAAATGGAATTAGTTCATGATAAATTAAAATTACGCGAGCTTGCAAATGTGATCATCGATTATGATCTACAAGTTTTGAATAAATCGAAAGAAGATTTGATTCACTTAATGGTAGATGAATGTTTTCAAACGAAAGCGCAAGCAGAAGAAAAATACCATCGCGCAACAGTTTCTCAAGTTCAATTATGTTCATACTATGCAGGTTCAACAGCAATACAAGCACTTCGCGAAGAGTATAAAAAGAAATTGGGCGAAAAATATAGTCTGAAAGGTTTTCACGAAACGTTCTTAAGTTTTGGAAGTTCGCCTGTGAAATATATTCGGGAAATAATGTTGAAGTAAAATATGATCACATTAAAACGCACAAACTCCGAAGATCTTGATTTTATTGAATTAGTAAAATTACTCGATACCGATCTTGTTGATAGATATGGCGACGAGCAAATATTCTACGATCAATTTAATAAAATTACAATGATAAAAAATGTTGTAGTTGCTTATGAAGATCATGAAGCGATTGCATGTGGTGCAATTAAACAATACTCTCCGGAAATAATGGAAGTGAAAAGGATGTATTGTTTACCTGAGAAAAGAGGAAGAGGTATTGCTAGTAAAATTCTTTTTGAATTAGAAACGTGGGCGAAAGAATTGTCTTATGAAAAATGCATTCTGGAAACAGGAGTGAAACAAGAGGAAGCAATTGCAATGTATTTAAAAAATAATTATTTGAGTATACCAAATTACGGGCAATACATTGGTAAAGACCAAAGCGTTTGTTTTGAAAAGAGCTTGGGCTAAATAAAGTTTCTTAATAGTTGGCCATTCAAATTTCATAAAAGAGTTTCATAAAAGAACCGGCATTTATGCGGTTACGAATTACAATTTAATTTTAGTCATTTGACTATTTAAAAAAGCTGTGCGCCTCGGCGCATAGTCATGCAGCAAGGGGAAAACGAGGGGACTCGCTGCATGGCGTCAGCCATTTTATTCACAAATTCTATTCAATTATATTTACTGGTAAATGCACTTAGGGACGAAATCATTTTTTGGTCGCCCCAGGGGTTAAATATGTATAAAAAGTCGCATAGTCATTTCGATTAAAAATTAAACTATATCTATCAATAAATCTTATCCCTAAAATAATTTTTGACATACTTCGTTTCAAAATAAATAAAAATAATGCAAACCACTTCCACTCCACAATCGCTTGCAAAACCAACATTCTTATTGGCATTTTTTGTACTCCTAAGTTGTTGGGGTTTATTTTGGTTGGATTATGAAACAAGAAGCATAAGCGATCTTTTCAACATTGGGAATTTGGTGGCATTGTTAGTCTATTTCGTTCCTACCTTTTTAATTACTTTTCTGCTCTTTTTATTTTTTCTTAATAAAAACAATAAAAGACGAAGCATGGTTTTGTCACTTGCAATTGGAATACCATTAAGCTTTACATTGGTAATTTTAGCTTTTTATCTTCGAAGCTAAGTTATTTCCTTCATTCTCCTTTATAAATTTTCAACTGACCTGATTTTAGAATTCTGATAATTGAATATGCGATCAGAGCTTCGCCACTGAAAAATAATATCCAATGTATCAAACTAAATTTCGAACTTATTAATTCAGTCGCTATTTCATTTCCCGGAAACCATGTTACACTATTACCCTCAATCAAGGTAAAATAATTCAACACGAATGAAATAATTGCAATGAAGCTTCCACCAATAAGTAGCTTCATTTCACTTTTTACGTTGCTTTGGTCGTATACCAAATTTTCATTTGTCAATATTGTAAGAGCCAATATGATCATTGATATTGCTAAGATAATAGGCGCCACGACCGGTCCAACCCATGGAACGGGAATTAAAAATAAAATATCGGGAGTTAAAAATGATTCAGGCCAATTGAGCAATGCTTTTAAAAATATGTAGTAAAAGATGTCCCATATTGCGAAGGAATAAATAAAAAGAGCGAAGCGCTGCAATTTGTTTTTCCCAAGTAGCACACCTATCATGGCCAACATTATAATAGTCGCGAATTCCCTTAAAACTTCTACCAATAAGATATCACTTTCAATTCTCACAAGTGGAAATTCAAAACCATTTGGGTAATAGATCCTTCTTAAATAAACTACCACAGCGGTTTCTAAAAAACCCATTGCTATACCAAATATAGTAAGCCATAGGATCGTCAGTTTTATTGATCTCATAATTTCAAATATCGGCTACAAATTTTTAACTATTATTAATTCAGGAAAATGTCTGATCAACGTCTCCAATTGAAAGGTAGAAATATCATCCGGCAGACGTACCGCTTTGAGATTATTAAGTTTAAGTAAAGGAGAAAAATCGTTTATAAAGTTTCCGCTAAGATCAAGATATTTAAGTTGGCGAAGATTTTCTATCCCATTTAATTGCTTCAATCTATTATTACTAATATTCAATTCAACCAAATTAGAGAATATCACTATTTCAGAAATCGATTCAATATAATTCGAACTAACATCAAGCTTTTTAATATTCCAAGATCCATCCAATGGGTTTAATGAATACAATGCCATGTTTGTTAATCTTAAGGTGGATAATTCAGAATGTTGATTCATCTCCATGAGTTCATTTTTGATTCTCATACGTTCATAATTCCAGGACCTCCAGCTTGCCTTATGATCATTGGAAATAAAATTAA
Organism: Bacteroidota bacterium; assembly: GCA_031411835.1. Taxonomy (GTDB): domain Bacteria; phylum Bacteroidota; class Bacteroidia; order AKYH767-A; family 2013-40CM-41-45; genus JADKIH01. The sequence goes on along the minus strand of JANOBV010000317.1, from coordinate 7,013 downwards.
AGAGCTTCGTGCTTAATCTTCGTTCATAGTATTCTTCATGCTTTTGATCACTAATTTGTTGATCAGATTTTAAAAATTTGTTTGCATCGTTTTGAAGTTTAAATAAGACCGGCAGATTTGCTTCCGACAATTCGATCAAATAATCTCTGCTGTCTTTTCCGTTTTGCTTAATATTATGGTCAGTAATTAAATTATCCCAAACAATAAAACATGAAATGACAAGTACAAAATAAAATAGCCATGAATTAATTCGAACTAAGTATGACGATGTCTTTAGTTTTGCAATTTTAATATAGGTTGTGATCAATCCGATTATGGTAAGTATTAGATATATATAAACACCAATTCGTTTATATGTCAAACCATATTCATCGATATACATTCCATTTCTCATCGCAGTTGAAAATAATATTACGATGTTTTGTACGATCCACAAATAAGCAAGTACTTTTATGAATTTATTATCTGCAGAAAAGTTTATTTGTCCACGGAAATAAAATATTATTATAATTATGGAGATCAAAATTGAAACTATTAAAGCTCCGGTACCTTGGTGGACAAATTGAGAATACGTTACTCCATCAGGTAGGTGATGACTGATAAATAAAAAATCAAAATCAAGTAAATTCACAATTAAAATAATACAATTCAGAAGTACGAAGAGCAGTTTTGCAGAGAACAGTTCATCGTCATTACTTAATTTGACACCAAAGAATGAGCCTTGTTTGATTTGGTCCAGGAAAATTGTTTGTTGCGAATTTTCATCGATCAGTGATATTGCTTTTATTCTTCTATGATAATAGAAACCATACAATAAAATTAATCCACCGATAGTAAAGAATAACAGTTGAAAAGAAATAAAATCAATATTTATCTTTTGAATGAAGTCGTTGAAAATAGGGTTTGAGGCTCTGTAAAGAAACAAGAACAGCAATGCAATTAGAATCGGTAGAACTATTAAAAATGTTCGCTTTACGGATGGTGCCGATTTAGATGACTCAGCTCCTACTCTCTTTTGCCAGTCACTGATCATATAAAATGGAGAGGTGGCGTAAGAAAAAAATGAGAATCCTACAGAGAATAAAAAGGAATTATTTTCTTTCATTGTGAAAGCTGATAACAAACTTAACGCAATCAAGTTTGCAAAAATAGCCAGACCATTTCCGTAAATTGTAATCGCAATAGAAGTTGAAATGCAAAAGAATGAAGCAACTCTCCAATCACTATTTTCCGAAACATTTTTTTCTTTTATCCACAATCCGGTAATGAGAGCAATATTAAATATCAGATAATTTATTCCGGCAAATTGATTATAAAATAAAAAACTGTAGAGTACTACACTGATCAATAAGATCCAATCGTTCTTTTTCATGTTATATAAATTTGAGATTTGTATTAGCTAATAAATTTTCCAGCTTCCGTATGTATCGGTAGCATTGATATAAGGGAAGAAAACCGATTACTCCAAAAGAGCAATCGATGAGCTGCCAATAAAAAGGGATCTGTCTGATTGGTCCACAAATAAATGCAAGTGGGAAGATCATAAGACAAGCAATCATCCCGAATTGAATCACCCAGACATTTCTTACCGGATCTCTTAAGGGCCCTATGAAAACTACTGCGATTACTATATGTGCAAATGCTAACCAATCCGTCCCATATGACATAAAGGGAAATTTTGCATTTGTTTCCTTTATCGCCTGATAAACATTTTGCAACCACTCATGAAGAAATTCCGGTGCCGATGTTGTAGCATCAACAAGAAACTTTAATTCTGTTTCCAATGGAAAGGCAGTAATGCCACTGAGGATCAGAAACACAATGAATGTGATGATCAATATTCTGATCCTCACTTCTAATTTTAATCTGTCAACTGTTATCATGTTATTTTATTTGAAAGTACTTTGTATTTCAAAGTTAATTGGTAAAAAAATTTCACTCCATTTTTTTCAATAGTTTTTCAAGGCCATCGAGATGTTCTCCGAAAGCCTTCCGTCCTTTTTTTGTGATCGCATAAGTAGTATTCGGTTTCTTGCCAACGAATTGTTTTCTGATTTGGATAAAGTCTAATTTTTCCAATGCAGTTGCATGACTAGCGAGGTTACCATCAGTTAAATTGAGTAATTCTTTGAAAGTGTTGAAGTCAACCCAATCATTTACCATTAGTATAGACATGATCCCTAGTCGTATCCTACTTTCAAATGCTTTATTAAGATCGTCGATATAATTTTTCATCGTTCGTACTTAAAATACATTGTAGCACCATAAACGATATGAAGCAACCCAAATCCTATTGCCCAAATTAAGATTCCATATTCGACAAATATTCCTGAGATAAGTCCAAGCACGATCTCGCAGATCCCAAGAAATCGAATGTCGTTCAGTGTATATTTACTCGCATTTAAAAGTGAAAGTCCGTAGAAAATTAACGTAGCAGGAATTACAAATGGAATCAACTTATGATAAAGTAATATTCCGCAAAATATTCCGCCAGTAACAAGAGGAATAAAGAGATTGATCAGTAACCTTTTTGCAGAAGAGTCCCAAACAGTCAATCCATTTTTCTTTGCCTTTCTGGAAGTGAAATAATATCCAACTGACATAGAAGCGATAACCATAAACAAAGCAATAAGACCGAAGAAAACGAAAAAGGATTTATTTATTTCATCATTCTCCAAATAAGCCTGGCGATAATAAGTAAATGAGTCAATACTAAAAGGAAACTTTATCGATAGAGCAAGTACACCGAAGAGAGCAAATATTCCGGCGAATATTCCTGAGAGTCCACTAAGCGAAATAAAACGAGAAGAACGTTCCATAAGAGAACGGATCTCTGTCAATGTTTCTAATTGCTTTTCCTGCTGGTTCATTTTCGTGTGGTTAAAAGTACTTTGCGGTTCAAAGTTACGATTTATTTTAACTTTGCAAATAAAATAAAATTGGATTTTAGGTTAAATTAGGCCTTTTTGATGGTAATATGGTTTGATCAACCTAAATTCGCACCAACATTTAACTTCATTACAATTCTCTAAATTCAGCCAAATGAAATTTTCTATATTGCTTTCCTATTGATATTATAAATGAAATTTATGAATAGCCACAAATGATTCCTCTTTATCCAAACATCTAAATGGAAAACAATTCATCACAAATTCTCGATTTCGATATTAAAGACCAGAGATCAAAAAGTAGGAAAACTCTTTTACCGTAATGGATAAAAGTATTCAGTTGGATATTCATCGTTTTGGGTGGAGCTGCAGCTTTAAGTATAGTAGCGGGATTCATTGGACTACGATGGAGTGTTTCTATTTATGGCTTTCAAACAACAGAGACTTTTTCAATTTTAGGAATGTCGATTATATCAATATTGCTTTTCAAAGGAATTACTGCATTTGGATTATTGAATGAAAAAGATTGGGCAATACTATTTGCTCAGATAGATGGATTTGCAGGAGTTCTGATTTGTGTTATTTCCATGCTTCTCCCTCTTTATATTCCGGAATACAAATTTGAATTTAGAATAGAAATTCTTTTTCTCTTTTCATATCTCCAAAAGATGAATCAAATTAAAAAAGATTGGTCGGCTATTACCTGAAATAAATCTTAAAATAAATTAATCCTTGCGTTTAAAAACCGGCACAGTACTACATGGCTCACCAAACATAATACTCTTCACAACCGGGCGAAGCTTTGCAGTCAATGCGGCATAAGTGAAAAGTGGAATTTCTTTTTTAGAGCAACCTTTGATGATCACTCGTTGATCGCGATAATCTTCTGCATTAATTGATGCAATTACATCTTCGAAAATTTCTTCTTCTAATCTCTTCAAATCACCGAAGACAATCTTTTTTGCAAACGGTTCGAAGTGTGAAAATAAAAGCATGTACGACCAAGCAGGAATAATTGCATCTGCCGAACAAATGATTGCAACAAATTTATCTTTGTATTGACTCCAATCGTGCGCTTTTAAATTCTCACGAAAATCTTTTTCGCGAAGGATCAATCCCTGAAACAACCAAGGCTCCAGATCAAAAAGCACACGCTCTCCCTCGGGGAAATGATCTTCGAGATCGAGGGTGATGAGGCCGGAGGAAGCGACTTTGTTTATTATTGGATCCATTTTACTTAAGAGAAAGATTGTTTAAATTGTTCAAACAAAAATTAAACTACCACATCCCCAACTCCAACTTCGCTTCTTCACTCATCATATCTTTTTCCCATGGCGGGTCGAAAGTGATTTCTACTTTGGCATTGTTTACGTCGGGAATTGCTTTCAATTTATTTTCTACATCAACCGGCAATGTTTCTGCAACAGGACAAGCAGGTGATGTCAATGTCATTTTAATATGCAGATCATTTCCCGGCAGTTCGATGATCTCATAGATCAATCCTAATTCGTAAATGTCCACAGGAATTTCAGGATCGTAGCATGTTTTCAATACTTCAATCACTCGTTCACGAAGTGTTCTTACCGGGTGGCTTTCGTGAGTTATAGGTGTTGGCGTGTTTTCTTTCATGCCGATTGTTTCGAGTTCAACGCTAGTGCGTATAGTTTCATTTGTTTGATCATTGATGCCAAACCGTTTGCGCGTGTTACTGCAATATGTTGACGTAATCCAATTGCATCGATGAATTTCAAATCTGTATCGACAATTGCTTTCGGATCTTGGCCGGACAAAACATTTATTAGCAATGCAATTTCCCCTTTTACAAAAGTAGAATCACTATCTGCTTCAAAAAATACTTTTCCGTTTTCTGTATATGCATGTAACCAAACGCTGCTTTGACAACCTTTAATTTTATTTTCGTCAATCTTATATTTATCATCCAATACAGGAAGTTTTTGTCCCAACTCAATGATGTACTGATAACGTTCAGCCCATTCATCGAATAGTTCAAAATCTTCTACGATAGATTTTTCTAATTCTTCGATATTCATTTTACTGCTTCAATAATTTAATTGCCTTCTTCACTCCTTCTATTAATGCATCGATTTCCGCGAATGTATTATAAAACAAGAATGAAGCGCGAATGGTTCCGGGAATGCAGAATCGATCCATTACCGGTTCAGTACAATGTTGTCCTGTACGAACAGCAATTCCCATTGTATCTAAATACATACCAACATCAAGAGCATTCAGACCTTCGATCACAAAAGAAACAACACTTGCTTTTTCCTTTGCTGTTCCAATCAATCTCACTCCAACAATTGCAGATAATTTCTCCTCCGCGTATTTCAACAATGCAGTCTCATGAGCATGTGCTCCTTTTTGATCGAGAGAAGAAAAATAATTTAAGCCAGCTCCCATTCCTATTACATCAGCAATATTCGGAGTCCCTGCTTCAAACTTATATGGAATTTCGTTATAGATCGTTTTTTCAAATTTCACCGAAGAGATCATTTCACCTCCGCCTTGATATGGTGGCATAGCTTCAAGCAATTCCGCTTTGCCATACAACACACCGATTCCCGTTGGAGAAAATACTTTGTGTCCGGAGAAAGAAAGAAAATCACAATTCAGATCTTGAACATCAATTGTTGAATGAACAATACCTTGAGCTGCATCGACCATAACCGGAATATTTTTCTCGTGAGCTAAACGAATGATCTCTTTCACAGGATTGATCGTTCCAAGTGAATTCGAAGTATGAACAACAGTAACGAGTTTCGTTTTATCAGATAGCAGTTTTTTATACTCTTCCATGATGATCTCGCCATTATCATTCATTGGAATAACTTTCAAAGTCGCTCCCTTTTCTTCGCAAAGCATTTGCCAAGGGACGATATTGCTATGATGTTCCATTGCAGTGACAATTATTTCATCACCGGCTTTTACATTTTGTCGTCCATACGTAGAAGCAACCAGATTGATTCCTTCAGTTGTTCCGCGTACGAAAATAATTTCTCTTTCAGAAGCTGCATTGATGAACTTTTGCACGATGATTCGTACTTCATCAAAATCATTCGATGCTATCTGACTTAGATAGTGAACACCACGATGAATGTTTGCATTATAATTTGAGTAATAGTCGACTAGTTTATCAATTACAACTTGCGGCTTCTGACTTGTTGCTGCATTATCAAAATAAATCAATGGTTTCCCGTGCGCCTTAGTTTTAAGTACAGGAAAATCAATTCTGACAGACTCAACATCAAAAGGTGTCTTTTTCACCGGCGCTGTAATTACACTGTCCATTTAATTCGATTTAGTTAATCGTTCGCTAATTCTATTTTTCAATTCATCACGAAGAGTTTCATTCGTAATTCTGTTAAGAACATCTTCAGCAAAAGCGATTGTTAGAAAAGCACGCGCTTCTTCCTCACCAATACCACGACTACGAAGATAAAAAAGCGCTTCTTTATCGAGTTGACCAGTTGTTGCGCCATGACTACATTTTACATCGTCAGCGAAGATCTCTAATTGCGGTTTAGCGTTCATAGAAGCTTCGTCTGACATTAATATATTCTTATTCGACTGATAAGCATTTGTTTTTTGTGCGTCTTTACGAACGAAGATCTTTCCGTTGAAAACACCTTTCGATTTTCCGTCGAGCACACCTTTATAAAGTTCATTGCTCAAACAATTCGGCATTGCATGATCAACCAATGTGTGATTGTCAACAAGTGAATCGCCATGAGAAACATATAATCCGTTTAGATTAGAAGTAATATTTTTCCCTTTCAAAACAATATGCAAATTATTGCGTACAATTTTCCCACCAAAAGTAATCGTATGAATATCAAAATTTGAATTGGCCGCTTGTGTACATTCCGTATGACTGATATGAAATGTGTTCGAGTTCTCCAATTGAATTTTCGACCATTCCACATTTGCATTTTCACCGAGAACAACTTCAGTTACAATGTTAATGAATGAAGAATCATTTCCACGTGAATGAAAACTCTCCACCACTTTCGCAGAAGAATTTTTTTCTGCTATCATTAAATTTCTTGGAAAAGCAAGTGTATCATTTTCGCCACCTGAAATATAAAGCAGATGAATTGGTTTTTC
>JANOBV010000316.1:0-7237 GCA_031411835.1 Bacteroidota bacterium | reverse complement strand
CTTCATTCTTCATTCTTCATTATTATTTTTTGCGAGGCTTTGTTTTGGCCATCGATCAATTCAACTGTGTAAGTTCCGGCTGGGAGTTTTTTTGTTTCAATACTTTTTTCTGAACCGGATAAATGTCCTTTCAAAACTTGTTTTCCTTGAATGTCATAGATATTGAAATCACATTCAGTAAAAATTGTTGTGATGAAAAGTTTTTCACTTGCGGGATTTGGGTAAGCAATCATTTCAGAAGTTGAAATATTTGTAATTCCTGCACCAATTGGAACCAATCTAACACTGATCGTATCGACTACTCCATTTGAAAATGCAAAAGAAATAGTTTGAGATACGTATCCTGCTTTTGAGAAGGAAACAGAATAAGTTCCGGAGTCAGCATAGCCTGTGTAGAATTCTCCTAATGGATTTGTAAGAGAAGTAATTCCTGTTCCTTGAATTACGACATCCACTCCATTCAAAGCAGTACCTGTAACTGAATCGGTAACGATTCCTTCTAAATAACATGCTCTCTGGTAAGTTGGAGCAAAGACATAGAATATACCTGTCATGTCAGTTGCTAAAATTGCACCGGAAGTAGTATAAGGATCAGCATCCCAACAGAGATATCCACCGGTTGGATAGTTTGCAATTTCAATCATATTTCTTGGGCGCTGTCCATCAACAATTGTTATTTGGCTTCCATAACTTGGACAAATAACATAATCGTTGATCACTCTTACATTATGGACTTCATTGCTTGTAAAGTTGCCATTGAAGAAAGTGTCAAGAAGAGAAATGTTTCCTAAATCAGAAATATCAAAACTCGCCAAAGGAGCACTTGCTTTTTCATCGGCTGCAAAAAGAATATTGCCATCATCACTCAGCCATGTATTGTGATTGAAGAGTCCGGGAGTAAGTTGAGTGGCCAACAATGTCGGTGTACTTAAATTCGAAATGTCGTAAATTGAAAATTGACCGTTGTAAATATCACTTGTATAAAGGAAATTATTTCGGAAATAAGAATCATGACAATAATTATTGGTCTCCGCACCAACATATACAGGATTCCAAGGATCGGTAACATCAAGAAATAAAACACCTTGGTTAAGTGCAGTTATATTATGTCCATTTAAAAAAACTGTATTTCCTCCAACTGTTATTGAATGAGAAGAAACAAGTTGATTTGCAATTACTCCATCACCTGTGTAAAATTTGTTTGGGGCACTATCCGGTAAATATCGCAAGTCAATAATTTGCAAACCATTTTTCAAATTGTTTGGATCATTTCCTTCACTCACTGCATAAGCATAGTCACCTAGTACTTTTACTTCGTGCCAAATGCTTGAAACACCCGGGAGTTGCATCAGTAAAGTTGAATTTGACGGCGTAGTAATATCAACAATGCAAATTCCTTCAGCAGCGCCAACAATTGCATATTCAGAGCCACTTGCATGTCGATAATGCCAAACACCTGCAAGACTTTGACCAATATTGATCGTATCGAGTACAGCTAGATTTTTAGGCCCTTGAGCATTCGAAAAATAACTTGACAAACATAAGATCGCCAATAATAAAATACGTTTCATGTTAAATTAGTTAATAATAAATTTACCTCTAGACAAGATGTTTTTATTTCCTGAAATACTGTATTGATACATTCCTGCTGCAAGACTTCCTCTTGTAATGTCAATTTGTTCACCATGAAATATCTTTTCAGAAACGATAGCTCCGGCCATATCCATTATTCTCAAAGTATGTTCTGAATTATCTGAATTTTGCAAAGTGATAGTTGCATTTTGTTGGAATGGATTAGGAAAAATTGAAGATGAAAGCAACCCTGCAACTTCATTAACTCCAACAATTAATCCGTATTTCAAATCAGCACTATTCTTTTGTGAATTAGAAGTGCCTTCAACATATCCGCAAACCCAGAATGAATTTCCATGGATTGCAATTGCACTTGGCGCATCATCTGTTCCATTTGGACCATCGTAATTTGAAATAGCTTGTTGGTTTCCTTGAGCAGTATAAACTATTGTAAGTAAATTCTGATTTATTCTACCTGCACTTGAATCATTTTCTGAAGTCCCCGTAACATAGATATCTCCATTTGGGGATACTAACATATCTACCGGAATATCATCTTGATTAATTGGTGAATCGTATCGTGGCGGTGATGTCCAAATTTGATTTAATGTATTATCAAATTTAATTGTCAGGTAATTATAGTTACTAATAGTAGGATCCGGATCTACATCTTCTTTGAAAGCCACTATGATATCGCCATTTAAATCGTGAGCAATTGCAACAGGTTCATCTTGACCGATACCTACATAACTATAGAATCCAATATTGTTACCGGCATCATCATATTTTAATAGTACAGGATCTTCAGTTGAATTTCCGCTTCCGGTTTGGCTATAACCACAAACATAAATATTGTTTGAAGTATCAATAGTCATGTCAATTGCACGATCATCATTTGCAAAAGGACCACCATAAATTGCAGGCGACGCCCAAACAGGATTTCCTGTTGAAGCATTATATTTTAATAATACAAAATCATCGTCATGAACATTTTCAGTACGACCGCATACTAGAATTTCTCCATTTCCATTAATAAGAATTTTCGAAGGTTCATCGCGAAGATCACCTGTTCCATTGAATCGTTGCGTCCAGATCAAATTTCCATTGGAGTCATATTTCATCGTAACAATGTCGTTGTTCTCTATAGAATCTAACGGCGCGCTATCACTCCTACCTGTTAAATAAATATTTCCTACAGCATCCAAAGCAAGCGCTTCTGCTTTGTCGCTTTGTCCTACATAGTCGTAAGTTCTTGTCCATAATGTATCGCAAGTAGCAGGATCATATTTCACTAAAAGGAAATCACTTTTTTGTCCACTCACTTTTGTAAATCCAACAGCATAGATTTTTCCATTTTGCGCTATTGCTAGATCTGAGAATTCATCATCATCATTTTTTGCACCATTAAAAATATATGTGCATTGAAGGATTCCACCATCATCTACTTTATTGATGAAAGCATCTCGGTTATGATCTTGATAAAATGTATAACCACATGTATATGAAAAATCGTTCGAGTCAATCACAATAGCTTTAGCATTTTCATTGAAATCACCTAAACCATTATATTCTTTAGCAAAAGTCTCTGTCCCGATGATATCATATTTAACAACTGTTGCATCTTTTTGAGTTCCTGAATTTTCTAAACTCCCCACCACATAACAACTAGTTCCATCAAGAACTAAATTTCCTGGAGTGTCGCCTTTTCCTACACTAGAACCACCTTTAAATAGAGACCACTGCAACGTTCCTCCTGTATTGTACATGACAGTCATCCAATCATTATCATCACCTATACCCGGATCTTGATCACTTCTACCGGTAATGAAAATATTTCCTGAACCATCCACTTTCATTGCCATTGGAATATCATCTTGAATAAAAACAGAACCAGTAATTCTTGACCATTGCTGTGTACCGGCAGAATTATATTTTACAGTTGCAAAATCGTAATTTACAGTTGATGAATTATCGATATCCGACTGCCCAGTTACATATACGTTATCTGAAGCATCGACTGCAATAGCAAGCGCACGGTCATCCTGATTTGCAGGAGCATTGTAGAATTTACTCCATTGAAGTGTACCTAATGTTGTAGTATACTTTACTGTTCTGAAATCATCATTACTTCCGCTTTTACTTCTGCCTGTCACTATCACAGCCCCACCGTTGTCGAGAGTAATTGCTGTAGCCCGATCATTTCCGTTTCCGCTATTATATGTTTGCAACCATTGTTGTACTCCATTCGCGCCAGAATATTTGACTGTTGCAAAATCATCATCATTTGCCGGCCCATATGATCTTCCTGTCACATAAGCATCACCGCTGGCGTCAACAACTAAACCTGAAACTTCGTCTTTTCCACTTGTAACACCGGTTCTTGAAAATTCTGTCGACCAAATTAAAGTTCCATCGGAAGCAAATTTCAAAGTTATATAGTTATTGCTCCCTGAAACTGTGTCCGGTTCAGTGTTACCTGCAATAATAATATTTCCACTCGGATCCAATGCCATCGCTACTGGAATGTCATCATAAAATGCAACTGAGTTCCAAGTTGTGTCATAAAGCTTTGTTCCATTGATATCGTACTTAATCAGCAGGATATCCAAATTGGTTGTACCTCCATCTGAAGATCCACAAACAAAAACATTTCCGGAACCATCCACTGCAACAGCAATAGCTTCATCATCGGTGCTGCCTTTGCCATTTTTTGTTCTAGTCCAAATGGTATCGCCATTAGCATCAAATTTCACAACTAAGAAGTCGCGGTAATTTCCGGAGCGAATTGTATAACCGACGCCGATAAAATTACCAGCTCCATCTGATATTACATTATTATAGCGATCAGAATTGTCGCCTGAATTTGAATAAAAAGATTCCCATATCGGATTGATTCCGTTTGAAACGGTAGTTATTAGTAAAATACTAAAAGTAAAGAGAACTGTTTTTAGTTTAAACATAGCTGTTAAATCTATTTTAAAATGGTTATTTTGTTATGTTTTACAAATGTAGGAAGTTAAATCCTCATTTTGCCATTGTTAGGTAAAACGTTTCAACACCTTTATTTGTTTTTTGTGTAAAACTGGCCTATTTTGAAAGGTTACGGTTTGTCTAATGATAAAGTTCGAACAAAATTCTGTTGAAAATTCGAAGAGAAAACCGGTATCTTTTTTTAGTGCATTGCGGTTAAACGATAACCTATGAAAACATTAAATCGCCCTGAAGTTGATGCTTTGATCAGATTGTTAGATGACTCTGATCAAGAAATTTATAATCATATAGAAACTCGTTTGGTTGACTATGGAAAGGATGTTATTCCACTTTTGGAAAATGCCTGGAGTAGTTCAATGGACGCAATGATGCAAGAGCGTATTGAAAATGTTATTCATAAGATTCAATTTGATGATCTTAAACATGAATTACATGTTTGGGCACATTCAGGATCACATGATCTTATCAAAGGTGCAATTCTTCTTGCTCGTTACCAATATCCGGAACTTCAAGCTGAACAAATTCAAAAGCAACTTGACAAAGTCCGTAAAGATGCTTGGCTAGAAATGAATGATGGTCTTACAGCACTTGAACAAGTGAAGGTTTTAAATAAAATCTTTTTTGAGATCCATGGCTATTCAGGTAACACACAAAATTACCATGCACCACAAAATAGTTTCATCAATATAGCTCTTGAGACGAAAAAAGGAAATCCTTTAATGTTATCTCTACTCTATCTTGAAATCGCTCGTTCTGCAGGTATTCCAATTTATGGAGTTAATCTTCCTGAGCATTTTATTCTTTGCTATAAAGATGAGTTGAACGATCCTGTATCTATTGATGATCATTCTAAAATACTTTTTTATATCAACCCTTTCAGTAAAGGTGATATCTTCAATAAAAAAGAGATCGATAATTTCCTTGCCCAATTAAAAATTCCGCAAGAGAAAAGTTTCTACGAACCATGTTCTAATCGCGACATGATCCAACGATTGATTCGCAACCTAATGAATTCTTATCACAAATTAGGGTTTATGGATAAGGTTGAGGAGTTGACGTTGTTGATGAGAGCAGTTATTTAAATTGTAAGTGGTAAGTAGTAATTGGTGAGTAGCACAGTATGCTTTGCTACTCACCAATTACTACTTACCACTTACTTTAAACTGAATATCATACAACTCCTTATAAAGCCCGCCTTGTCTTAAAAGTTCCTGGTGGTTTCCTTGTTCGATAACTTTTCCGTGGTCCATTACAATGATCTTATTGGCATTTTGGATAGTTGCCAAACGGTGTGCAATTACAATTGATGTTCTTCCTTTTGTCAATGTAGCCGTTGCTTTCTGAATTAGCTCTTCGCTTTCACTGTCAATGGATGATGTTGCTTCGTCCAAGATCAAAATTGAAGGCTTGAAAACATAAGCTCTGATAAATGAAATCAACTGCCTTTGGCCGACTGACAACATGGCGCCACGCTCCATCACATTGAAATTGTATTTACCTGGTAGTCGTTCAATAAAAACACGAGCGCCAACTGCTTGTGATGCTTCTTTTACTTTCTCGAGTGAGATGCTGTGATCGTTCAATGTTATGTTGTTATAAATGGTGTCTGAAAAAAGAAACACATCTTGCAAAACAACAGCGATCTGTTCTCTTAGTTCATCTAATTTGTAATCTCTGATATCAATTCCATCTATTGTAATGCGCCCTTTCTGAAATTCATACATTCTTCCAACAAGATTAATGATGGACGATTTTCCTGCGCCTGTTGCTCCGATCAATGCTAACGTTTCCCCTGATTTAATTTCAAAACTCACATCTTTCAAGATCCATTCTGTTTCCTTCGGATCTTTTGAGTCGTTATAGGCAAACCACACATTCTCGAAACGGATAGATCCGGAAATTGATCTTTCCACTGTCCCTTTATCTTCAATAAATTCTTCTGTATCCAGAACTTTCAAAACACGTTCACTACTAACCATTCCCATTTGAAGTGTATTGAATTTATCGGCCAACTCTCGAATTGGTCTGAATAACATGTTGATGAACATTATAAATGCTATGACATTTCCCAATGAAACTTCATGCGCAATGACACCACCGGATCCCCACCATACAAGTAAACCAATTGATGCTGCTGAAAGTAACTCGACAACGGGAAAGAAAATGCTGTAATACCAAACCGACTTCACATGTGCTTTCATGTGTTCGTTGTTGATCTTACGGAATCGCTTCATTTCTTCGTCTTCACGATTAAAGATCTGCACAATGCTCATTCCGGTAATGTGTTCCTGAACAAATGTGTTTAATGCTGCAACTTGTGTTCTAACTTCTCTAAATGTTTTATTTATTCCGTATTGAAAAATACGTGTTGCTACCATTAGAATTGGAATTGTACTTAAACTTATCAATGTCAAGCGCCAATCTTTGTAAAACATGACTGCAATGATTACAAACAATTGAAGTAGATCACCAATGATAACGATCAATCCTTCACTGAAAATATCTGCAATAGTTTCTAAGTCACTAATAGTTCTGGTTACCAATGTTCCGATTGGAGTATGATCGAAATATTTAAGACGTAATTTTGAAATGTGTCGGAATAATTTTACTCGAAGATCTTTAATGACAACTTGTCCCAACCAATTCGTCAAATAAGTATGAATGTATTGCACAG
>JANOBV010000315.1:0-7795 GCA_031411835.1 Bacteroidota bacterium | reverse complement strand
CTTCAAAATCGAACAAAGAAATCATTAAACAAATGAAGGTACATTGCATGTATGAAAAGCGAGGAGACAGGATAAATGCCAAGAAGTTTAAGCTGAAATTTGCCGCTTAGCTTGACGCATATGCGATAGCTATCGGGATTGTGTTTTTAACTACAGATTTATCTGATTACACAGATTCTGCAAAACCATTTTTCATCCTTCATTTTTCATTTTTTCCCCAACTGTGTTCTTGTGCTAAAAACTTAGTGAATCTTAGTGTTTAAATCTTCTTCGTGTTTCTCAATTTTTTTCTCCATGCGCTCTGTGTTAAAAAAATTTCCCGCAGATCATCGCTGATTAAGGCGCAGATAAATTCGCAGATGAAGGCGCAGATTTTTCTAAGTTCATGAACACTTTTAAAAGAAGAAATATAGTACGATATCACAAAATCGTGGAACTCTAATTGAAGTGCTATTTTTTAAGCATTGCCAATTGTCCGCTATGATATGAAAGATGACTGATCCGTGTGATCATTACATTGAGTTTATTGCGATAAGGTTCTTTCGCAAAATCTTCAGCTGAAATAGAATTGTGCTTCTCGAACCATTGACTCGGTGTTAAACTTTCGAACTTCTTATTTAGGACTTCATTCTGCTTTTTCCACATTGCACGCAATTCACTTGCAGAGGGAGTTACACTGGTTGCTTTATCAGGAAATTTAATAAAAGGCTCTTCCAGTTCAGGAAATAATTTCTCGCCAAAATTTAAGATCGGCATCATGTCATCATGAACAGCGACAAGATGTCCGAATAAATATATTCCCCGGTTCTTTCCCGGCGCCACTTCCTTTTGCATTTGTTCATCAGAAACAGAATCGAGTATCGTATCAAAAACTTTCAAGAGCGAATACCATCTGTCTAAAACCATTTTTACCATTATTTGATTTGCTTCCATAGTACTGTGTTTTAGAAATTATTGTTTAGACACAAATGTAAACTCTTATTGGCTCTTTGCAAGAAAACGACTTCTCGGTGCACTCATTTCCTTTCTCTATGCACTCTGTGTTAAAAACAATCTCCCACAGAATTCACAGATATACACAGATTTTTCTTAGCATTCATAGTATTCAAACTTCTCCGTGTTCTTCATTTTTTTCTCTATGCACTCTATGTTAAAAAATCTCCCGCAGATCATCGCTAATGAAGGCGCAGATAAAATCGCAGATTAAGGCGCAGATTTTTTTTTGGTGTTGCTGCTCAGAGGAATTAGATAGTCAGGCGGCTCGAAAAGTAAATTTTATATTCCTAGTTTTCAACGTATTATGATTTATTGGCAAATTTTTCTTGCATATACATAAGATTCCGATGTATAATTGCGTTAGGTAAAAATAAAAACAATGATTTATTCATCTGAACTCATCAAAGGAACTCTAAAGACGATCATTCTCAAATTGCTTCGCGACAATCCGAGAATGTACGGCTACGAAATGACGCAACGTGTGAAAGAACTCACCGGTAATAAAATACAACTCACCGAAGGTGCGCTCTATCCTACTTTGCATGCACTCGAAGCGGATGGTATTTTACAAACCGAATCGGAATTCATCGGCAAGCGTGTACGAAAATATTATTCGCTAACGCCCAAAGGAAAAACCAAAGGCGAAGAAAAAATCTCCGAACTCGCAGATTTTCTGGAGACGATGAAGTTCTTGATTGGCATGAATACTCAATTAATTAATTAACTAATCATTGAATTAGTATAAGGAATGTATCAATTAAGTGATCAACAAATGGATTGGATTCTCGATGACATAAGACGTCGTGGCATTGAGACGGAGGACCTGCAGGTAAACCTCCTGGATCACATTTGTTGTATCATCGAAAGTGAACTCGAAGCAAACGGAGACTTCGGGCAATTCTACTCGTCTGTCATCACTCGTTTCTACAAACGCGAATTGATAGAAGTAGAAGAGGAAACTCAATCTCTGCTACTATTTAAAAACTACTACACAATGAAAAAAATAATGATGACAAGCGGAACCATTTCCGCTGCTTTCACAGCCTTAGGAATTTTGTTAAAGTTTACTCATTTACCGGGTGCATCCATATTCATTCTACTCGGAATCGTTTCGTTCAGTCTCGTTTTCCTTCCGTTACTTTTAACTTTGCGGATCCGCGAACGAAAAGAAATCAAAGAACAGATCATAGTTGTGACCGGTGTGATCTCCGGAATGTTGCTGAGTATGTCTGTTTTATTTAAAATTCAACACTGGCCTTTTGCAAACATTATGGGATTTACTTCCGTGCTCATGTTCGGATTGCTCTTTCTCCCGATCTATTTCTTTATAGGAATTCGAAATCCAATCAACAAAGAAAATGTAATTGTGAACTCGCTAATAATTATCATGGGATGCGGACTTTTTCTCACGCTCATTCGTACAAACCAAAATCAACAAAGAGTTGAGGCAGATCGTACCCGTGATTACATTCAGCAGGAACAATTGCTTGCACATGAAAGAGCGCTGACCAAAATTGATTCTGCGAAAATATTAGTGCAAGAAGCAAAATCGATCAATCAATTGTGTGAAGATCTAAAGCGGAAGCTAATAAAGTTCGACACCGGACTAGAAATCATTCCGACTTCGGCTGACGAAGGCAAAATTCTCCTCAGCGAATCACTCGCCGGCGATTTCATCGGACACGGAACTGAAATGAGTAATGAAGTAGAAAAACTTCGTGCTTCTCTCAACGAATACAATCAAAAACTATCACACGGAATGTCGCCACTGCCCGATAATTTAGATTCGAAAGAATTGCGAACAGTTACTGCATTGGAGGGATTGGTGAGAATACAACTTTCTTTGTTGCAGAATTCGCGCGTGGGGAATTAACCTTGTGTCGGCTTGTGGGGCAATCCGTTTACAAAGACTATGAAACTGCCCGTTGCAAGCCGCGTCGTTCGGAGGAATGTTAAGCGGAATTACGGGCACACTTACATTTCGTAGCGCATCAAGCGTCATTCTGGCCGGGAATGCATTGTGCAATTTTCGGAAGAGATTTTTCTGAGTGTTATCGCTTAAAAAAATCTCCCGTGGCATTGCCACGCAGATCACGCAGAAAAACCGCAGATTTCCTGTGTGTTTTTCTCCCGCAGATCACGCAGATGAAGGCGCAGAAAAATTCGCAGATTAAGGCGCAGAAATAAATATGCATTTGTCACATAAGAATGTAATTACGCATGGGATGGCGCTTGCGTACCGCCGCTCGGAGGAATGTTAAGCGGAATTACCGACACTCTTTCAATTAAGTATCCCATCAAGCGACATTCCGTCCGCACAAAGATTCTTTGAATAAGGATTACAAATTTCAGTAAGAGATTGCTCTATGTGTTTTTCTCCCGCAGATCCCGCAGATGAAGGCGCAGAAAAATTCGCAGATTAAGGCGCAGAAAAAAAAATGAGAATATCACATGAGAATGTAAATACGTGCGGGATGGCACTTGTTTGCCGCCGCTCGGAAGAATGTTAAGCGGATTGACCGACACACTTTCGATTACGCAACCCATCAAGCGACATTCCGTCCGGGAGTTAGTAATGCAGTTTTCGGGAGATTATTTTTAGTGTGTTATCGCTTAAAATAATCTCCCGCAGATTGCGCAGAGTACGCAGAATAACCGCAGATTTATTTATAATTGAATCGACTAGCTCTCGAATTTGTGAGGCACAAAAATATTTTCAAAAACGATATTAATTTGGCAGACACTGTCTGCCAAATTGAAAATGCAAATAAATCATACTAAAGATAAAAACATCCTCCGCTAAAAAACTATTTCTCCTTTTCATTTTTTTCTTTCGCTTCAAATTGAACTTTTGTAGCTTCAAATTGCTCCAATATAACTGCCATTAATTTCTCGGCAACAACGTCAGATATTTCTTTCACAGACATCCCCGGCTGAATACTTGTATTTTTTGTATTTGCCGATTTGAAACCGGACAATACATCATGGTTTGGATTTGAACTATTGGTCGATTCGGGATTGAATGAAAATGTATCCATCATGTTATTATTTAAAATTATTACTGAAATAGTGTTGGTTTAGTTCCGGTCTAAAATAATGTTTTCGCTTGATCCAAACAAATCCATCCCCCTTTGAAATCACAGCTACATCAACCGGACCACCTACACTTTCCTCTGCGAAGGTAATTCTTCTTTTCAAATATGTCAAGTAGATGAGACTCTCAGCCATTTCTGCAAGGTCTTCCTTGGATAGATTACTTACCGCATTCATTAGTGGAGAAATGTAGTTTTGAACCTTTATTTGCTCATTCAACGCATTAAACTCATCAACTATTGGCTTGACATCAAGGTTCTTTATTTGTTCTGTTAAAAGCGGATTTGTATTACCAATACGACTTAAAATTGTATCATTATAACGTTTCAAAAGAGTATTAAAATTATTCAAATAGACACTATCAAGTGAGGGATCAATACCCGTGAGTATAGTATTAATTACATCGATTTGAGCAAAAGGACAAACTGCTCCATTATTACTATTCGAAATAGATGCCGATCTTTCATCGTTTACATAGAATCGTAATCGATTGTCAACAACGATTGAGATATTAATTGCAATCAATTGAGGATATATTTCATCTTCTCCAAATCCGGTGAATATTAAACCTGTAAAATTAGAAAGCTCTTCCTTGGTTCTCAAAATAAGATAGACCACTTTTTTTACTTTGGCAAATATTGTTTCGGAAATTGAAATTCCGT
Organism: Bacteroidota bacterium; assembly: GCA_031411835.1. GTDB lineage: Bacteria > Bacteroidota > Bacteroidia > AKYH767-A > 2013-40CM-41-45 > JADKIH01. The sequence goes on along the minus strand of JANOBV010000315.1, from coordinate 3,044 downwards.
TCTGAGAAAACCGAAGTTGATTGATTTTAACAAATACCGGCTCGGAAAATGTTAAAAACATTTCAAATGAATAATCAACAAATTCCTGGCAAAACTCCGTTCTGTCATTCCAAAAATTAATTAAATTATCTATTTGCTTTTCAAATATTTCAACAAATTTACTTTTGCTTTCTTCCGAACCATTTTCAACTAAACCTTTATTTGCTTGCGCAATTTCATTTACAACAGAATTAATAATATCCAAAGCAAAATTCTCTAGAAATATCAATTGCATTTCCGAATTGGTATAAAAATTCTTTTCTCTTAAAAATCTGATAAAATCAATTTCATATTCTTTCAGAGTTGGGAATGATTTTCCATCCAATTGTTTTCTATAGACTTTTATAATTGTTTCCCACGGCGTTGCCATAAAAGAAGCAGAATTATAAATCATAATTCCAACAGGATGCTGCTTAGAAAGCGCAAAAACCTTATTGGCTTTATTAAATATTTTGCGACCTCCATTTCCTCCGATCGTCACTGCACTATCAGCTGCAATTGACACTGCATGCTTATTTAAAATTCCTATTACCGCTGTCATATTTTCTTGTTTCAAAAAATGATTTCAAATATACTTTGCTTTTTCTACTATTGAGATAAATTTACAACTTGCTTTAATACAATAAACTTTTCTTTTAGAAACCAAATCTTTTTTCATAGAATTTCAAAGCAGATTTACGAAAAATAATCTTTCCACCCACATCAAATGTTATTCCTGAATGGAGTTAACATGCTATTTACAGTTCAATTATCAACACTTCTCCTTGACACAAATGAACTATAAAAATATACTCTATTAATATAGAAGATCGAACTGATGTTATTAGGCAGGAATGAAGCTCGATGGCCTTACTTGCATAATAATTATCGTTTTAACTTCGCTTAACATTGCGAACTGTGTTAATTTAAAATCGTTTTTAATTATCAGTTTTTCCTTTTGGCTCATCCAACTTTCTTTGTCGTTCTTTTTGTTCAGTTTTTCGTTGCTCAGTTTTCATTTCTCTTTCTTCTTTTTTCCTTTTTTGTTCTTCCTCTTTCTGTTTCATTTCAACTTCAGCTAGTTTATCTGCTGCTATTAAATCTGTCAATTCAGTAAAAGCCAGAACTTCAGATTCAGAAGGATTATCAGTTGAATATTGAAGGTATAAGAGATTTCCATATTGTATTTTGGCTAACCGTTTTTCAGGTTCAGAATCTATGATTCCAAACAAATCAAATCTGTTCTTTCTCGATTTTAAATTGTCAAATAATAATTGATAGACTGACTCATAATTCTTGAATTGAGAGCCCGTTAAACCCTTAAAAAATTGGTTAATCTCAATTTTAAATTCTTGAATACCTTTATCTATAATTAAAGCTGTAAAGTCGAAAGTTGACTTTGCTATATCATTTTCAAATGCTGCATTAATACCACTAGGAATAAAATCTGAAATATCTTCCCTTAAAGTTTCATCCCTTAAAGCTTGAGCAAGAAAGTGCTGAAAGAACACAATAAGGTAATAATAACCATAGTTGCCATCCTTTTTATCTGGTAAATTTAAATATGCTTGTTTAAGTTTTGAAAAATCTTGGTGTTCGAGTTCTCGGGAACACAATGTATCGCAGACGTTTGAAATATCCTTGGGCACTTTTACTAATCGATCAAGTATGTGAACTGATTCTTCACGCTTTATTTTTAAAAATAAATTGTATATGTCGTTTTGAATTAACTTGTTTACAGCTTCTACATCATCTTTGATTTTCTGATTTTTTACAAGGAGTGCTTGGTTAGCTTCACCAATTTTCACAATTTTTCTTTCAATATAAGTTACATAAAATCCAAGTCCGATTGCAGCAATTGCGAATAGAATTCCAAATAGTGTCAAACTGTATGAGGCAGCATCAAGTTGATTTGAAATATTGCCAACAGCTTGCTCACTCATTTTCTGCTGGAAGTCTAGTTTTTCATTAAGGATTTTTATTTCACCTTCAATGTTCTTTTTCTCAATTTCGTTCACTTGATGCTCAAGTTTATTAATTTTTATTCTCCATGTTGTGTCTTGCTTCGATTGTGAAAAAACTATTGTAGCAACTCCAATAAGAAGTATTGTGAGTGTTTTTTTCATTTTTGCGATTTCTATTAGTTTTTATGTTCTTTTTTTTGTTTGTGGTAATATTAAACGATTGTAATAAATAAATTTCTATATACTAGATTTATTGTTAGTTAAGCTGCAAGATTAAATGCGATTCTTTCTTCTATTCTTGACTGTCAAATCACTTTCTATTTCAGAATTTCATCGAATATTCTCATTTACTTATTACAATTCTTTAATAGATACCCTATAAATGAATTTAATAATCGCCTCAATCATCTAAATTTAATAAACAAACTTTCCTATTACCAATCATTCCAAAACTATGTTGACTTTTTATGCCTTAACCCCATAAACATATCAATTAAATTCCCACCCCACAAAACTTTCCCAAACAAAAAAATCACCACCACGGGAACATTCCCATCAACCACGGGAACATTCCCGCAAAATAATAACACAATAATCAATATTTAGTATTTTTTCGCATACAGTAAACAATTACTTTTACAAAACAATTTTACCGCTTGAACCTAAAACCATTTACCCCATGAAAAAAATTTATCACCTCTCCTCTTGTACTACTTGCCAACGGATCATTAAAGATTGGAATCCGGGGAAGGATGTAGTCTTGCAAGATATCAAAACTGAAAAAATTACGGAGGCGCAAATTGATGAGATGAAGGAATTGGCGGGGACGTATGAGGCGCTGTTTAGTCGGATTGCTTTGAAGTTTCGGAGCATGGGATTGAATGAAATGAAATTGACAGAGAAGGATTACCGGAAATATATTTTGGAAGAATATACTTTTCTGAAACGACCGGTGATGATTCTTGGGGATAAGATCTTTGTGGGTAATAGTAAGACGAATGTGGAAGCTGGAAAGAACGAATTGAAGGGTAAATAAAACACAAGAACACAAGTTCACAAAAG
>JANOBV010000314.1:0-8606 GCA_031411835.1 Bacteroidota bacterium | reverse complement strand
TTGTTTCCCATCCCATTTTCCACTATCAAGTACAAGTTCTGCGATCTTTGCGAAATCACGTGCGCAAGAATAAAAACAGCAATATGATTTTTCAATTCCGTCGTTATGATCAAGCGACCAATACGCAGGCTGTGTAGCATGAATCGGAATCCATAATTTTTGAGAAGCAAAATCAGAAATAGATTTTCCAGTTGTTTTATTTATTATCAGGGAAATTAAAACAGTATTACAGCTCATGTATTCAAAAGTGCTACCGGGCTCTTTAATGACTTTCAACTTCAAAACTTGATGAGCTAAATTTTCTCCGTAATATGCTTCAGTTGTTTTTGAAAATAAACTGCTATAAGATTCATCCCAATTCAATCCGGAACTCATCTGCAGTAAATGTCGAATCTTCAATTTGCCATTTTCGCCTTCTGAAAATTCAGGCAGATATTTTCCTACAGAATCGTCAAGTGAAAAATATCCTTCGTCTATTGCAATTCCTGCAAGTATGCTGACAATACTTTTCGCAACAGAAAAAGAATTGTCAAGCGTATTAGCAGATGCATGATCCCAATATTCTTCGTGAACAATTGAATCGTTTTTGATCACTAGATAAGCAACACTTTCATTTTCTTCCAATGCAGCTTTCGTCACTAACGGAATTTTGTTTTTGTTGTAAGAAGAAGAAAGAGTCCATGGAACTCCTGCGCTATCTGTTACAGTTCTTGTGGAGAATAAATTAATATCGTCAATATCAGGATAAGTATATATCAGTGTTTTGTAAATGAAAGTATATCCTGTAATCCAGATTGCAATCATAGTACTAATTAGGATCAGAAGAAAAACCCCAAGTACTCTCGGCCAAAAATGATTGCGCTTTATTGTTTTATTCATACTCGCAAAATACTATTAAAAACTTCCCTCTAACATTCGGTGTGATTTAAGTTTTAACATTTGGTTGTTTATTCAACAGCTACAATCGAAAAAGAAAGCAAAATTAGTTACTTTAGCCCCCATGACCCGCCTAAATAAATTTCTCAGCGAACTCGGTTTCTGCTCTCGACGCGAAGCTGATCGAATGATCGAGCAAGGACGCGTACGAGTGAATGGTGAAATTCCTGAATTGGGAACAAAGGTAACGACTGATGATGTGATCACTGTAGATGGAAAACCATTGAATGCGAAACCAGAGTCCGTTTATCTTGCTTTCAACAAACCGGTCGGAATTACTTGTACGACGGATACGAATATCAAAGACAACATCGTTGATTACTTGAACTATCCTTCGCGGATCTTTCCAATAGGTCGACTCGATAAACCATCAGAGGGATTGATCTTTCTGACCAATGATGGTGACATTGTAAATAAAATTTTGCGCGCCGGAAATAATCACGAGAAAGAATATGTTGTTACAGTAGACAGGCCAATCTCCGAAGATTTTATTCGATTGATGTCCGAAGGGATCCCAATTCTAGATACTGTTACAAAAAAATGTTTTGTAAAAATGGAAAGCAAATTTGTTTTCCGAATTATTCTTACGCAAGGATTGAACAGACAAATTCGTCGTATGTGTGAAGTGCTGAATTACGAAGTAACAAAATTGAAAAGAGTTCGAATTATGAATGTATCGCTCGATGGAATAAAAATTGGAGAATGGCGATATCTTACTTCTTCTGAAATGGAAACTATTAATTCGATGGTAGCTGCTTCGAGTAAGACTGAGGAAGCGTCGCTTTTCGGTATGGATGATTAGTCTCTATGATCCTCTATTAAACTCTATGATCTTCATGTTTTTAAAAACATAGAGGACATAAAGTTTAATAGAGAACCATGGAGAACATATTGCTAATATTTTTTTTTAGCTTGAGTTTCACTTCTTCGATGTCAACTTTTCTTCCCAACTCTTTTTCCATTGACGTCACTTGCTTGTCTGTGATACCGCAAGGAATAATGTAATTGAAATAATTCAAGTCGGTATTTACATTGAAAGCAAAACCATGCATCGTTACCCAGCGCGAACATCGTACACCTAGTGCGCAGATCTTTCTTGCTTTTGCTTTATGTTCGGGATCAAGCCAAACACCTGTAAGTCCGGCGATGCGACCGGCCTCGATACCGTAATCTTTCAATGTAAGAATAACAGCTTCTTCTAAAAAACGTAAATACTTATGGATGTCGGTGAAGAAAAAATCCAGATCTAAAATCGGATACCCTACAATTTGTCCGGGACCGTGATACGTTATATCGCCACCGCGATTGTTCTTGTAAAAAGTTGCTTGTACACTAGGAAGATCTTTTTCTTTGATAACAAGATTCGCTTCATCACCACTTCTTCCCAGGGTAAAAACATGTGGATGTTCACAGAAAAGTAAGTGGTGTTTCGGAGTTTCTTGTTCATCGGGAGAAAGTTTTCTATTCACAACTTTGCGATCTATCACTTCTTGAAATAAAATTTCTTGTTGATCCCAAGCATCTTTGTAGTCTATTAAACCAAGATCACGGAAAATAACAGCGCGATTATGCTGATCTTCCGTGATCCCGTTTACAGACTTTAAAAATTCACTCATTATATTTTCGACAATTCACCTTTTAAGTGATTGATGATATTTACTTCTGTTGCATCAATTTGTTTTTTCTCTGCAAGTAAAACAGAAACCCAATCCGTTAAGTGGATCAAGTAAATACTTCTTTCCACTTGTGATTTACCTTTTGAGTAACATTCACGAACTCCCGCATATTTTGAGAAAACACTTTTGCTAATTTCTATTCTTGATTGCGTTCTTGCATAATCATTATCACTTCGTAAAATGATCACTGCTAAATCATCATGTTTCTCGGTCCAGCCGACAAGTTCATTGTGATTCATCTCAGGAAGAACATGATGCCAGCATAACATTTTCGAATTCTCATTGATCTGCTGACGAAAACGTGTAGCAACTCCATTGTAACCATCGACTGCATAGATCACTGGAATTTTATTCAGAAAAAATTCTGAAAGTGAATTCGCTTCTTTCAGTATAGATGATTTTTCATTCTCAATTAATTCAACCGATGCTTTTAATTCGTCGATGATATGTTTTCCTGCAAAATCTCCTGCAACAAATACATAAAACAATTGTGTCAATGAATATCCAATACAAGCACGGGGAGGAAGTCCACCCGGAATCATAATGTGATCAAGATTTTTCGCTTTAGCAATCTCTGCAATTTTACCACCCGAAGTGATGCAAACAATTTTTGCATTCTTCGCCATTGCTAATTCCATTGCTTGCAAAGTTTCTTCTGTATTTCCGGAATAAGAACAAACGATCACCAGCGATTCATCATTGACAAATGCGGGAACGAAATAATCTTTATTGACAGTAACCGGAACTTTACATTCGTTGAAAACAATTTCTGAAACGATCGTTCCGCCAATACCTGATCCGCCTAGACCGGTGATCAGAATGTTTCTGATCTCTTTTGATGGTTTGGTCATTGAAAATTTCTCTCCAATTCCAATAGCTTCTTTTAATTGCGCAGGGAACTGGTCCACTAGGGCTTTCATATCACTCATTTTACTTTATGGTTTATTAAGGTGCAAAAATACACTTTTGAATTAGTCATTTGAAATTTAACCGGGAGAAAGTTGTAAAAATCTACGGGAATCGGTCATTCATACGGGAAAATCGGTGGATAGTTCAGAATAAGGTGACTAATTGTGCTAAAAAAGTTCCCGCAGATTTTGCAGATTAAGGCGCAGATAAATGCACAGATTTTTATGTGAGTATTAAATTGGCTAAAATGCAATTCACGGAAAAACCCGTTTTTATTAGATACTAGATGAAATTTAACCGAGAGAGATCTGCGTATTTATCTGCGCCTTAATCTGCGAAATCTGCGGGAAAGAAAACTATTCCAAGAGCATTGTAACTATTTGAATACGCTAATAAATGCATATTGAGATTATCTACCTAGATTTTTAAAAACCTCAACCTAAATTTTATCTTTGCAACTCGAAAAAACACGTTTTATGGAATTGAATGAACAAGAATTAATTCGCCGCCAGAAATTGGAGGAATTACAACAACATAACATCAACCCTTATCCGGCCGAGCTATGGCCAATAACGCACAATTCAAAGGAAATGCTCGAAGGCTTCGCAACGAATCCGGATGCATACAAAGAAGTTTCTTTCGCAGGTCGCTTGATGAGTATTCGCGATATGGGAAAAGCTGCTTTCGCAGTTTTGCAAGACGGCATTGGACGAATTCAGATCTATGTGAAACGTGATGATGTGTGTCCGGGTGAAGATAAATCTGCATACGATTTTCTATTCAAGAAAATGTTGGATATAGGTGATATCATTGGCGTGAAAGGATATGTCTTCGTTACAAAAATGGGCGAGACAAGTATTCACGTGCAAAGTTTCGTGTTGTTGAGTAAAGCTCTGCGTCCACTTCCTGTAGTGAAAAAAGATGCAGACGGAAATGTGCATGATGCATTCAGTGATCCGGAATTGCGATATCGTCAGCGTTATGTTGATCTTATTGTGAACCCACAAGTGCGTGAAGCATTTATAAAACGTACAAAGCTTACAAATTCAATGCGCTCTTTCTTGAATGAGAAAGGATATATGGAAGTAGAGACGCCAATTCTTCAGCCGCTTTATGGTGGTGCTGCTGCACGTCCTTTCAAGACGCATCATAATACACTTGACATGACTCTATTTTTGCGAATTGCAAATGAATTATATCTGAAACGTTTGATCGTTGGTGGATTTGAAGGTGTGTATGAATTTGCAAAAGATTTTCGTAACGAAGGAATGAGTCGTTTTCATAATCCGGAATTTACTCAAGTCGAATTGTATGTTGCATACAAAGATTATGAATGGATGATGGATCTTGTTGAAGAAATGGTGGAGCGTGTTGCTATCGATACGAATGGTACAACTGATATTCAAGTTGGTGAGCATACTATAAGTTTCAAACGTCCTTGGAAACGATTTACAATGTACGAAGCAATTGCTCACTATACAGGAATTGATATTACAGATATGGATGAAACGGCTCTTGCTAAAACTGCAAAAGAATTGGGCATTCGTGTTGACAATACGATGGGCCGCGGAAAATTGATCGATGAAATTTTTGGCGAACATTGCGAAGGAAAATTAATTCAGCCGACATTTATCACAGATTATCCTGTAGAAATGTCGCCACTTGCAAAGAAGCATCGCTCGAAACCCGGACTAGTTGAACGTTTCGAAGCCATCTGTAACGGAAAAGAAATTTGTAATGCATTCTCTGAATTGAATGATCCGATCGATCAACGTATGCGCTTCGAAGAACAAAACGAACTTGGAAAGCGCGGCGATGAAGAAGCAATGCAACTCGATGAAGATTTTCTTCGCGCACTCGAATTCGGTATGCCACCAACAGCAGGATTAGGAATGGGTATCGATCGTTTGTCGATGATCATGACGAATTCTGCTTCCATACAGGATGTGCTTTTCTTTCCTCAGATGAGGCCTGAAAAATCAGCTCAAGAGGTAGATGCATAAAAATTTCTTGTCAGTGAAAGTTATTCGCCATATTTCTATTGTATTTCTTATTTTCTTTTTGCCTGTACGCAGTTCTGCGCAACTTGGGCTAAGAGGATATTCTATTTCTTTTAATTTAAGTAGTTCTGAAAAATTGGATACTACTATTGTAAAAGATAAATTAGATAAATTGCACGAGTTGAATCAGTATGTTGCTAAATCTGTCATTGATGAATTTTTAGTTCTTCCAATAGATAGGTGCAGACAAAACCTTATTCTAATTTCATTCTCAATAGATACCTTAAATCAGGCTGAAAAAATAAATTTGAAAATAGGAACAGGAATAGCAAAAATTGACTCTTCATTGATTGCCATTGTAAAGAAAAATGATGGAAGGTGGAAAGGTGTAGAATTTCAAAACCGGAAATTAAAGTTTGAAGTCAGGTTAGAAGCAAAGTTCAATGATTTTTCTAAAGAAATTGCGAGGGAGATTGACCATCCAACAGAATTTTATGCAACGATGATTAGAAATGGACAAGCGAATATTAGTAAAGCTTGTGAAGACGATTTCTATTTTTATGAGAAGGGAATTGAAGAATTTAAAAAAGGGAATTTCAAGTATGCAGCGCAAGATTTTAATTTAGCTCTGAAAGCAAATCCTTACGATTTGGATGCATTATATAATTTATCCGTTTCGTATTTCAAGTTGGAAAAACCCGAGAAAGCCTGTAAATGTTTGAAAGAAGCAAGTGATTATGGCGACTCTAGAAGTATAATTGATTACAAGCAAAGATGTAATCAGCAATAAGACTCTTAGGTCTCTTCAAGTTGACTTCACTACGATCGCACTACTTAAAAAGCTAGAGAATATAGAATCTTAGCCAGTTTTTAGGCTTGCAGTTTTTTGCTTGAATATTTCCGTAACCTGGTTAGTAAAAGAACCTTCATTTGTGCGGTAACGATTACAAATTAAAATTTTGTCCTTTGGTCATTTATTCGATTGGTCCGCCTCGGCGGATGGCCTGCAAGAGGGGAAAAAGCATGGGGATTAACCTTGCAGGGGGCGTAAGCCTCCTTATATTACAATAAATTTATTTTTTATTAGGGGATGAGCAGTTTGGGACCTTTTATTTAAAAATTGGCCCCGGGGCCATGCTATGCCCAAAAATTGCCCAAACATTTTCTTCACCTCTTAAGTTAAGTTTCATATTAAGAACACATTAAAAATTGATTATTACTTTGAATTTTGTACTTGAAGAAAAAACTGATTTTTCCCCATATTATCAATTACATTAAATTTTCTGTGTAATTTGGTGCTAATAAATAAAAATTAACTCATGCATAATAAAATGAAAAAGCTCCTTATTCTTATCATATTAATTACTGTTCAGATTTCATGTGCGCAAAAAGACGACACTGCTATACCCGTAGAAAAATTCCAAGAAGAAATCTCGAAACCCGATGTAATTTTATTAGATGTTCGAACGAAAGAAGAGTATGATTCCGGGCATCTTATTAATTCTATTAATTTAGATTATCACGGTGAAAATTTTGCAGCGCAAATTGATAGTCTAGATAAGACAAAACAATATGAAGTGTATTGTCGTAGTGGAAGGCGTAGTGGAGAATCCGTAAAACTAATGCAAGAAAAAGGATTCAAAAATGTGCATCATCTTGAAGGCGGAATTTTGGAGTGGATGCGGAAGGAGAAGCCGGTTACTAAGTAGTATAAAAACACAAGAGCATAAGTTACACAAAAGTCCACGGAATTTAGAGTAACTCATTCCGTGTACTTTTGTGTACCTTGTGCTCTTAGTGTTTTAAATTTGCGCCGCCTTTCCTATATAGGAGCATATCTATCAACAAATGAAAACAACTTTAATAAATTTATTTGTAATTTTTATTTTATTAAAATCTTTCCAAGGATTTTCACAAGATCAATCTCAGCAGATCAGAGAAATTATTCGGAGAGCAAATGAGAAATTGTTGGAAACATCTAAGTTGGAAATAACTTATTCATGGCATCAAAAACCTTTATTCTACCCAAAATTTTATAGTTCGAAAGTTCACTTATTTCTTGATAGATCGATTCTAAATGACGACTCATTAGCAAGCTTTATTACTTTTTACGATAGCTGGTTTCAATATTTTTTCAACAATGAATTTTGTGGTTTATCGAATGATAGTTCAATTATTTGCGAAACGAGAGATACCATTCAAAAATTAACAAACAACGATTTGCTTGGATCGGGAATGCGAGTATTTAGATCTTTTATTAAATATCCACCATTTAAAATCAGCGAAGAAAATATTCAATATTATTCGCTTGGAGAATCTGTCATAAACAACATTCCTTGTCATCGCATATTTTATGTAAGAAGTTATGAGGAAGCAAAGTATGATTCAACTTCATTTGATTTTAGTAAAAAGGATTATACATTTCTTCAATTCAAAGATGTGCTTTTTGAAAATGAATCGCAGGATTTGCAAATCAAATTGTTTGATTCTATTTCATATAAAAGTTCAGAAACTATGGATCTTCTTTCGATAAGAGATTCTATTACAAAAGGAAAATCCATCAAGTATTATGATCCTTACGCAGCGGAAGAAGCAAATGTAAGCGATACGTCTGCATTTCTGCCATCGTATGAACTTGTCGATTTAAATAAGAAACCATTTTCAATTGCATCCTTGAAAACAAAATATGCATTGGTCGATTTTTCCTATACGTCTTGTTTCTATTGTATCAAAGCTATTCCTTCAATGAAAAAAATCAATGATCGTTTTGGAAAACAAATTTCAATGATCATGTTTAATCCAAATGACATTGACAGAAAAAATTATTCTGATAGTGTTTTTCGTTCACGAGGGCTGAATTACCCAATTTACTTCTTCGACAGAAAAAATTCGAAGTTAAAACTAATGGTCAATGCATTTCCAACTGTCTATTTAATCGAGTTAATCTTAGGCCACGTCAAATCTGCCATTTCCGCCGCGGGCCGAAATCCGTGAACTCGCCCGGCAGTCGCACCGCCGCCCAATAGGCCACGCTGAGCACCGAGCCGAGCGTCGTAAAAAGGAAGATCGCGACGATCCAGCTCGG
>JANOBV010000313.1:0-18557 GCA_031411835.1 Bacteroidota bacterium | reverse complement strand
TACATAGGTGAAAGAATCTTTTCTATCCGGGTTTCCTCGAATACTTGTTATTGGTCCGATAACACCATTGGTACCATATCCGGTTGGGTCAGAAATATATTTTGCAAGTTCATATTCCGTTGCATCTGGGAATGAAGATTTAAGTTCTTCATATGTTGCATAACGGCCACTTACATCGTCCAGATAATCTGTTAAGAAAAGATACCAATTCAATTCTGCAGAAAGAGTCAACATTTTATTGAAGCTATAACGCATTCCACCACCTATTGGGAAACCAATATTCCAATTACTGTACGGTTGATTTATATTTGTCTCTTTGTTGAAGCCTTGTCCTTCAGTCATCCAATTTTGCAAATCAGTTTCATACTCGCCATCCTTCTGAACAACAGTACCAATTTGCTTGTCGTTTTCTTTTACATCGCGAATTGATCCATCTTTCCAATAGTAGTATTTATTTTCAAGAGCAACATCTCCACGAAATAAATCGGCAACAGGTTTTCCATAAAACACTCCGACACCGGCAGAAACAAAGAGACTAAATCTAGGTTTTGAGAGAGGAGCGTATTTGTTGATGTAAAAATTGTAAGTGAAATCCATTTCCGTTCCGAAGAGATCATTTCTGAAATTCATTCCGCGTAGGTAATTTCTCAGCTCAGTTCCTTGCTTGTCACCGATCGGTGTTGACTCATCATATTGCAGACGGTGCCAACTCAATCGAATTTGAGCATCAAAAGCTGGATATAAGTTATGTGATTTTTGGGGGTTATTCAGAAAGTTGCGAAGAGTAATTGCAGCACCGGTACTTGCAGCAGAAAACGGAAAAAGTTTTTCGTTTCCAAGATCACCGGTGTAATTGGTTACACCACCTGAAAGAGCGATATTGGCAGTACGTTGACTAAATGCTGAACTTGTAGCAAAAAGCAGTACTAAGATTACATGTAAGGATGCTTTCATGGAGAGAGAATTTATCAGAATGAAAGTACCGTTTAATACTATACGCCTTACAGGTATTTGATAAATGAATGAAAAAACAGGGCGAAGAGATGCAGTTTGAGTGTGGAGTTTGAGTGTTGTGTTTGATGTTGACGACTTCCTGCTTTGTATTAAAACACCACACTTATACTGTACTACATAATTTGTTATAAATCTTACATTTTTTTTTCACCTTCCAGATGACTATAGATTTCTAAATTTTGCAAATTTTCTGCTCAAAATATCGGCTTAAAATTGGTTGATAGAATCCATCAAATGCTAGTATTTCTGAGGCATTTAGCTAATATCAATAACAGAATGTTTTTATACAATTTTGGATTAATTATGATATTATTGATCAAAAAATCACTATCCTTTAAAATTCTTACACTTTTTTTTTTGAAATTTTCAAAGCTTTTTCAAAACCCCAAAAAAAAATCCTTGCAAAAGAATCAATTTCCTTGATTTCAATTTCGAGATTCTCATTTACTCAATGAATAATTATGTTTTCATGTCAATACATTGAATTGAGGGTATGAATTATAACTCTTAGGTGCCCAAATGCTATAACTTTAATAAGTGCGACAAAGCACAAAAAAAAACTAAATAACTGGAACTGAGCAATAAAACAGAAATGAAAAAGTATGCAAAGTTGAAATTATGAAACCAATGCGAATGACACACCCCATCCATTGAAATCTTTCATAAAACAAGCTTTGCACTAATTACTTTGCACTAATACCCACAACCACACGATCCAATTTTATGTTTATTATTAAAGTAAATTCTAATAGTCAGTTTACATTATTAAAGCGTCGAACCACAAATGTGGCGAGATATCTTTTAATGGTGATCATTTATTTTATTGCAGTTTCACAAGCCAATGCAGCGAACGGAGATTACAGAAGTATAGCATCCACAAATTGGACGACTAGTACAACATGGCAAGCTGATTACGGTGCGGGCTTCGTGGCGGCTACAGTTGGCGACTATCCAGGGAAAAATGTCGGAACGGGTTTAGTCACAATACAAAATAACAATATCGTAGTTCTGAATGCATCCATTCCAAATGCGATTGGTTCATTGACAATTGCAGGTACGGCAAACAATACCGGATTAAATTATGACGGACTTGGTGCATGGACACTTAGCGTAACCGGAGCAACCACGATCAACGGTCCAACGACGAATGCAATGAACAACTATGTAAATGTATCGCTTGGATCATTTACAACAGGAAGTATTTCAATGTTAAATTCTGGTACTGCAACACGCGATTCATATCTCTCGATTACATCGGGCTCTGTAAATGTTTCCGGAAACATCGCAATGCCGGGAGCAAATACTTTGAACTACATTTTGTTTCCTGCCGGAAGTACAGGTACGCTTAACCTTGCTGGCGCGTTCACAGGAACAGGTGGTATTACGAGTACAGTTGGTGGTGGCGCAGTTGCACCTACAGTAGGAACTGTAAATTATAATAGCGCCGGAAATCAAACGATCGGTAATTTTACATATTTCAATTTATCAACTTCAACAGGCGGTATAAAAACTCTACCTGCAGCAGCTTTCAATGTTAATGGAAATCTAAGTGTATCGTCTTCAACTTTAGCTTTTGATGCGACAGCTGCCCGTGTAGTTACTATAACGGGTAATCTTTCAGGAGCCGGTACAATAGACATGAGTGCGGGATCACAAACTCATACACTTAATCTAAACGGGTCAACGAATACAATTGGAACTTTAATAACTGCAGCAGTTGCAAGTACGGTTTCATATAATTTAGCAGGCGCTCAAACTGTTTTTGCAAGTTCTGCTTATAGAAATTTAACTTTCGCAGGATCGGGAATAAAAACACTTCAAGGCGATGCTACGATCGTCAATCTAACTATTGGCGCAGGAACAACATTCAATCTTGGTACAGTGGCTACAACGGTGAACGTAACAGGAACTGCCGCTATAACAGGTGCATGGAATTTCGGAACTACAGACAAATCAGTTATCGTAACAGGAAACGTAAGCGTTGCTGCAACTGGTGCTATTGATATGAGTGGGAGTTCGAATCATTCGTTGCGATTAAGAGGGGCAGCAAATACATTCACTGCCGGTTTTACATTTACATCGGGTAATGCAAACCAAGTTGTAAACTATGATGGAGACGTTGCTCAGACAATTTTACAATTAACATACAACTATCTTACTATAAGTAATTACAATACATTAACAGTTACTGCCAGAATAAAAACACTTTCCGGAAATACTATTGTCAATAAAGATTTAACAATAGTTGGAATCGGTGCAACTACAAAAGTTACGTTCCAATTAAGCACGTTGAATTTGACAGTGAATGGTGTAACCAACATCAATGACTATGGAGTTTTGGACGACAACAGCACAACAGGAACAAATACGTTTGTTGGATTAGTTTCCGTCAATGCAAATGGTTCATGGACAACATCTGTTGCAGGTAATTCATATACGCTAAATGGAGGGCTTACCTATAACGGTTCAACATTTACAGCAAATACTTCCACTTACAATTTTACAATAAACAATCAGAGTATAAGTGGCGCAAATGCCTTTACACTTTATAGAGTTGTTTGTGGTACTTCCGGGAAAACAGTGACTAATAATTCTACTGATGCAGTAACCGGACTTACTATTTCAAATTTAATATCAGGTGCCGGAAATTTTACAAATGCAGGTCTCCTGAATTTAACTGTAACCGGAACACCTTTTACTATAACAGGAACACTTGATTTCTCAAGCAATGTAAATACAGTAAATTATTCAGGAGCAGGTGTTGCACAAACAATTGCAGGTGTTGCACCAAGTACGGTTCTTAATTTTTATAACCTTACAATAAGCGGGGCGCGACTTGCAACAAATGTTACATTGTGGAATGGCGGTACGATTGGAATTTCAAATACACTTTCATTAACTGCTACTTTCTCAACAGGGAATTATGTTACTACCTCTAATACGGTTAACTTCAATGGAACAATTCAAAACATACCTGCTTTAGTTTCAGCAGCGAGTGTTGCCTATAACAACTTAACAATTTCCGGCGGAAGTACGAAGACACTTACAAATAATGTAACTGTTGCCGGCGTTTTAAATATGAGTTTAGGTGTTTTAGAAATTGCAAATTTCAATTTAACTCTCACAAATAACGCTGCAGGTGCTATCACAGGATCCTTTGATGCAACTCATATGATCTCCACTTCGGGAACAGGATACCTAATAAAAAATGCAATAAGTACACAAACAGTAAATCCAATTGGGGCTGGTGGTTATTATTCTCCGATGACACTTACATCAATTGCTCCGACAACAGGAACCATTAGTATAAGAGCCGTTCCAACAGCATTGAATCCTGCTTACATTAATAAGTACTGGGACTTTATTACAAGCTTAGGTGGTAAAACAATTACAGCAACTTTTCAATATGATCCACTAGAATTAAATGGAGCATCAAACAATATTGTTTACTTACCAAATCCTCCGGGCACAACAGTTCAAAGTCCACCGACAACAGGTGCTACTTCTTTTGGCACAAATACATTTACGATAACAGGAAATTCTGCATTCACTAGTGGCTATTGGACCATGGGTGGAAATGGAACCTATTATTCGTACATGACAGGGAATTGGAATACAGCTTCAACATGGACATCAGATCCGAGTGGAACACTACAGATAGGTAGTACAATTCCGGGATATAATGATAACGTCGTCATTTTAACAGGACGTACAGTTTCACTTCCTGCGACTATTACAACACAAAATCTTAACGTCACAATAAATGCCGGTGGTATTTTAGATATGTCGACGTATAGTTTTACGAGTGGATTGACAACATTAGCCGGGCAAGGTACACTTCGTCTGGCATCAATCAACTTCCCAATTGTTGCAACAAACACATTGGTCTCCCTTGGTGGTGGAACTGTTGAATATTACAATTCATCGAACTTCACATTACCGGCAGCACAGACAACTTATAATAATCTAACGATAAATGCGCCGACTGTCATAGCAACTCAATTAAGCAGTCTTACTTTGAATGGAAATCTATATGTTAGAAATGGAACATTCAAAATAAATGATGATGTCGCTATAGCTAAATTAAATCTAACAGTCAATGGAAATGTAACTGTTGACAATGGAGCATCGATCACAGTTGGTAATGGTATTACGAATCCGGCTATAGGTGCAGTTGCAGTTGGAGGTGTTGCACCATTTATAAATTATTACACATATTTTCATACTGTAATTCTAAAAGGTGATCTAGTAAATAATGGTACCGTTCGGTTCACGAATTTGACCTACCCTATTTACAATGCCTTCCCTCCTACAGCAGCCGGTCCAACAACAGGAGCTGCATCAGTTTATTTTCAAGGAGCGACGAATAATATAATTTCTGCAAACGGTACAACAGATTTTTACAATCTGATTCTTGACAAAGGAACAGATCAAACATATACACTTACTATAAGTGCATTGACCTATAACAATTTCAGATTGTTTGGCGCAAATACACTTACAACAGAAGCCGCAGTTACAGCAAATCCAAATGTTAGAAAAGCATTATGGATCAGAACAGGTACATTAGTACTACAAGGGCAAACTTCTATTCCTTCACTTTCAGAAGGAAGTACAGTTGGCCCACCAAATTCGGATTACTACATTCCATCGAATGGCGCACTTATCCTTGACGGCCCGGAAACATTCGTGCTTTCAACAGCTGATGACTATAGAGAAGTAAATACTACCTATGGTGTTTCAGCAGTAAGCAATGCAGCAATTGGTATTTTAACAGGCGGTTATAGTTCTGTCGACATATTTGGAAAGCTACAGGTCAACGATGGCTATCTTTCTACTCGTGAATCCGGAGGACTGATCACTTCGAGCGTTGCATCCGGAACATTTATTATTAATGGTGGAGTTGTTGATGCAAAACAGTTTTTATCAGCAACAGGATCTGCATCATTTTCGCAAACAGGAGGTACATTTATTTTACGTGGACGTTTCCAACGAACACCGACTTCCTATGCAGCCATGAGTAATTTAACAGACACAACATCATCATCATTAAATACAATTAGAGCTCTGAATGGAATTACAATCGGTTACGGAAGTTTCAATTTAGAACAAACGACGAATATCTTTTCAATGACAGGCGGAGTCATTCGAATCTATGATGTTTGCGATGTAGCAACCGGTAAAGCTTTTGATGTAAAAGCATCAACAGCAAATATAACAGTAACAGGAGGAACAGTTGAGTTAATTCCAACAACAGGAACTGTTTTAGCAGATGCAACAAATTATTTTGTTACATCAACAGCTTCACTTGGAAATGTTCAAATCAATCGAACGAGTGGAAGTGCAGTCGTTCAATTAACAACAGGATATCCACTGGCAGTTTTGAATGATCTCAATTTAACTTCGGGAAGTTTCAATGCTAATTCTCAAAATGTAACCATAGGTGGTAATTATACAATATCCTTAGGAACGACATATACAACCGGATCAAATACTACAACATTTAACGGTACAAGTACACAAATTTTTACGGTAAACTTAGCGAGTGCATTAACATTAAATAACCTGACAATAACAAAATCTGCAGGAAGTATAGTAACAATGGCAGGTACACAAACTGCGATCAATGTATCCGGAATCTTCACTCTTACAACTGGAACATTCAATGATAATGGCGATGTAATTACAATTGCAGGAAATGTTTACAATTCAGGAGTTCATACAGGAACAGGGAAAATTTCATTGACAACAGCTGCTGCAGCACAAACAATTGATGGAGGCGGAACATTCCAAAATCTTGAGTTGAATAATACAAATGCTGCTGCTGCGCCGGTTTCATTACTTGCGAATATTACTGTAAATGGAGTTTTGAATCTACTTGCAAATAAAATATTCAATATTGTTTCATACAACCTAACGATTGCATCTACAGGAAGTATTTCAGTTGGCACATCATTCTCCAACAGTTGTTACATACATTCGAATGGACAATCAGGTGATGGTGGTATTACAAAAGTTTACACAGCAAATACTCCATTCACTTTTCCTGTGGGATGTTTTTCAACAAACAGACCTGCAACATATGCTTATACTCCGGCAGATATTGGCTTTAGCTCTAGTCCTACTTCTTATGGATCAATGACCGTAATTCCTGTTGGATATGAATATCCAGCGACGACAGTTAAAAATCAAAGTTTGACATTCTTCTGGAGAATTCGTTCTACGGGGTTTACAGGTTATGCAGGAAAAGTTACGCATTCATTTATTTATTCAGCAACAGATGTTAATGGTACTGTTGCAAATTATATTCCGAGTTTATTTGACCTCACCTCAAACGCCTGGAAAAATGGTGCTCTTGCAAATATTAATTCAGGAACAAGAACAATTACTGATTGGACAACGCCTGCCTCAAGTGCAAATTATTTAGAAGACGATTATACAGCAGGTGACAATACAACAGCAGGCGGAGCATTTGGAACTCCATTAATATTCTATAGTATAACAGGAACTTCAGGTGCGTATGCAACATGGAGTACAAATACAACATGGTCGTATACATCGGGTGGTGCAGCAGTACCGGCAGGTGCAGTTGCAGGAGTAAATTATCCCGGACCAAGTAGTATCGTCATAATTGAAAATGCACATTTTGTAAAATTAACGGCAACAGAAAATTGCGCCAATCTTACTATTAAAACAGGGTGTGCATTAGACGTTCAAACTTTTACATTGAGTAATTTCAACATGGTGCTTTCTGATGCAGGTGGTAACGGAACGATTCGTGTTGCTGCATTGAATGCAAGCGGATCAACTTATACATTCCCTGTTGGTGACTTCAGTAGTTTTGATATTGGACTTGGCACAACAGAATTGTACACAACCAATGCAGCTGCAGGAACTACATACTGGTTACCACAAGCTAAAGCGACGTATGGTAATTTGATTCTATCTCCTTTGGGCGGATCGAATATTATCTTTGGAAATCTTAGTATTACAATTTACGGAACACTTACAGCTCAAGGACAAAATGCAGATTCTTGGTTCCTTCCTACATGGAATACGGTCTATCCAACTGCTCCAACAGCAGTCATTGCGAAAACAATAACTATAAATGGTGACATGAATATCATTGGTGGTGGGTTTGGATTCTATGAAGGAGCTGCTTTTCCTTTACAAAATGTAATTGTAAATGGAAATGTTTATGTTCAAAATACAAATGGAGCAATAGATGATTGGGGAAATGGGAATGGACTTAAAGCCATGTCAATCGGCGGAAGCTTATTAAATAATACTAATGGCATAGTAAATGCACCGGCCAGTACAACAAGTCGATGTAATTTTGCAAATATTCCATTGACATTTTTCGGTTCAACGAATGCAACAATTTATAATACTGCAAATTCGCCTACTACAACATTCGGAACAGTTACTGTTAACAAAGGAACATCGCAATCAGCAACTTTAACTTGTACAATAGGTGGGACGTTAAGTACACCAACCAATAACTGGTTAACATTATCAAACGGTACATTTCGTTATGAGAGAACGAATCCGGCAGCCGGACAAGATTTTACAATTTCTACGGGCGCATTTACAATTCCATCGACAGCCGGATTGAAAGTAAATATGCCAAGCAATACAAACAACATAAGAGTATTAATTGGAAATACAACTGCAGATGCGAGTGATTTACTACTTAACGGAGCTTTGAATGTTGTAAGCGGAAACGTTTACATCGGTCCAACTTCGGGTGTAGCACTTTCGAATAATGATATTGAGTATTCAGGAAACTATGCCTCTATTAATGTATCGGGCGGAAATTTATATGTCAATGGTCAGATAAGAAGACCAACATCGACAACAAACGGTGTGCTTTCATATAATCAATCAGGTGGCGCAGTAACTATTAATGGATTGAGTACAGGTGGTGGTGCAGTTACTGCAGCGACTCGAGCAAAATTAGAAATTGTAAATGTAGGAAGTGCTTTCAATATGTCAGGTGCTTCAACATTGACGATTGTTCGCGGAGCAGGTACAACATTTGGCGATCTTTATTTAAGACCAACTAGTTCAACTATTACAGGCGGAACTATTATTTTCAACAATACAGTTCCAAACGTAGCTCAGACATATTCAATGGATGCCGGTGTTTCATTGTACAATTTAACAATCACTGGTGCAGGCGCAGCGAAGAATGCAACAGTTGGACTTTCAGTTAATCCACTTGTGTTGGCAGGTACATTGACATTTACAAATGCTAATAGTATTTTGAATACAAATAATTTCAATGTAACTATTGCCGGAAATTTAACCAACAATGGTGCAGCAGCTTCTTATTTATATGGAACGAATGCGACAACATTCAATGGAGTCAATCAAAATATTAACGGATCAGCAGTAACAAATTACTATGACCTGAACATTTCTTGTTCAGGTTCTTTAAGTGTGAATAGTGCATTTACTGTAAATAGAAATTTATCGATCAATACGGGTACATTAATTTTATATCCTGTTGCAACAGATTACAAAATTACTTTACTTGGAAATCTAGCGAACAATTCTTCATACATAGATAACAATACTTCCGGCGGCGGTATCATACTTTCGGGTACAGCACAACAACAAATTTCCGGAACCGGTGCTTTTGGCAGATTAGAATTAAATAATGCTGCAGGTGCAATCACACTTAACGACATTACTCTGCAAAATGATTTAGTACTTACAACAGGAATTTTAACGATCAGTTCCAATTTACTTACATTAAGTCAGACAAGTAGTATCGGTGGTTCACCATTCAGTTCTACAAAGATGATTAAGACAGATGGTGTATCTAGTAGTTCAGGTGTAAGTAAATTCTTTAGTACAGGCGCAGCTAATTTTACTTTCCCTGTTGGTGTAACAGGAAAATATACTCCTGCAGTATATGCAATCTCTGCAAATGCATCCTTAGGATATTACATCAATTTAACTCCGGTGAACCAATATGCGCCTTCTGTGATGGATCCAAATAATGTATTGAAATATTATTGGCGAGTACAAAGTTCAGGGCTTGCAGGATTTACAGGGGATGCACAGTTCTATTATAATTCAAGCGATGTTGTTGGTGGACCGGAAAGTGATTACGTTTCTGCTTGGTTAGAAAATCCGGGAACAGTGTGGATCAAATCTGCACCGGGAGCAGCAACTGATAATGTTGATGAAACATTGAATTCAATCAACTTTACTTTTTCAAGCAGAACAAATATTTCAGGAAATTATACTTGTGGGAATGACACTGCAATTCCTGAAAACATGCCGACATATATTTCAAATGCAAATGGAGTATGGTCTGACAATACTAAATGGACAAATATTGCAAATGGTTTGCAAGATTGCCCTGTTGGAGGTCCAAATGGATTTAAAGTAATCATCAATACAACGATCACAACAGATGTAAATCAATGTAATGCCTATCAAACAACAATTACAGGAAACGGAATTCTAAAAGTTGTATCGCCAACATATGGTCACAACCTTGGTAATGTCGATATCGACCAAGTCACCTATCCGAATATTGATCCAACCACTAATCCAACTTTATACGTAGAGAGTGGGAATTTACCTGCCGGAACGTATACATCATTCATTGATTGTGCAGGAAGAGGAACATTAGATTATGGTGGTACAGGAACCTATTCAATTTTCTTACCTGGCTTTACAAATATCCCATATTTATATTTATCAGGAACAGGAACGAGAATTCTACCGAATACAAATCTCACAATTTGTCAGCGACTAAAAATTGATGGTCCAACTCTTGATAACAGTTCGAATAATAAAAAGCTGACTATTCTCGGAACAATGGAGCGCTATAATACCGGTGCATTCAATTCAGGTGCAGGTGCAGGAGCAATAGTTTCATTCGCAGGTTCATCTTTGCAAACTGTTGGCGGACCACTTGGTGACTTCACCGGAACGAATGGCTTCAATCATTTTGAGATCAACAATTCAAATGGTTTGAACATTGGCACTAACGGTACAATTGAGGTAAAAGGAAATTTACTTTTAACGAATGGAATAATTACTACTTCAGCAACAAACATGTTGAGTGTTGTGAATACATCAACAAGCGCAGTTGTTCCAACCGGAGGTTCATCAACTTCATACGTAAATGGACCGATGACAAAACAGTTCTTAAATGGAAATTCATTTTTATATCCGATAGGAAAATCATCTGTTGGAAAAGGACATGATTGTACACTTACTTCTACAGCTGCAGCAAGCTCTGCATGGACAGTTGAATACTTCACGCCAAACCCAACCGGAATTGCAGCCAACTTAAATAATCCGTTAGTGGTTGAAAATATGCTAGAGTATTGGAGTGTAAATACTACTGCAGCAAAAACTGCGAAAATTAAACTTGCATGGGATTCACAAAGTGACTTGAATGGATCGATGACAATGAATGGGTATACAGATCTTCGCATCGCTCAAAAAACCGGAACACGATGGGATGCAGTTGCATCAACACCAACAGGAGTAAATAATCTCGGTGACGTTGTAACAACAGGAAGTGTAAATATTTCTACAACACCAATCGATTTTTCGATAGGAAGTATTTCAGCAACAAAGCCAATTGCAACCTTATCACCATCAGGACCTGTTTGCGGTAGTGCAGGAATTCCTGTTACGTTTACTACTTACATCACGATCACATTACCTTACACTCTTTATTATACTCTCAATGGCGGCGCAACTCAATCTGTTGTTGTCAATTCGTTACCATACACTTTACCTACAACAGCGCTAGGAGGAAATTATTTACTTACCGGATTTATGTACGATAATAGTACTATTTCCGGTGCAGTAGATCCAACGGTGATCAGTGTTTATGCTTCACCTAATACATCCAATGCAGGATCAGATCAATCTCTTTGCGGAGTTACTAGTACTTTATTAGGAGCGAATTCAGCTATTGCACCATCGACAGGATCCTGGACAATTGTATCTGGTGTTGGTGGG
Organism: Bacteroidota bacterium; assembly: GCA_031411835.1. GTDB lineage: Bacteria > Bacteroidota > Bacteroidia > AKYH767-A > 2013-40CM-41-45 > JADKIH01. The sequence continues at coordinate 6,545 of JANOBV010000313.1, read as the reverse complement.
ACTATTATGTCAAACACAAATCCGGGGTCAAACTTCCTTGGCCTACTTGGTAAATCATATGTATTGCGTTGGACAATTAGCAATGGATCATGTACATCACAAAGCACAGTGTCAATTGTATTCTCTTATTCACCAGCTGCTCCACTTGCATTCAGTGCTGCACAAACAGCAGTTTGTCAGTCATCATCAAATATCACATACACAATTCCAATTGTATCCGGCGCAACTTCTTATGCATGGAGTTATTCAGGTACAGGAGCAACGATAACTGGAATTTCAAATTCTGTTAGTGTAAGTTTTAATTCAACTGCTACAAGTGGAACACTGAGTGTATCAGCCGTGAATGGTTGTGGAACAGGTTCATCACGATCAATTGCAATTACAGTAACACCAACTCCCGTTGCGACCTTTAGTTATACCGGAAATCCGTATTGTCAAAATGGATCTAATCCAATACCTACATTCAGTGGTGGTGGAACAGCCGGGGTATTTTCTTCAACTGCAGGATTAGTATTCTTTAGTACAGCAACAGGAGAAATAGATGTAATTGGAAGTACTCCCGGAACATATATTGTAACAAATACAAGAGCGGCATATGGTGGTTGTTCTATCACAGCAGCAACAAGTTCTATTACGATCTATGCATTATCGACATGGACAGCCGGAAATAATTCAACCGATTGGTTTGACTCTGGGAATTGGGGCTGCGGCGTACCAACTTCAACAGTTGACGCAATTATTCCTGCAGGCAAACCATTCTATCCAATCATAGTTGGTTCAGGAGCTGTTTGTAAAGACGTTCGAATTTATGCAGGTGGTTCAATCACAATTGCAACAACTGATACTTTAAAAGTTTATGGTAATTGGACAAACAACAATATTTTCAATGCAAATTCAGGTACAGTTTTATTCGAAGGAACGACTCTAATTTCCGGTACAGGAACAAACACGTTCAACAATTTTATTATTGCTGCAACAGGTAATGTTACTTCTTCGACCGGAACAATAAACATTACCGGAAACTGGATCAATTCAGGAACATTCAATCCTAACAATGGAAACATTTCATTCACCGGTGGAAATGCTCAAACAATTACTTGTAGTGCCGGAGAAGTATTCAATAATTTGACAATACAAAAATCTTCGAATGAAGTTGTATTGAACAATGACATTACAGTTACTTCTACTTTAGCATTAACAAGTGGAAATATTAGAATAGGAAGTCAGAATCTTACTTTAGGTACAACAACAACAAATGCAATTGTAAATCCGGCAACTGTTACTAACGCAAGTTACATCATAGCAGATGGAACCGGCTTAGTAAAACAATTTGTAAATAGTGTTGGCGCAAGTGCAACTAAGAATGTAAATTTATATAGCTTCCCTATTGGTGATGCTGTTAATTTCACTCCATGTGCAATACATTTAAAATCGGCGACAACTTTAAATTCAGGAGCATTTATTACAGCGAATGTAACTGATGCAAGAATTCCAGGGACATGGACTACTAATTACCCAACTTACTTAAGTCGATATTGGACAATTGAACCATGTGTAACAGGATTACTCGATGGATTTGTATATGAATCATACGTCTATTACATACCTATTCCTGATGGATCAGGCGGCGACATGGTTGGATCAGGAACTATAATGCCTTGCAAGGAAAATGTTTCTACAGGAATTTGGCAAGATGCGCTTCCGGGTGAAATGTCTGATGTAGATATACCAACTGCATTAGGAGTAGATCGCCATGAATTCAGATGGGATGGACGAACATCGTTCAGTCGATTCTCAGGAAGGTCAGGAGTTGCATTACCAATTGAATTAATTTCCTTCAAAGCAAAATACACAGGAAAAAATACAGTGAGCTTGAAATGGTCGACAGCAAGTGAAACGAACAATGATTACTTCCAAGTAGAACGTGCTTCAGATGGAATTGAATTTAATCCTATCCTCAATGTAAATGGAGCAGGTTCGAGTACAAAGACACTCACGTATTCAACGTCCGACAATGAACCATTATCAGGTATTTCATATTACCGATTGAAGCAAGTCGATTATGACGGTCAATTCAGTTATTCAGAAATTGTTTCAGTGGAGATCAAAAATTTGAATGAAGAATTCAAATTTAATGCATTCCCGAATCCATCAAATGGAAGCGATTTGAAATATAATCTGAAAGCAAAACGAGGAGAAACTATCGACTTAACAATTATTGATATGTCAGGCAAAGAGATCTATCATACACAAGTGAATGTTGAAGATGACAGAGAAATGCAATATGTTTTAGATCAAAATTTGATTTTAAAACCGGGAGTATATTTTATTGTTGCTACTTCTGAACAGAATTCCATTCGCGAAAAATTAGTTGTAAAATAAAAAAGGGAGCCAATCCGCTCCCTTTTATCTCACTGAACAGGTACTCTACTCTAAATCTATTTACTATTAACAATCAAGCGATCAGTAAAACGGTTGCCGGAATTTCCTTTTTCGATAGTGTAAAATCCATAGGCTACAGATTCCGCTATTTCAATATTCATTTGGAAGTGGTTATTCGATAAAAAGCATTTTTGTGTGAATTATTTTCTGTTACATCAAACAAATTCAGCATTGCTCCATTCAAATCAATTTTATTTGTTGTAATTGATGCCATCAATACCAGTTGCATTCCAATTTTGATTTTGCTCTTTAGTATTTAATGAAGTCAATACTAAAATTAGTACCAGTATTCTTCTTAACTGATTACTTAATCTATAATGCAAAAGTAAAAAGTATGACCAAGTAAAAAATAGCAGATGTACAGACGTACTCATTTGATTATCCATTGAAATAAATAAAATGAACAAAAAAGAATGGAATAGTTTCGGTAAATGCGTTGATTAGCGTTTTAATCGACTTAGTTCTACTTATTTCCCACTATTAAAATGTGAATAAACTAGGCCTATATTGATGAATTCTCACATCGTAATATCATTATATTTACCCTGTACCTTCAAATTGCGACAATCATGAAAACGAAATTTTCGAAAATTATTTTCTTCACATTGATCACAATCGCATTGTTCAACTCATGTAGCAAAGACGATTCAGATGACACTACTCCTACTCCATCAGGATCAACTTCTAATCCGGCTCGTGATTCTGCTTTAAATGATTACACAACAAATTATCTAGGCAGTGCCATTTCAAATCCGGGTTGGACAGGAAGTACAACAACTTGTAGCGCCGGTACAGTTTCACAAGCTTCACATGATGCAGTGATCCAGCGGATAAATTATTTCAGAAGAATGGTTGGGCTAAATGACAACTGCACTCTCAACACTTCGCTATTTGCACAAGAGCAAGAGACAGCCTTGATGATGACAGCGAACAATCAATTGAGTCATACACCACCAACAACATGGTTATGTTACACTGCTTCAGGTGCAACAGGAGCAGGTTCAAGTAACATTGCATTAGGGTATAATTCTTCCACAGCCATTTGGGCATTTATCGATGACAACGGAACAGGAAATGAAGCGGTCGGACATAGAAGATGGATCCTTCATTCTACGAAACAAGTATTCAGTTACGGATCAACTTCGAATGCAATGGCTCTACATGTTTTTGCAGCAGGATCTAATACAACGATTCCTGCATATATTGCTTATCCACCGAATGGCTACATTCCACAATCTCTTATGTCTGCACGTTGGTCATTTGGAATTCCCGGCGCAGACTTTTCTGCTGCTACAGTAAGTATGACTGGTCCATCAGGCGCTGTGCCCGTTACGATTATATCTTCAACCGCTACTTATGGCGATAAAGCTATTGTCTGGACACCTACCGGAATTGATGTATCAAATACGAATGATGTATCGTACACAGTAACTGTGAGTGGTATTACAGGAGCCGCTCAAACGTCGTACACATATACTTGCAAAATCTTCAAGCCGTAATATGCTTTTTAATTCAATATCATTCGCAATATTTCTTCCGATTGTATTTGCGCTTTACTGGTTATTGGGTAAGGAGAAATTAAAAGCACAAAATGTTTTATTACTGGTTGCAAGCTATTTCTTTTACGCTTGTTGGGACTGGAGATTTCTTTTTCTCTTAATATTTTCAACTGTACTTGATTATTGGACAGGGATAAAAATATTCAACTCTACAAATAAGAAGAATAGATTATTCTGGTTATGGCTTAGCATCTGTATCAACCTCGGCTTTCTTGGTGTTTTTAAATACTACAATTTCTTTGCTGAATCATTTATAGAATCATTGAGTCTGCTTGGCATAAAAGCACATTTAGTTTCGATTCAAGTTATACTTCCGGTTGGAATTTCCTTCTATACTTTTCATGGTTTATCATATGTGATCGATCTTTATAGAAAAAGAATTGAACCTGAAAAAGGATATGTCAACTATGCATTATTTGTAAGTTTCTTTCCTCTGCTTGTTGCCGGTCCAATTGAAAGAGCAACTCACCTCTTGCCTCAGATCATTAAGAAACGTGAATTTGATTATTCGAAGGCTGTAGATGGATTAAGGCAAATTTTGTGGGGGCTCTTTAAGAAAATGGTCATTGCAGATAATTGTGCTGAGTACGCTAATTTAATTTTCAATAATTCCGCTGACTATTCCGGTGGCATGCATATACTGGGAGCATTTTTCTTTACTATGCAGATCTACTGCGATTTTTCCGGCTACTCTGATATTGCATTAGGAACTGCGCGATTATTCGGAATAGATCTCTTAAGAAATTTTGCATTCCCTTATTTTTCCAGAGACATAGCAGAATTCTGGCGACGATGGCACATCTCACTTTCATCGTGGTTTAGAGATTACGTTTATATTCCATTGGGCGGAAGTCAAGGAGGTACATGGATGAAAGTTCGAAATACATTTGTCGTATTTATCTTAAGTGGCTTTTGGCATGGAGCAAATTGGACTTTTCTAGCATGGGGATTACTGAATGCAATTTATTTCCTACCACTTTTGCTTAGTCAAAAAAACAGATTGAATTTGGATATCGTGGCGAAAGGAAAACTATTTCCTTCCATGAGAGATTTCATTTCTATTGCAGTAACATTTACGCTTACGGTCTTCGCATGGATCTTTTTCAGAGCAGAATCGATCGGCCATGCATTCGAATATATTTCAAAAATATTTTCGCCAATCAATTATTTATCGACTGGAGCAATTGGAATAGGTAGAACTGTTCCGTTAATGATTATGATCTTTTTATTTATGATGATAGAATGGATAGGAAGAGAACAACAGTATGCAATTGCTAACCTCGGACTCAAATGGAATCGTCCATTTCGATATGCAATGTATTATGCAATTATAATTACCATCTTATGGTTTGGCGGAAAAGAACAACAGTTTATTTACTTTCAGTTTTAATGTATGAAGAGATTTATTAAACAATTATTTCGTTTCGCGCTGATTGGACATATTCCGCTTCTAATATTAGTAATTCTATATTTAGTAAAAGACCCATTCAAAGTCATTTATAAGTACGATCAACTTTACGATTCTAAATCCAAAGGATGGGTCGGATTAAATAAAGATTTCGTTAGTACAACCACATTCATTAAAAATTACGACACTTATAAATACAATTCATTTATTTTCGGGAATTCGCGTTCTATATTTTATCAGATTGATCAATGGAAAAAATACTTGTCTCCTAACAGCAATTGTTTCCATTACGATGCATCCAATGAAGCACTCTATGCAATTGATAAAAAATTAAGTTTCCTCGACAAAAAAGGTGTTGACATAAAAAATGCAATGCTTGTGATCGATTACAGTACGATTGCACAGTACAAACCAAAATCAGGTCACTTGTTTATCATCACTCCTGTATTGGTAAATAACAAAAATATACTGAAGTTTCATCTCACATTTTTTCTTGCATACATGTCACCTAAATTTCTGTATGCCTATTTCGACTTCCTTATTTCAGGCGAAGTAAAACCATATATGCGAGAGAAAAATTTATTGGACAACAGACCAAGAAATTATAGTGATATCACCAATGAATTGAAGTACGATTTTTTTGAAGATCAAATCAACAAAGGTGAATACTACTCACCGGAGCGAATGAAATTATTTTTAAAGAGAGATACTATTCAGACCTATTCGCCAATTGCTATTTACGAAAACCAAAAGATTTTATTTCAAAACATAAAGTCTATTTTCTTGAAACACCAAACAAATTACAAGATCGTGATCAGTCCGCTATATAATCAACATAAATTGAATCCGGTCGATTTAAAATACATGCAAGAACTTTTTGGGAAAAATAATGTTTACGATTTTTCAGGGGTCAATGAAATGACTGCTGACTATAGAAATTACTACGAGCCTTCGCATTATAGGCCGCATATTGCGAATCAGGTGATGCGGGAGGTTTATTCTAGAAGTAAGTAAAGTTCCTTTACTGGGATTACACAGATTTCACAGATTCTAGTCTGCTGTTAATAGTGTTGGGGTGTAGTCTGCTGTTAATAGTGTTGGGGTGTAGTCTGCTGTTAATAGTGTTGGGGTGTAGT
>JANOBV010000312.1:0-4659 GCA_031411835.1 Bacteroidota bacterium | reverse complement strand
ACAACCGTATTTTATAATATGTTGAGTTTTATCTCAAAAACATCATATAAAATGTGGTTATCCGCTTACAAAATCGATTGAATCAATCGCTAAAAGTAATTACGATTTCTTTCTCGTCAATACTTCATCGATCATTCCGTATTCTTTTGCTTCATCAGCAGTCATCCAGTAATCACGATCAGAATCTTTCCAAACTTTTTCGTATTCCTGCCCTGAATGAGAAGCAATAATTTCATAAAGTTCTTTCTTCAACTTCTGAATTTCTCTTGCTGTGATTTCAATATCTGAAGCTTGACCTTCTGCTCCACCCATTGGCTGGTGAATCATTATACGAGCATGCTTCAATGCAGCACGTTTGCCTTTAGCACCTGCGCACATTAACACAGCTCCCATTGATGCTGCCATGCCTGTACAGATCGTCGCTATACTAGGCTGAATGAATTGCATTGTATCATAGATTCCAAGTCCTGCGTAAACTGAACCGCCCGGACTATTTAGATAGATCTGAATATCTTTCTTTGCGTCAACTGATTCAAGAAATAAAAGTTGTGCTTGAATAATATTGGATACATAGTCATTGATTCCAACTCCAAGGAAGATGATGCGATCCATCATCAAACGTGAAAACACATCCATAGTGGCAATGTTCAATTGTCTTTCTTCTATGATGGTTGGTGAAATGTAATCTGCTCTAACTGCAGAAACGAAACTGTCTACCGAATGACTACCTATGCCACGGTGTTTGACAGCATACTTACGAAACTCATCTGTGTAATTCATAATTTTGTTTTTTAAAGTTTATTCTGAAATTATTGACGGCCAAAAAGCCCAAATATTTCATCCGACCAAAATTAATTAGCCTTTCTAGTCTGAATGAAGATTAGGGAATTAGTTTTCAACACTCTTACGGAGGATTTTGGTTCAGGTTTCGTGTTCTAGGTTCAATAAGTTTAAGGTAAAATAAAAAAGGTCAGCACTTTCGCACCAACCTTTCATTTTTTTTCGAATTACAAATCTCGAATTACGAATTACGATTTTAGTGGTGATGCTCCACCTCATGTTGCGTCTTCTCATTCAATTTGTCAACGAATTCCTGATACGGCATTTCGATCATATCAAGTTTCACTTCTTTTTTAAGAACATCAAAAACTTTATTGTCACGAATGATTCGTTCAACTCTTTCTCCGTTATTTTCTGACTGAAGATAGTTCGTTGCTAATTCAGCTAATTTTTCTTCTTCCGGTGCAGGAACTCCATATTGCGAGAATTGCTGGATCACCATTTGTTTTGCAACATCATTTACTTCATCGGCTGTGACAGTAACTTCATTTGCAGAAGCAATTTTCTCTTGAACAAGATTCCAGCGAAGATCTTCAGCGATGTGGAAATAGTCATGTTCAAAAGTATGTTCATCAACCTCTTTCTCTTGATTTGCCTTCAACATTCTCTTCAAGAATTCGTCGGGCAATGGGAATGAATTACTTTCAAGATAAACACCTTTCATATCCTTACGAAGTTTTTTATCACTTTCTTTTTCGAAATAAGAAGAAATTCCTTCGCGGATCTTTGTTGTGAATTCATCTTCAGAATTGACAACTCCCGGACCGAATAATTTATCGAACAACTCTTGATTCAATTCTGCTTTTTCAACTTTGTTCACTGTCATGATCGTAAAACGATATGCGGATCTTAATGCCGGACTTTCTTTATCGACACGTAGCATAGCAGAAACTTCTGTCTCACCGTAGAACGTATCGATTGGAGTAAAATCAACAGTATCTTCTTTTTTCAGACCGACAAACTTAGTTTTATTAGAAGCATCAGTGATCAGTTCAACTGAAAGTGTTGTAGTCGTTTTATTTCCTCCTTCTTTGATCTGGCTTTCTTCGTCAAGCTCATTGAATTCTCCATAGAAAATTGATGTCTCATCAGAAACTTCCGGATTAGAAAATTTTCCATAACGACGACGAATATCAGCGATATCATCTTCCACCATTTTATCATCTATTTTAACTAGATAATATGGAATTTTTGAAGTTGGCGTTTTAACAGTAAATGTCGGAGCAAGTCCAACTTCATATTCAAATTTGAAATCACGACCATCTTCAAAAACGATTTCTTCTGAAGATCTTTTTGGAAGTGGAGAACCTAAAACTTCAATCTTATTTGAGTAAATATATTTCCCAAGTTCTTCGCTCAAAAGACGGTTCAGCTCTTCAACAAGAACTGCTTTTCCGTACATCTTCTTGACCATTCCGATTGGAACATGGCCTGGTCGAAAACCGGGAACCTTTGCTGTCTTTAAATAGTTACGGAGAACAGAATTTACCCGACCTTGATAATCTTCCGGAAGTAATTCAATTGAAATGATCGCATTTAAATCGTCGATCTGGTTTTTTGAAATATTCATGATGATAATGGGTTTAAACACAAAATCCCGAACTCTTCGGGATTTTGTGAGATAAAGTTAGTGCGGGCGGAGGGAGTCGAACCCACACGGTTGCCCGCTAGATCCTAAGTCTAGTGCGTCTGCCAGTTTCGCCACGCCCGCATATAACAATGCTATTTAGAAGAACGTTTCTTTCAAAACGGGACGCGAAGATACATTTATTTTCTTTGAATCTCCAACAGATAATTTATGGAAAAAATCATTTTCCCGATCTTTCTTTAAATTGTATCATTGGCTAAACGTTACTTCTAAATAAACGCTACTGATTTTGAGATTTTTAAGGTCAAAAAATCCATCTTTACGATCCGATGAACAGCTCATCAACGATTTCCGCGAATCCGGAGATCAGGCTTTAATTGGGATATTATTTGACCGATATAGTCACCTTGTTTTTGCAGTCAGCTACAATTATCTAAAAGACGAAGAAGATTGTAAAGATACGGTTTTACATATTTTTGAAAATTTAGGTCGTGACCTTAAAAGATATGAGATCAAAAATTTCTCATCGTGGCTACATGTGGTAACAAAAAACTATAGTTTAAGACAACTATCCAAAAGAAAAGAAACGCTTCCAATAACAAACGAATCTTATCTTGTCGAAGAAGAAGAACAAACTCCGGAATTTAATATTCACATTCCGCATTTATCATTAGCAATGGAACAGCTCAATGAAGAGCAGAAGATCTGCATCGACCTATTCTATATAAAAGAACTATCATACAAAGAAATAACTGAACAAACAGGATTCAATTTAAACCAAGTAAAAAGCTATATTCAAAATGGCAAAAGGAATTTGAAGTTAATTCTATTGAACAAAAAATAAAGTGGAAAACAATTCATTAAAATATCGTCACCTTACTTCTGAAGAGATTTTTGATTATCAAAATCAAAAACTTTCCTCTAGTGAAATGCATAGAATTGAAATGCATCTTCAAGGTTGTTCTTTTTGCGATGAAGCAATGAATGGTGTTTCAAAAATGGATGATTCTTTGAAAACGATCAACATCATGCGCGATCTTCGAAAAAAAGGTCGTTCAAAATTCAATCACAAAAAGCGAGTCTTTGATTTGGTTGATATAAATTCAATATTGATAATTCTGCTGTTAATTGGCCTACTGGTTTTTATCTCACTATTTATTTTCAAATTGAAGTAATACTTTATCTTCACCCTCTCAAAGAATTCATCAAATGTTTACGATAGATCCGAAAGAAATGAAGACGGGAGTCTTCCACAGTTATATGCTTGCTTCCATTGCTCCTCGTCCAATAGCATTTGCAAGTACGGTTGACAAAGAAGGTAATATGAACCTTGCACCTTTTAGTTTTTTCAATGCATTTGGAAGTAAACCACCAACAATAGTTTTTTCACCGGCAAGACGAGTTCGAGACAATACCATTAAGCACACATTAGAAAATATATATGAGACAAAAGAAGTCGTGATCAATGTTGTAAACTATGAAATGGTTCAACAAATGTCATTGGCAAGTACAGAATATCCAAAAGGAGTCAACGAATTCGTAAAAGCAGGCTTTACTCCTATTACATCAGAACTAGTCAGACCATTCAGAGTAAAAGAGTCGCCTGTACAAATGGAATGTAAAGTCGTTGAAGTTAAAGAGATGGGAACTGAAGGCGGCGCCGCGAATCTTATCATTTGCGAGATCTTACTCATGCACATCAACGAAGATGTTCTAACACCTGAAAATAAAATTGATCCTAATAAGATCGACCTTGTTGCTCGTATGGGCGGAGATCTATATTGTAGAGCATCCGGCAATGCATTATTTGAAGTTGCAAAACCGAATAGCTCGCTAGGTATGGGCATCGATCGACTACCGGAACACATCCGTTCAAGCAATATTCTAACGGGTAACAACTTAGGACAACTTGGTAATGTTGAGAATTTTCCTGACGCACAATCTATCGAAGAATTCCGTCATCGTGATTTTATGAAAGAACTATTTTCAAAGTTCGGCCACGATGAAACTACTCTTCGTAACAAATTGCATGAACTCGCAAAAACTCTTTTAGAACAAAGACATGTTGACGAAGCATGGAAAGTCTTGCTTTGTTTGAAGAAATAATTTGTGTAGGTTTGAAAAATGTCAAACGGTTTTTTCACCAGCGTCTTACTTTCCCTTGCAATTGATTATTGGTATTTCACATTCATTGCTTTGCTAATAAAATTTGTATTGATTCGATTTGTAAC
>JANOBV010000311.1:0-5646 GCA_031411835.1 Bacteroidota bacterium | reverse complement strand
ATAAAAAAACTTTCTGATGAAACTAAAGCAGAGATAATTCCTGCAGATGCAACTTCAGTTGAAGATATCACTAATCTTTATGCAAAATCTATGGACATAATGGGTGGCAAGGTTGATTTTGTTTTGCACTCAATTGGAATGTCTGTAAATATTCGTAAAAATATTTCTTACGTAGAAAGCAATTACGATTATTTCCAAAAAGGAATTGATGTTTCGGCTTTGTCGTTACACAAAATGTTAAGTGTAGCCATGAAAATGGATGCAATTAATGAATGGGGAAGTGTTGTAGCATTAACTTACATAGCAGCACAAAGAACATATCCGTTTTATACTGACATGGCAGATATAAAAGCAATGCTTGAATCCATTTCCAGAAGTTTTGGGTATCATTATGGAAAAGCTAAAAAGGTACGTGTAAATACGATTTCGCAATCACCTACAAAAACAACAGCAGGATCAGGAATAAAAGGCTTTGAAGATTTCTACAATTTCGCTGACTCATTATCGCCTCTTGGTAATGCTAGTGCAGATTCATGCGCCGATTATTGTGTTTCATTATTTAGTGACCTAACAAGAATGGTAACAATGCAGAATCTTTATCACGATGGAGGGTACGCTACGACAGGGATAAGTAATGAGGTGATGGAAATGTTTTCGAAAAAGTAATTTTATTATAAGGTCAAAGGTAAAGGGTCAAAGGTCATTGCATTAATAACCTTTGACCCTTTACCTTTGAGCTTTTTCGTACTATGTAAAAAAGAAAGAGCCACTCAAATGAGCGGCTCTTTCTTTTATTCTATCAATTATTTATTCTTCTTTCTTCTTCCTAGTAGAACCGGATTTAGCCGGTGGCGTTGTAGGAGGAGTGCTTGCTTTAACAACATTGATTTTTAATGTTGTCGTTTCCTTATCAAAGTTCACTTCTAAAATATCACCTTCGGCTAATTCAGCTTTAATAATTTCTTCAGCTAATGGATCTTCAAGATATTTCTGAATAGAGCGTTTTAATGGTCGTGCACCATAAGCGCTATCGAATCCACGATCAGCTATGAAATCTTTTGCTTCATCAGACAATTGGATCTTATAACCAAGCTCTGTGATACGTTTGTATAAATGTACTAATTCAACATCGATAATTTTATGGATGTGTTCTTTCTCAAGAGAGTTGAACATTACAACGTCATCGATACGATTCAAGAATTCAGGAGCAAATGCTTTTTTAAGTGCACTTTCGATAACACCACGTGAGTGGTCATCAGCTCCTGTAATTTTAGCGTTAGTAGAGAATCCAACACCTTGACCGAAATCTTTCAATTGACGTGAACCGATATTTGAAGTCATGATCATAATTGTGTTTTTGAAATCCACTTTACGACCTAAACTGTCAGTCAACATACCTTCATCTAAAACTTGAAGTAACAAATTGAATACATCCGGGTGAGCTTTTTCAATCTCATCTAATAATACAACTGAATATGGTTTACGACGAACTTTCTCTGTCAATTGTCCACCTTCTTCGTATCCAACGTATCCTGGAGGCGCTCCGATCAAACGAGAGATCGCAAATTTCTCCATGTACTCACTCATATCAATGCGTATCAACGCATCTTCAGAATCAAATAAATAACGAGCAATCACTTTTGCTAATTCAGTTTTACCAACGCCGGTAGGACCTAAGAAGATAAATGTTCCAATTGGCTTATTAGGATCTTTTAGTCCGGCACGATTACGTTGAATTGCTTTGACAACTTTTGCAATTGCTTGGTCTTGACCAATTACTTTTCCTTTTAATTCATCAGCCATTTTAACTAGGCGATGACTTTCAGTCTGAGCGACACGAGTAACAGGAATTCCTGTCATCATGGCAACTACCTCTGCAACATCTTGTTCATTTACTGTATAGCGATGAGATTTAGTTTCTTCTTCCCAAGTTTTTTTAGCAGCTTCTAATTGTTCAAGAAGTTGTTTTTCTGTATCACGAAGTTTAGCTGCCTCTTCATATTTCTGACTACGTACAACACGGTTCTTTTCATTCTTAATATCTGCAACTTTTCCTTCAAGTTCAAGAATGTTTTTTGGAACATGGATGTTTGTAATGTGGACACGAGAACCGGCTTCATCTAAAGCGTCAATTGCTTTATCAGGAAGGAAACGATCTGTGATATAACGAGCAGTAAGCGTCACACAAGCTTTAATAGCTTCCGGTGTATAGTTTACATTATGATGTTCTTCGTAACGATCTTTGATATTCTTAAGGATCTCCATTGATTCGTCAATAGAAGCAGGCTCAACTAATACACGTTGGAAACGTCTGTCTAATGCACCATCTTTTTCGATATACTGACGATATTCATCAAGAGTTGTAGCACCAATACATTGTATCTCACCTCTGGCTAGAGCAGGTTTGAACATATTCGAAGCATCAAGAGAACCTGAAGCACCACCGGCGCCGATGATAGTATGAATCTCATCTATGAAAAGAATTACATCCGGAGATTTTTCCAATTCATTCATAACAGCTTTCATGCGTTCTTCGAATTGACCTCTATATTTTGTTCCTGCAACTAAAGAAGCAAGATCAAGAGTAACGATTCGTTTATTGAAAAGCACACGAGAAACTTTACGTTGAACGATACGAAGTGCAAGGCCTTCAGCGATGGCAGATTTACCAACACCGGGTTCTCCGATTAGAATCGGATTGTTTTTCTTACGACGTGAAAGGATTTGAGAAACACGCTCAATTTCTTTTTCACGACCAACGATAGGGTCGAGGCGACCATCTTCCGCAGCTTTTGTAAGGTCACGACCAAAATTATCAAGAACAGGTGTTTTTGACTTAGAGTCAGTTCCTTTTTTGCTGGTCATTCCGCCACCACCTTCATCGTCTTTAGCATAAGGATCATCATCAGACTGATTTTGAGGGGCCTCGGAACGGAAGTTTGATTTAATTACATCTAATTCTTCTTTCACGATTTCGTAGTTTATACCGTATTGATTTAAGATTTGAGTAGCAATGTTATCCTCATCTTTTAAAATAGAAAGTAACAAATGCTCAGTCCCAATCACATCACTTTTAAAAACTTTAGCTTCCAAATAAGTGATTTTCAGTGCTTTTTCGGCCTGTTTTGTAAGGGGGATATTGTTAATGTTGTTGATCGAAGTAGCACTTCCTTTAACAGAGTTTTCTACTGATTTACGTAGCTCAGCCAGGTTTATGCCTAAGGACTTCAGAATTTTTATTGCCATTCCTTCGCCTTCGCGAATGAGTCCAAGCAATAAGTGCTCTGTGCCTATATAGTCATGCCCTAGGCGTAAGGCTTCTTCGCGACTGAAGGTAATCACGTCTTTTACGCGGGGAGAGAATTTAGCTTCCATAATGAGAATTTGTAGGTGTAACGACTTACTTTAATTTAAGGTTCGCTATAGGATTTGTAAGATATGAACAAATTTAGCGATTACTTTGTTCGTTCTGCAATTAACGTGCAATTGACGGTAAACTGTCATAAGGTCAGCCTAACTTTTCAACAAAAATCTGTTTGTTAGAATACCATCTTTTTCAGGTATTTTTTGTAAATTCGGGCCTCTTTAAATAAGACGAATAAAGGTCAGATTTAGTTTATCATTCAAAGCAATTGTTTGATTTTAACTATTGAAATTGTTTAAAGCATTTACGAAGTAAAACAACAAATAGATTTATCAATATAATATGGCAGAAGGAGAGAAAATAATTCCGATTAACATTGAAGAAGAAATGAAAACTGCATACATCGATTATTCGATGTCAGTTATTGTTTCCCGTGCTTTGCCGGATGTTCGCGATGGTTTGAAACCGGTGCATAGAAGAGTACTTTATGGTATGCTAGATCTTGGTTTAGCAAGTAACAAACCTCACAAGAAATCAGCTCGTATTGTCGGTGAAGTTCTTGGTAAATATCACCCACATGGTGATGGATCTGTTTATGATGCAATGGTACGTATGGCTCAAGATTGGAGCTTGCGTTATCCGTTAGTCGATGGACAAGGTAACTATGGTTCAATGGATGGCGACAGTCCTGCCGCAATGCGATATACTGAAGCACGATTGAAAAAGATTGCGGAAGAGTTATTGTCAGATATTGATAAAGACACCGTCGACTTTACACTAAACTTCGATGATAGTTTAAAAGAACCAAGCGTTTTACCTGCTAAGATTCCGAATCTATTGATCAACGGAGCTTCAGGAATTGCTGTCGGAATGGCGACAAATATGCCACCACACAATTTGACAGAAGTGATCGATGGCACAATTGCATATATCAACAACAGAGAAATTCCAATTGAAGAATTAATCAAGATCGTTAAGGCTCCTGATTTCCCTACATCAGGAATTATATACGGTTATACAGGAGTGAAAGAAGCCTTGATGACCGGTCGTGGTAAAATTGTTTTAAGAGCACGCGCTACAATTGAAACAACGGCGAATGGAAAAGACAGAATCATTGTTACAGAAGTTCCTTTTCAGGTAAACAAAGCTGAAATGATCAAGCGAACTGCTGATCTGATCAATGAAAAGAAAATAGATGGCATTACTGATATCCGTGATGAATCAAATCGTGACGGTATAAGAGTAGTATATGAATTACGTAGAGATGCTGTGTCAAACGTGGTATTGAATAATCTTTACAAATACACAGCATTACAATCATCTTTCAGTGTGAATAACGTTGCTCTTGTCAATGGACGACCAATGTTATTGAATCTGAAAGATATGATCGTACATTTTGTTAATCATCGTCACGAAGTAGTAATTCGTCGTACGAAATATGAATTAGCAGAAGCAGAAAAACGTGCTCATATTTTAGAAGGATTGTTGATCGCACTTGATCATCTTGATGAAGTGATCAAATTGATTCGTGCATCTCAAACACCACCAATTGCACAAGAAGGATTGATGGCGAATTTCGGATTATCAGAAATACAGTCGAAGGCAATCCTTGAAATGCGTTTACAGCGTTTAACCGGACTAGAAAGAGATAAGATCCGTGATGAATATAATGAATTGAAGAAACTCATTGAATATTACCAAAGCGTTTTAGCAAGTGAAGATCTTCGGATGGAAATCATCAAGGATGAATTAGCTGAGATCAAAGAAAAGTATGGTGATGCTCGTAGAACTGAGATCGTTTATTCAAGCGATGATATTTCTATGGAAGATATGATAGCTGATGAAGAAGTTGTAATTACAATTTCTCATTTAGGTTATATCAAACGTACACCATTATCTGAATACAGAACACAAGGTCGTGGTGGCCGTGGCGCAAAAGGTAGCTCAACACGCGATGAAGATTTTGTTGAACATATTTATGTCGCCACCAATCACAATTACATGCTCTTCTTCACTGAGAAAGGTCGTTGTTATTGGTTGAAAGTGTACGGTATTCCTGAAGGAAATAAAACATCGAAAGGAAGAGCGATCCAGAATCTTATCAGCTTGAGTCCGGATGATAAAGTGAAAGCTTTCATCAATATTAAAGATCTAGAGAACGAAGAATACATCAATAACAATTTCATTGTGATGTGTACGAAGAATGGAACGATCAAGAAAACATCTCTTGAAGCGTATTCTCGTCCACGTATGAATGGAATTAATGCCATCACCATTGAAGA
>JANOBV010000310.1:0-26797 GCA_031411835.1 Bacteroidota bacterium | reverse complement strand
GAGAAAGCGGAACGTACACTATTAACTTGATCTTCGATAATAAAAAAGTGACAAGATCAATAATAAAAATATAATGAAAAATGAAGAATGAAAAATAACTCTATGGAAATTGCATGGCGACTTTTGCCAAGCACCGCATTTTTCATTTTTCATTTTTCATTATCTTCGGAGGTCAATATAGGTAGTCATCTTAATATCCGTATTTTTAATTACAAGAATTATAAAATACGTTCCTTCCGGAAGTGGGTCATTTGATTTATTCTGACCAAACCATTCATTGGCATAACCATCTTTTTCATAGACAAGATTTCCCCAACGATTGTAAATTGCAACGTTATTATCAGGGTATCTTTCAATTCCATGTATGATCAGCTGGTCATTTTTTCCATCACCATTTGGAGTAATTCCAGTAGGTATTTCTAAATCACATTCAGCATCTGTATTT
This sequence comes from Bacteroidota bacterium, assembly GCA_031411835.1. Taxonomy (GTDB): domain Bacteria; phylum Bacteroidota; class Bacteroidia; order AKYH767-A; family 2013-40CM-41-45; genus JADKIH01. Next base: position 26,352 of record JANOBV010000310.1, on the reverse strand, counting down.
CTTCTTACCACAACAGTATCAATTCCGAAACAAGTTCCGTCGGTAATCGTCCATACAATTAAATTGTCACCAAGAGTCAATCCAGATACACTGGAATTCGGTGAAGTTGCATCCGTGAAATTTGCCGAACCAAAAGCAACAGACCATAAGCCCGTAAATGGCGAATTAAGAACAGCATTTAAAGTCATTGTCTCTTCACAGTCTGAAAGATCACTTCCTGCAACAGAAACTATTTCTGTAGGCTCTGTAATAGTAGCTGAAGAATTCGTTGAACATAAATTCTGATCAGTAATAACAACAGAATAAGTTCCCGGGCTTAAATTCGTTAGAGTGGCATTCGTAGAAATATTCGGAGTCCATGTATAGGTGTATGTACCTATGCCACCGGTTACGATTGCATCAGCAACTCCATCGTTATCACCGAAGCAAGTAACATTTGTTGACGTTAAGTTCAAAGCAAGTAAAGCAGGTTCTGAAATTGTCACATTCAATGAAAGCAAACAATTAACTGAGTCAACAATATCAACTGTGTATGAACCTGCAGTTAATGAATCTGCCGAAAGCCCCAAGTCTCCATTTGACCAAGTATAAGTAATTGGGCCTAAACCGCCGGTTGCTGCATTCACAGAAGCAGAACCATTATTACCAGCGAAGCACAAAACATCAGTTGAAGAATTGATTGAAGAAGCGATAGATGTTCCTTGTATGATATTTACTGAATCAATTTGATTACAACCAAAACTATCCGTTACTTGAACAAGAACAAATCCACCCGGCAAACTATCGGCAAAAGTTCCGATATCACCATTCGACCAATTGAATTGATAAGAACCCGTTCCTCCGGTTACAGCAAGTGTTACTGAACCATTGTTCACACCATTACAATAAGCATTGTTTACATTATAATTAAATGCAAATGCATTAGGTTCTGTGATTGTAACACTTCCCGGCGAAACACAATTATTTGAATCTGTTACTTGCAGCGTATATGTTCCGGCAGCAAGACTATCAGTATTAAAAGTTGTATCGCCATTTGACCATAAATAAGTGAATGGTCCTACGCCACCCGAAAGTGTTGCAGTCGCAGTTCCTTCAGAAGTACCATAACAATTGTTGTTAGTGAATGTAGTTATAGATACAACCGCTTGTGAACTTGCAGATACACTAACTACATCAGAAAAAGTACAGCCTAAACTATCAGTCACCGTTATGAAATATAACTGTGCAGGTAAATTCGTAGCAGTTTGTGTTGTTTGCGAACCTGTCCATGCATAAGAATAAGGTGTTACTCCTCCTGTAGGCATTGCAGTTGCAGTTCCATTATTCATTCCGCATGTTGTAGGCGTACTTGTAATCACCGCGTCAAGTTCTGTTGGTTCTGTTAGATTAAATGCAGCTGAATCAAGACAACCATTTGCATCTGTTACATTCACTTGATAAGATCCCGCACCAAGACTTGAAATATCTTCCGTTGTTTCAGAAGTTGCCCAGAGATAATCGAATGGTGCAACACCACCTGACATAGTAAGATCGATTGATCCAGTGTTCGTTCCAAAGCAGACAATATTATATGTTCCTGCTGTTGATAGTGTAGAATTGATTGCAATAGGTGGCGGACCAGTAATTATAAAGAATGTATCGAGTTGACAACCGTTTCCATCGAGTATGACTAAGTTCAATGTATCGGCACCGAGGTCACAACGAGTAGTTGCTAAGAGAGTATCGTTTCCATCCCATACAAATGTAAATGGAGCATTTCCTCCTATCATATTTAAGGTGATACATGCAGTAGTGTCGCCAAAGCAAGCAATATTGTAACCATTGTAGTTAGGAACAACAGCAAGTAAATTGATTGAATCCGGCTCAGAGATTGATGCCGAATCAACTAAAACACAACCGTTGCTATCTGTTACCGTAAGCAAATAAGAACCGGCAGATAATCCGACAGCAGAATCTGCTACATCTCCATTTGACCAAGAATATTGATAAGGTGAAACTCCACCTGAAACATTCGAATGAAGTCCGCCATCATTATAACCAAAGCAACGAACATTTGTTCCACCAACAAAAGTATCCGGAAATAATGTTACAGCTAATGCAACCGGTTCAGTTAAAGTGATCGATGTATCTTTTCTACAACCTCTTCCATCGAGAATTGTTAAATTGTAAGTAGCCGCTGTCAATCCTGTTATACTATCAGATGTCTGCGAATTCGACCATGAATAAGTGAAGTTATTATCTCCGCCAAAAGGGAACACTTGAATTGCACCATTGTTGCCACCAGAACAACTAACATTGAAACCTTGATAATCAGAAACGATTGCAGGAACAATGATTGAATCAGGATTTGCCATTGTAAAACCAACACTGTCCGGACAATTATTTGCATCTTCAACTAAACAATAGAATGTACCTGAAGTTAAATTACCAATAGAATCTGTTGTTGCACCCGTATTCCAATTGTAAGTATAAGGCGGAGTACTACCTGCAAGATTTATTTTTATATATCCGGAAGAATCACCGAAACACAATGGATCATTTATATCAGAAATATGAGTGAATGGCGGTGGCTCAGTTAAAGTAGTATCTTTTTCAATAGAACAACCATTAGCATCAACAACTCTGACTATAATTTTATCGGCAGCTAGACTGTCAATACTTGCTGTAGTTTCACCTGTAGACCAAGTATAAGTGAAGGGAGCTGTACCACCGAAAACTGTAACAGTAGCGGAACCGCTAGAATCACCATTGCAACGTAAGTTAACAGCGCCAATATAAGTTGATGGTAATATTAATGGTACAAGAGTGTCCGGCTCTGTGATTGTTAATGTATCTGTTTTTGTACAACCATTAAGATCTGTAGTTGTTAATGAATAGAAACCTGCAGGAATTAAATATGCACTATCATTCGAACTAATGTTTGGTGTCCAAGAATAAAGATAAGCAGGAGAGCCACCTGTTAAATTTGCAATGATATATCCACTCGACTCACCTTTACAACCTACGTTCCTTACATTGAGAGTACTTGCTAAAACAGCAGGTTGAGTGATCGTATCTGAAATTGTTTGAGTACAGCCTTTGAAATCAGTAACGATGACAGTATAAATTCCTGCACCTCTATTAATGATAGAATCAATTGTTGCTCCGGTATTCCATGAATATGAATACGGCGGTGTACCACCTACTACGGTTACTTTTGATTGTCCTGTAGTTTGTCCAAAACAAGCTATGTCAGTTCCACCGGGAGTAATCGCATAATTCACAAATGAAGAAGCTAAAAGACTTGGAGCAGAAATCGTGATCGTTGAATCGAATGAACAATTATTTCCATCGATAATTGTGACTTGATAATTTCCTGCAATCAATGAATCAGCAACAGTTCCTGTATCACCATTTGACCATTGAATAGTGTATGGCGATGTACCACCTGAAGGACTAACAGAAGCCGTTCCATTCGAGCCACCGAAACAACTTACGTTTGTAGTAGATACTGAAGACGCAGGAATTCCAAGCGCTACAGCTGGCTCAGTGATCATTTGACTAATTAAGAAAATACAATTTTTAGAATCTCTGATTGTATCTGTATAATTACCTGGGCCAAGATTTGATATTGCGGCAGTTGATGCTCCATTCGACCAACTATGGGTATACGGTGAAGTTCCACCTGAAGGAACGATCGTCATACTTCCATTCGCATTATTTCTGCAAGTAACATTATCGAATTGTGAGACGATTGCACTTAACGCAGTCGGTTGAGTTATTGCAATTGTTTGTTGACTTGTACAACCATTTGCATCTGTCGCTCTCACTGTATATGTAGCCGGTCCAAGGCCAGAAGCAGTAGCAGTGGTCTGACCACTTGGTGTCCACAAATAAGTGTGAGGACCAATTCCACCATAGGCAACTGCAGTCGCAGTTCCATTCGATGCACCGAAACATGTAATATTAGTAGAAGCTGAAATTGAATCGGCAACTGAAGTTGGAGGTTCTGTAAGCGTTGTCGATGCGGTGCTCGAACAACCATCAGCATCAGTAACTGTAACAGTATAGCTATTCGCAGCTAATCCGGTTGCGGTTTGCGTTGTTTGTCCTGAAGGATTCCAAAGATAAGTGTATGGAGTTGTTCCTCCGCCTCCTGTTGCAGTTATTGCACCTGTCGATGCACCGCGGCATGCGACATTGTAAGTAGAAAATACCGGGCTTGAAACAGATGCAGTTATTACTGGGACATTGATAACAAAAGAATATGTTTGAGAACCTGCATAAGGGCAAGCATTATCTCGTACAATTACGATGAAAGTATAAGGTTGAGCACGTGCGTCTGCCAATGTTGGAGTCCAGTTGAATGTTCCAACAGGCAACTTCGCTCCTACTATAGTAAATGTAGCAGTTGCAATTGAATTGTTCCACGACATATCTACTGTATCCAATGCATTTGGGTCGGCAGAATTAATAGTAAAGTTAATATTTGAGCCGGGACAAACAGTGACGGAAAAATTGCTAGTACCATTGATACCAGTTGCTGTGGGTAAAAAATTTGGGTTACAAATGCGAGTAAGAAATTGCATATCACGAATCGCGCTACCAATTAGAACACCGTTTCTATATTCACGAACAATTATTGCACACACTCCAATTTCGCCATTCACTGTTGGGTTCATAGTAATATCACCATTCGAAGAATTTAATGTTACCGCAGGACTTGAAGTTAAAGGGCTTGAACTAGAGAAGCCGGGATTGAAAGTTACAGATCCAACTGTATTTGTTGAAGTATTAAATGTTTTAGGATTAATGAAAGCATAAACCAAAGAATCTCCATCAGGATCAAACACACCATGATTGTAAGTGAAACCTTGATTTACACAAATCAAAGCAACAGGAATATTTGTAAATTGAGCTGAGTTGTTTCTCGGAGCGATAACGTTATTTAAAGTTGCTTCGATGTACATATTGTCTGCACAAGGGCTATTTAAGGTAGTAATCGCACAGTTACGACAACAAACATAAAAGCTCATTACCCAATCCGTACATTGCTGTGGAAGAGTTACATTGTTTGAATATTCATAACGTTGGTATCCTGCATTTACAGAAGAAGAATTTGAACATTTTGTTTGAACAGTACGGCAAGGAAAAGTGATCTCTTGTCCAGTTCCAGCCACAAGATTCAAAGTATAGTTCTGATTTTTCGAACAAGAAGTAGACTTTGCATTTAATGTAATTGTAGCCGGTGCAGCGACTCCTGCACAATCTCTATAAAAAGAAGCAGTCACTTTGAAAGTATTTCCACTCACCCAAGTGTATTGAAGATCTGCTCCTGATGAATGGGTTGCAGAAGCAGTAAAGGAATAAAGATTCGTAAATAAAACGAAAGCAAGAAGAAGCAAGCGGGTGAACAAGCTTCTGGAAAATGTAGTGAATTGCATCATGTATGTGTGAGTTATCAGACTGTATTGCCTAAATATAATAAGTTGGAAAGTTCATAAAACTTAAGCCTGTTCTTTCTCCTTTGACAGTAATCATTTAAACACACTTTTCAACATTTTCACTCTCTTAAATCCGAGGTAAAAGTCTCACTTTTGCTCATAAAAAAAGGCCGGATTGTTCCGGCCTTCCAAAATTTTTATCGTTTCTGTTATCTAGCTATTGAAACGACTTTGAATTCTGTTCTACGATTTGCCTGATGATCTTCTTCAGAACAAGCTACATTATTTGCACATTGGTTCACCAATTGAGTTTCGCCATAGCCTTTTGCAGTAATTCTAGATTGACTAACGCCTTTTGAAACGATATAACTTACAGCAGCTTCAGCACGTTTTTGAGACAAAGTCATATTATACTTATCATCAGCACGCGAATCGGTATGAGAACCTAATTCAATACTTATTGATGGATTCTCCCGCATTATCTGAACAAGGTTGTCAAGTTCAATTGCAGCATCCGGACGAATATCCCACTTATCAAGATCGTAATAGATATTTTTCAGAACGATTGGTTTGTCAACTATGATTCTATCCAACTCCAATTTCAATTTCACGAACATACTTTCGCTACGAAGTTTACCAACCGTAGTGACTGGCTCTGTGTTTGTAAAATATCCATCTTTCGTTCCCATTACAGTATATGAAGTTTCCTGATTCAATTTAAACAAGAATTTTCCATCTGGACCTGTTATAGCGATTTCTTTTTTATTGGTCAATGTATTCATCAATTCAACGGAAACACCTGCAACAGGCTCTTGAGATGTTTTATCGACTGCAATACCTTCAAGTGTAAATCGAAGGTCATTTATGGTGAAAGTATACAGGTTATCCTGCATTGTATTCTTTGCATTTCTATTGCTGGAAATAATTCCGGCTGTTCCACTATCATTCAGAGCTACACCGAAATCATCGTAACTCGTATTTAACGGGTAGCCCATATTGCGAGCTTCGTCCCAACCGACTGAATTCTTCGCACTAGAGAAAAGATCCAATCCACCCATAGTGTAATGACCTTCCGAACTGAAATATAGAATTGAATCTTTCCAGATCATTGGGAACATTTCGTTGTAAGGTGTATTTACTGTCGGACCAAGGTTCACAGGCTTGCTCCAAATGTTATTCATTTTTTCAACTACGTAGATATCTGTTCCACCTAATCCACCGGGCATATCGCTTACAAAAAACATTTTCGAGCCATCCGAATTAAGTGCAGGATGTCCGGTGCTATAATCTTTATTGTTGTATTCAAATTCCGTTAGATTAGTCCATGCAGTATCTTTTTTTACAGCACTCATAATTTTCAGATCCACTATATCTTCATTTGACTTCTGCACTTTCTTGTTCACGTAATTGTTTCGTGTAAAATACATTGTATCCCCTTTTGAACTAAAAGTAGCCGGTCCGTCATGATACCTACCGTTAACACCATCAATTAAAGTTGGTGAAGCAAATCCCGATTCAAGATTTCCTTTTGAGTAGTACATTTCAAGATATGGTTTGCCAGTCCATTCTGCAGATTTCGCTTTTGAATTACGATCACTTGCAAATGCAATCCCTTCTTTATACCAAACCGGAGCGAAATTACTTTGTCCTGTATTCAATGATGAAGAAGTCATAGTATATTTTACAGAATCTCTCTTCCAAGTTTCAATACTATCACAACTTGCTTTTAGTTTGGCAACCGCTTGATCGTTTGGATTAGCTTGCAGATAAAGTTCGAAATAAGAACGCGCCATTACATATTTTCCACTACGCATCAACATTTGTCCATAACGCAATTTATGAATCGGTTCTGCTTCAGGAAGAAGTACAACTTTAGCATACTCTTCTTCTGCTTTAGGAAGATCATTCATCTTTCTATAGCATTCTGCTAAATTAATTCGAGCTGCGGCATTTTCTTTTTTGCTTAGCCCTTTTTGATATTCAGGAATTGCCTTGTTATAAGCAAGGTCTTTATAAAGTCGATTTCCCTGTCTTAGATGATAATTTGCGCAGCCACTTAAGAGTAGTCCGGCAGCAATTAATACAACAGAAAATAATTTTTTGGTCATTCGTAAGTGTTTTTACAAGCAGTTAATTTATGATGTGTGCAATGGAAATAATTAGAAGTAACGTGGAGTTTTTACTTTCATGATATCATAACCGAAATCATATCCAAGCATAATTTCATGTGATCCTGAAGAGTAATTTTTTACGTTTGTTGTTGTAAAATCATAGCTATATCCTAATCTAAATTTCTTTGTTAATTGCAATTCGATCAATGCCACAATTGCATCATCAGTACGATAACTTGCGCCTACCCATAGCACTTGTGCAAATAAAACATTCACGTTGAAATCAGCTTCGACAGGAGCATTTGCAACTTGCTTCACCAATACACTTGGCTTGATTACAAGATCAGGATTGATCTCAAATGCATAGCCAGTTGTGAAGAAATAATGTCGAACTTGATTAGGAATTACATTTCCACTCAACCCTACGCTGAGAACTTTTGTAGTATCGTAACTGATTGCATTCGGAAGAGAAACACCGAAATAAAATTTATCAGAATACAAATACGCTCCTGCTCCAACATTCGGCAAGAACTTATGAGTCTGATTTCCTTCAAACAAAGGATCGTTTGCATCCCAATAAATTAGATCGCTATTTTGATAAGTGTAATATCCACCACCTGCTCTTAATCCTACACCCAATTTCAATTTAGGACTTACATTCATGTGATATGCTGCACTTACAAATGCATCTGTACGATCTGTTACTCCTATCTTATCATGTGCAAGTGTTACTCCCCAACCAAATTTAGAAAGTCCAAGTGGGCCATGTAAAGTTCCAACTTGAGTTGTCGGCGCTCCTTTAAAATCGACCCATTGCTTACGATAAAGAAGTGTTGCCATCATGTAATCCTTACTTCCTGCATAGGCAGGATTTAGTAACAATGGATTGAACATGTATTGGCTAAGCAAAACGTCTTGCTGACAATAGCCGGCGACACTCAAAAACATCAGCAGGGCTGAAATGTAAATCCTCTTCATATTATATATTTTTTTGTGGCTTCTCTGTGAATGTTATTTTCTACGAAGGTCTACATAAGTAGATCTTTTGATATCTGAATTCTTAATCTCAAGAATAACGAAGTAAGTAGATTCAGGCAATTGACTTCCTGAATTATTATTTCCTATCCAATCTGAATTTTTATAATCTTCTTTTGTATAAACTTCATTCCCCCAACGATTATAAACGTGGAAGATATTCAACGGATATCCTTCAATTCCTTTGATCAGATAACCATCATTGTATCCATCACCATTTGGAGTAAATCCTGTTGGTAATTCAAGTTCGCAAGCGATATCATAGAACAAAGTGGTTGTATCAGAAGCTGAACATACTCCGTTTGTCACATTCCACACGAGAATATTATAACCCAAAGACAAACTATTCACTGTTGTACTTTCCACTGTTGGATCAACGATCGATGCAGTTGATGGTCCTTGAATACTCCACTGCCCCGAACCTGTTACCGGAGAGATTGCACTTATTTCACCGGTATTCGAACAAGCAATATCAAATGGACCTGCATCAGCAGAAACGGGTTCATCCATTATAAACAGTATGGTATCACTATCGATACATTGTATATTTGTTAACGTCCATGTCAAGATATAAGAACCAAAGTCAGGAGCTGTAGCAATTGCAGTATTCAATGTTGAATCATTGAAAGTAACAGGGTATCCTGTCCAGTATCCTGTAAAAGTTGTGATCGTATTTCCATTTAACGGAGTAGAAGCAATCCCACAAATTTCAAAGTCAGAACCTGCATTCGATGAAATTGAATTGAAATTGTAAACAGTAATAGTTTGAGCAGTCTGACAAGTTCCGTCAGTCACTGTCCACGTCAAAGGATTTGCACCACCTGTTAAATTCATTGCCATTGCATCAGGATCAGTTGTATTACTGAATGTAACTCCCGGTACTGATGAAGTCCAAGTACCTGTTGTTCCCGCGAACAAGTTAGCGTCTAATTGATATTGGCTCACACCATTACAAATTGCAGTATCAACACCTGCATCAACAGGTATTGCCGGCGGCTGAGAAATGCTAACGGTCAATGAAGATGTACAACCAACAACGTCAGACACAACAACTGTATATGGACCAGCATCAATATTTACAAGATCTTCCGTGAAAGCTTCACCTTGATTCCAGTTGAATGTAAATGGATTACTACCAGATACTGTGATGTCAATTGAAGCATCATTACTTCCATGACATGTTGCATTAACAGAATCAGTAACATTAACAAAAATTTGTGCTGTAGTAGTAATTGTAGTCGATGCCGTTGAAGAACAATTGTTCGCATCTGTAACAGTAACAGTATATGTTCCCGGAGGAAGATCTGTTGCAACAGAATCTGTTCCGCCAATGGGCGACCATGAATATGTAAATGGAGAAGTTCCGCCAATAGGACTAACTGTTGCACCACCACTGCTATCACCGAAGCAACTTGGATTTGTTGCAACGAAATTTATATTAATAACAGCCGGTTGAGTAATTACAACAGTCGTAAATGAAGTACAACCTGCAGAATCTGAAATACCCGCTATATAAGTTCCTGCAGCAAGATTTATTATCGTGTCATTCGATGAAGCTCCATCCCATGTGAATGTGAATGGCGCTGTTCCACCTTGAGGAACAATTACTGCTGTTGCATTTGTATCACCATTACATAATGGCTGTCCGGAAACATTTACAGCTGGTGCAGGAATAGTTGTGTTAGAAACTGCAACATCTAAATTAGAGGTACAACCATTCGTATCAACAACGGTAACATTATAAATTCCTGCCGGTACATTATTCAATGTTGCAGTAGTTACAGAAAGTGTATCCCAAGAATATGTATATCCGGGTAATCCGCCTGCAACAGATACACTGGCACTACCATCAGCAAGATTACATCCTGCCTGTGTACTAGAACCTGTTAGAACAATTGCAGCAGGTGAAGCGACATTCACATTTTGTGTTGATGAACAACCAACTGAGTCAGTAACTGTAACTGTATAAATTCCGGGTGAAAGATTTGTTGCTAACGGACCGTTTTGAACTGGAATTGTATTCCAAACATAAGTATATCCTGGAGTTCCACCTGTTGCAGAAACACTTGCATAACCGGTTGTGTCTGTATAGCAATTCAAAGTCGCAACAGAATCGATCGTTACAACAACAGAACCGGGTCCGGTAGAAACTGCAACTGAATCTGTAAATGAACAACCATTAGCATCAGTAATTGTTACTTGATATGTTCCGGCAGAAAGTCCGGTCACTGTATCATTTAATGTTGGAGGAATTGTATTCCAGCTATAAGAATAGGCACCAGTTCCGCCCGAAGCAAAAACAACAGCAAAACCATTTCCTGTACAAGGTGTTCCTGTTGAATAAATACTATCTGAGATAAGAGCCGGATCAACAACTGTTGTTGTTCCTGAAGCAGAACAACCGCTCACACTATCAAGTACTGTAACTGTATATGTCCCGGCAATAAGACCGGTAATTGTTTGAGTTGTATCACCACCCGGCAACCAAGAGAAAGTATAATTTCCTGTTGGACTAGTTGTCAATGCTGTTGCTGTCCCATCTCCTGCTCCATTACATGAAATATTAGTAGATGTAACACTTTGGATCGGAGTGTTTACATATATATTGAATGAATACGTTTGATATCCATTACTTGGACAAGCATTATCGGTAACAGTAACCGTAAATGTATAAGGCAATGTGCTTACGTTAACAGTTGGTGCCGTCCAACAAAATTCTCCTGTTGGAAATGGAAAACCGGTTACATTAAAAGTACCACCTGCAATACCTTGATTCCATACCATTGAAACACTTTGATTCGGATCAATGTCATTTGATAAGATATCGAAACAAAAAGCTGTACCCGGACAAACAGTAGTATCTCTCGATGGACCACCATTGATTCCTGTTGCAGTAGGAATATTATTAGTACAAGGACGAATATAAATTTCCATATCACGAACAACACTTCCGATCAAAACTCCGTTTCTATATTCTTGAACTAAAACAGAAAGCACACCTACTTCAGTTTGTGTTGGAGTAAACGTGATATCGCCTGTTACAGGATCAATTCCCAATGCAGGGGAAGAAGTGATTGGACTTGTAGCAGAAAATCCGGGTAAATATGGAATTGGTGTATGTAAACTATCGCTTGTCAAAGGATCAACAAGTGAATACACCAATGAATCGCCATCAGGATCAAACACACCATGATTGTAAGTGAATGATTGTCCAACGCAAACAAATGCAATTGGAATATTAGAAAATTGTGGAGATGAATTACAAGTTACGCTTAGATTATCCAAAGTAGTAGCAATGTATAATCCGGGATTAGAACCCGGAACACATGGAGTAGTTTGTACCATTGTTGTTATGTCACAATTTCGACAACAATATTCCCAGCCGATGACCCAATCATTACATTGTGCAGGAAGAGTTACGATCTGCGAATAAATGTATTGCTTGATCCCGGGGTTCGGTGAAGTTGGGTCTGTACATTTTGTTGTTTGAGAAGGACACGGATAAGCGATCTCAGAACTATCTTCTACTACTAAAGTCTGCTGAAAACTTTGGTTACAACTTGCGGAAGTGAAATCGAGATAAACTTCCGAAAGCGCTTGCGAACCTGCACAATCTCTATAGAAAGTTAATTGGATGCGATACGAATTTCCACCAAGACATGTATAGGCTATGTCTGCTCCTGCCATGTGAGTGGCAAATGCTTTTCTAGGGAAGATACCAATCGTAGCTGCGATTGAAATAAATAGTATAAGTCGGCGTAAAAAAGGACTTATACTACTATGGGTTTCACTTGTTTGAGTAAAATTCAGCATTGGGTTAGATTTATTCCTGTAAGAATTATCGGTTTTTTACTGAAACAGGGGTAAAAAGTTCCACTAATTGTTAGAAATTGAAGTTAATATCAAAAAAATGACAAAAAAGCAGTGTAAGAACATTAATTCTTTGGGCCATGTGATCTAGCCAACTAAAAAATTCCGTTTTCTATTATACAAAAGCAGGTAACTCTTTTTACTTGCAGAGTTTAAAAAAGATCGACTAATCAAAGTTTCTACAAAAGGTTGTTTCTCTAAAAAAGGGGCTAATAACTTTTCAATTCTACTTTCCACTACCCCTATTCTATTTGCAAATTCTATAAAATCGATTTTCGAAGGATGTCCTGTTTTTTTATAATCTTTACTTTTGAACTCATCAGCAAACAATCCTCTTTCTAAAGCGAAATCTGTATCGTCAACATGAAGTTTTGTGTTAATAAGATCGTATGCAGGACTTAGCAAATAATCTTGAGTTGAAGTTTCTAATAATGAGAAATTTTTTAGATGCGCATCACCATTTGAAAACAGGAAGTTAAAAACCACTAATGAAAAGTACTTTTCGATTTCTACTCGCCAAGCTTTAACATATTTTTGTAACAACAATCCGGCTTCTTCATAGCTGTATTCATATTTTTCATTCGAATGCAAAGTAGTTTTACCGGCTAATGATGCAAAATCCTCTTGCCCCCATTTCAATTTTTCTTTCAGATCTTTTACATCAAACCTTTTTGTGATATAAGCATGTTCACCGCCTTTAAAAAATATTAAAGCATTTTCTGCAGTATTCATTCGATACACTTGATTAGCAATTTGCATAGTCAAATGTTCATTCGAAGGAACTTCTTCTCTTTTTTTCAATAACGATGGAATTGGTTTTAAAATATGTGTGCCTTGTTCTCCTTCCTGAGTTAATCTTAAAATATTTTTGCTCAAAACCATGCTTATCTTTGATTGAAAACCGGAAACAGAAATCCTTTTCATATTCTCAAGAAATTCTGCAAGCGTAGCATCATCCATTTGAGGAGATGGCATAGTGAGAACATGGTTTACCGATTTACCATAAAACAATTTTCGAATACATGAAGCACTATACGTTTCAAAACCTTCCGCTAATGTTCCCGGACAATATTTAATTTCAGGTAAACTCATTTTGCATCAATTTTTCTAACAGTTATATTTCCAATTGTATCAGCAGTTGCAGTTGCCATAAGTAATCCAAATTGGTCACTCTCATCTATTCTTAACATCCGACTTTGTATTTTTTTATTTTCTCCTTCGGCAATCATATTACTAAAGAATGGAAATAAAAAATTGCAAGTGTATTCAATTTGAGTTTTCGGAAATGTTAAACTAATAGCCCGACATTTTGGATCTTTAAAATAAATATCGACGTAACGAAAAATAAAATTCTTTCGATCTTTTTCTGATAAGATCCCTGCTAAAATTCCGTTTCTGTAAACTTCCAATACTCTCATTTATTCAACTACTTTTTTTTACGTCAACAATAATTTCCATTCCTAATATTTCTGATAATTTGCTAAGTACTTCAAATGATGGATTACTTTGTCCTCGCTCTAATTTATAAAGCGTATTTGTACTCACATTTGCTAATTCCGCCAAATGTGGTTGGGTAATTCCCAATTCTTTTCTCCTGTTTCTTAAAGCTCTACCAATTTCTTCAATTAACATTATACTGTGATTTTTGAAGTAAATATAATGCATTTCTTCAATTAAAGTAAGTATAATCACACTATATTACTATTTGTTCAATTTTTACGAAATTTTAAATAAAATATGCTATAAAATCATACTAAAATGTGATTTTATAGCATATTATGAACAAAAAAACGACCAAATTACTGGTCGTTTCGATATAAATTTAGATTGTACTAGGAGAAGGAATATCCTCCTTATGTATCGCAAAATTATCTTCCGCCTCTTTGTATTTCAATATTTGATCCAATGCATCAGGAACAACATCACTACAAATAACAATGAATGATCCTTTCTTCGCATTTTTAATTGCATGATCAATAGCTTCTGATTCTTTAGGCATGACGGTTACTTTCTTTTTCGCATCATCACTTTGAATTCCGCGCATCATTAATTCAATGATCTCGTCTTCGCCACGACCGCGAAGATTTTTATCTTGACGAATAATGATCTCATCAAACATTTGCGAAGCAATTGTCCCCAATTGAATAATGTCTTCATCTCTTCGATCTCCAACTCCTGCTATGATTCCTACTTTTGGTTTGGCTTCTATTCTGTCAAGGAAACGAGCGATTGCTTGGAAGCCTGCAGGATTGTGAGCGTAATCAACCATAACGTTGAAGTTGCGGAACTGGAACATATTCATTCGACCCGGAGTTTGTGTTGGCGAAGGAATAAATGTTTCCAATGCAAGACGCATATCGTCAACTTTGAATCCACGAATAAATCCTGCGAGAACAGCAGGCAAAATATTCTGGATCATAAAGACAGCTTTACCGGAGAATGTCAAAGGAATATTAATTACTTTATCAATTCTGATCTTCCATGTTCCTTTGCAAATGGTAACATAACCATTTTCAACAATGGCAGATAGTCCACCACTTTCTGTATGTTTAATTATCCGCGGATTGTTTTCATCTAAACTAAACAATGCAACATTTGCTTTGATATTTCTGCGCATGTCGTACACGAGATCATCATCAGCATTTAAGATCGCATAGCCTTCAGGTAATACACTTTCTGCAACAACACTTTTTACACGCGCCATTTCTTCAAGTGTATTAATGTCTTTCAATCCTAAATGATCAGCTGCAACATTTGTTACAATACTGATATCACAATTATGAAAACCAAGTCCTGCTTTTAGAATCCCACCGCGTGCACATTCAAGTACAGCGAAGTCGACAGTTGGATCACGCAAAACAAATTCAGCACTTAATGGTCCGGTGCAATCACCTTTTTCTACCATCTGATTCTGAATATAAATTCCGTCTGTCGTTGTAAATCCAACTCTATGTCCCATCGTTTTTACAATGTGAGCGATCAAACGAGTGGTTGTTGTTTTACCATTTGTTCCTGACACAGCAATGATAGGAATACGTGCTGTGCTTCCCGGAGGATAAAGCATATCGATAACCGGTTCAGCAACATTTCGCGGCAGACCTTCTGCAGGAGCAATGTGCATTCTGAATCCGGGACCGGCATTTACTTCCAATACAGCTGCGCCATTTTCGTGAAGAGGTTCGCGGATATCTGGACTCATGATATCAATACCGCAAATATCTAATCCAATGATACGAGCAATTCGTTCCGCTAAAAATACATTGAATGGATGTACAATTTCTGTAACATCAGTTGATGTTCCACCTGTAGAAAGATTTGCAGTACGTTTCAAATGCAACTCTTCTCCTTTTGAAATAATTGAGTCAAGAGTAAGATTTTTCTCTGCAAGCATTGCAAGAGTTGTATCATCGATCTTAATTGCAGTCAATACTTTTTCATGTCCATAACCACGACGAGGATCACTATTAACAATATCGATCAATTGTTTTACATTATGAGTTCCATCGCCCGTTACCATTGCCGGAGTACGTTTCGCACCGGCAATGAATTTATAATTCACTACTAGCAAACGATAATCATATCCGGTAATAAATTTTTCTACGATCACGCCACGAGAAACTCTTTTCGCAGCAGCTAATGCTTCCACTGCTTCTTCCCAAGTTTGAACATTGATCGTTGCACCGCGTCCGTGATTTCCACCGACAGGTTTCAATACGATTGGATAACCGATTCTTTTTACAGCTGTTTCAAGATCTTCTTCGTCGTACACCACTCTTCCACGTGGAACAGGGATAGATGCAGCTTCCAATAAATTTTTTGTTTCTTCTTTATCACATGCAACTTCAACTGCAATAGACGAAGTTGTACTTGCAACAGTTGCCTGAATACGATGTTGATTTTTTCCATAGCCAAGTTGAACAAGTGAATGTTTGTTCAAACGGATCCAAGGAATTTTACGTTTGATCGCTTCATCAACGATAGAACCGGTTGATGGTCCGAGACGATCTTCTTCACGAATTTCACGCATACGTTGAATATCATCAGCAAGATCATACTCAATATTTTTTACAAGTGCATCTGCAATACGAACTGCAGCGCGTGCAGCAAAGAAGCCAACTTTTTCTTCCATGTAATTGAAGACAACATTGTATACACCATGTTGTCCTGTGCTACGTGTACGACCGAAACCACAATCCATTCCGGCAAGCGTTTGAATTTCTAATGCGAGATGTTCAACAACGTGACCCATCCAAGTTCCCTCTTTCACACGTTTGAAAAATCCGCCTGCATGTCCTTCAGAACATTCATGCGAATACATAGAAGGAAAAACTTTTTCAAGTCGTTCAGAAAACCCTGCAATTTTATTTGTAGGTAAATCTTCGAGTTCTTCAATATCAAGTTTCATCACCACTAATTTGTGACGACGAATTGACCAATAGTTAGGGCCTTTCATGACCCGAATGTCAAGTATATTCATAAAATAGATTTTGCGTGGATTTCCGTATCAAAGTAGAGAGTTTTTGTTGAATTTCAAAAAAAACTTAAAAAAATATCGAAAAATGGCTTTTGATTGTTGGAAAAAGAGTGAATAACTGAAAGTTAAAAGCTCCTCAAAACCGCTTGTATTCCTATATTTGCCCACTATTATTAAACTATTAATAAACTATGATTCCTAAGGGAAAGCTTATCTCCATTGGTGGAGCAGAAGATAAAGGGACAGAACCGGAACCGAATTTCACTCAAAAGAATAACCTGAATTTTTTCGAGTTACAAATTTTAAGCAGAATTGTACAAGAAGCCGGTGGTCATGATGCATATATAGAAGTCATTACAAGTGCATCTTCTATTCCAGAAGAAATCGGTCATAATTACGAGGATGCATTTAAGAAGCTAGGTTGTTCCAACATTCGTGTGATGGACATTCGCAATCGCGAAGATGCTATGAAACCGGAAATGATCGAGCGGATAAAAAATTGTCACAGTGTGATGTTTAGTGGCGGAAATCAGCTTCGCCTCTCTTCTATTTTCGGTGGAACGGAATTTCTAGAAATACTTTGTCACAGATATTATCACGAAGACACATTTATCATAGCAGGCACAAGTGCCGGAGCGATGGCCATGTCGAATACGATGATCTATCAGGGAAATAGTTCAGAAGCATTGTTCAAAGGCGAAGTCAAGATCACTACAGGATTAGCATTTATAAAAGATGTGATCATCGATTCACATTTCGTGACAAGAAATCGTTTCGGTCGCTTGACACAAGCAGTTGCTGCGAATCCCGGATGCATTGGAATTGGCTTAGGAGAAGACACAGGAGTGTTGATCTCAGAAGGTCGTTACATGGAAGCAATTGGCAGCGGACTTATTATCATTATAGACGGACACAATATTCGACATAACAATATCGCCGACTTAAAAGAAGGCACACCACTTTCAATTGAGAACTTGATTGTTCATGTAATGGCGAAGGGCAATCATTATGATTTGAAGACGAGGAAGTTTTATTCGGAGGTGATGGTTAGAAGCTAAATAATTCTAAAACCTCATAATTGAGAAGCCGAAAAGTAAAATCATTTGAAATTACTGTTCGGCTTTTTTATTATTTTAATTTAGAAAAAGTTGATTACTAAATTTTTGTTTTGAATATCCAGTCTTAAGAATACTTCAAATTTTAGATATAAATCAATGTATCTTTCATAATTTGTAAATTTAGTAGCCAAATACTATATTTGATAAAATCCACAAAACAACTGAAAATGAAACTTAAAAATTTAATTGAAATTAGATTAACGAAAATTCGTTTAGCTATTTTCTTACTTACATTTGGAGCAAATGCATCTTTTGCTGCTGAAGGAATTTCAATTATTTTGCAACCTGATGGTACATGTGGAATTGATGCATTAATTGGAAATTGTGTTCCTTGTGGATATGACAATTCCAATTTTGGAGATGGTGAAGAATTTAATGCCCTTGCTTGGACAAATGGAGGAAGTATTTCGGATCATCGATCTCTTATTAAATTCGACCTTTCCGGAATACCAACATCTGCAAATGTGTTGAATGCGACTTTGACATTATTTTATAATCCAACTAGCTCTAACGCGAGTGGTTTGCATTCTCAAACTTCAGGATCGAATGAAGCATACATCCAAGAAATCACATCTGCTTGGGACGAACACACAGTTACATGGAACAATCAACCATCTACTACATCGAACAATCAAGCTTACGTTCCTGCAAGCCTTACATCAACACAAGACTATCAAGTGGATATTACAGCTATTGTTCAAGACTTTGTAAACAATCCCTCACTCAATAATGGAATGATGATAAAACTTATTTCTGAAAGTTATTACAGATGTTTATTATTTGCATCCAGTGATCACCCGAATCCGGCGTTGCATCCAAAGTTAGAAATCACTTATTCACCAAAAGATACATCTTGTTTTACATTTCAACCGGAATCTTGTGACGGAATTGACGCCCTTATTGGCGACTGCGTACCGTGTGGATATGATACTTCAAACTTTGGCAATACAGAAGAAATGAATGCACTTGCCTGGACAAATGGCGGAGCTATTTCAAATCATCGTTCATTGATCAAATGGAATTTTGACAATATTCCCACCAATGCAACAATTATAAGTGCCGATCTATCCTTGTTTTTCAATCCAACAAGTGGAAATGCTGGTGGGTTACACTCTACAACATCAGGTCCAAACGATTCTTATCTACAAAAAATTACAAGTCCATGGGATGAATATACTGTAACATGGAACAATCAACCATCTACTACAAATGTAAATCAAGCCTATCTTCCTGCGAGTATCACATCAACACAAGATTATACAAATATTGATGTTACAGCTTTAATTCAAGATCTTGTAAATAATCCAAATGCTAATTGGGGATTAATGTTAAAACTAGATAGTGAATCATATTATCGTTGTTTGTTATTTGCATCAAGTGATCATCCGGATCGCAATCTTCATCCCAAACTAGATGTTTGCTATTCTGTAATTGATAATGCTGTTACCGAAACTAGCAATGTGAAAAATGTTTTTAAAGTTTATCCAAATCCATCAAATGGATCATTTAATTTATCCTTCCATTCTATAAAAGGAAAATCAGATCTTGAAATCTTTAACAGTATTGGAGAAGTGGTTTACTCAAAAAATTTGGAAGAACTTAACTCTGATATGCAATTACAATTATCACTTGCTTCGGGTATTTACATGGCAAGATTAACGAACAACAATAAATCCTATACTCAAAAAGTCACTATAAATTGATTAAACTTTGAACAAATAAAAAAGGCTGAACATTTAATTTGTTCAGTCTTTTTTTATATATAAATCCTAATTTTTCTTTAGCCAGCGATTCAATACTACAACACGCCAGATCAAATTTGCTTTTGAAACATCACCATTGTTAAATGAGTTCAGGGCACTTGCAACTTTATTTTTATTTAGGAAGTCACTATTGCCATGCTCGTATTCTTTGATCAAATAGTTTAATGGTCCTTTCAACCATTTTACTTCTCCCGGAGTTACAAAGCCTTTTTTATCAGTTCTGTTTTTAATTGCATCTGGTAAAATTCCTTCCATCGAATTCCGTAAGATCTTCTTCGTAATTCCGGAACTAAGTTTATCATCATCGTCCAGTGAAAATACAAACTCTACAAGTCGATGATCTAGAAACGGCACTCTAGATTCAATTGAAAAAGCCATTGAATTTCTATCCTCAAAGTGCAACAGAGAAGGTAAGGAAGTATTGAATAATAAATGGTAAAGGAAATTATTTAGGTTACTTCCATTTTGTTTTTCAAGAGAGAAATTCCTTTCCGATCTGTTTGACAAAAAAGGGTAATAATTTTTATATTCCATTTGATACAAAGCATCTTCAGATTGAAATCCGGAATAAACACTTTTCGCAAATACATCAACTTTCTTTTTCAATGAAAATTTTTGCATTCCTACATGTTTATTGAATTCAAAAAGCATTGATCCAAATTTCAATTTTTTGAATAAGCCGCCGGTTAGTCTGTAAAATGAATGCATATAACCGGCCAGATATTCATCAGCACCCTGTCCATCGAGAATTACTTTTATCTTTTGTTTACCCGCTAATTTCATTACAAAATACTGTGACACCGGAGAAGAACCTGTTATAGGAACATCTGCATGGTATAATGTATTTTCAAATCCTTCCGGAATTTCTGATTGCGATGGCGAATAAGAGAAGTCAACCAGATTTTTATTTTGTTTTAGTACTTCATTCACCCAAGGACGTTCATCAACTTCACCTTTTCCTTCATAGTAAATTGTGAATGTTTTGAATTGCTGTTCAGGAAAAAGTTTGGAAACAGAAGCAGCAATTGACGAACTATCGAGTCCACCACTTAGACATCCTCCTACTTCAACATCCGCTCTCATGTGAAGCATTATGCTATCCATGAACAAAGACTTAAAGGTTGCTTTCTTCTCTTCCTCTGACCCGACAAATTTTTTGGTTACATCAATTTCCCAATATTTTTCAGTGACGACATTTCCATTTTTAAAAACCATATTACAGGCAGCAGGTAATGAATGCAGTTCAGAATAATATGTTTCATCAGCATAACAAACCCAACCAAGCTGCAATCCTCTACTAATTTGATCCAAATTAAGTTCCGAAGAAAAAATCGGCGACTTTTTTAGTGCTTTATATTCGGATCCAAAATAGAATCTACCATCTTTCAACAAATAATAAAACGGTTTTATTCCAAATCTATCTCTTGAGCAAAAAAGTTCATTCAGTTTGTTATCCCACAAAGCAAAAGCCCACATCCCAACAAATTTCTCAACACATTTCTTTCCCCACTTATTATACGCAGCAAGAATTACTTCAGTATCAGATTGAGTAACGAAATTATAACCAAGTGCTTTTAATTCATTTCGAACTTCTATATAATTATAAATTTCACCGTTGAAAACAATAGTGCAATCATAATAAGACATTGGTTGATCACCATCTGCACTAAGGTCAATAATACTTAAACGATTATGACCAAATGCCAGAGGTGATGAAATAAAAGTTTTACTAGAATCCGGACCGCGATGACTTATGCTCTTTAGCATATCTAAGATCACGACATTTGCTTCTTCTACAGAAAGTTTTGGGTCAATAAAACCTGAAATACCACACATTGATCTTACTTTTTCTTTTGAATTGTAGCAGCGGGATTACCTGCTACAGTTTCGCCATCTGCTACACTTTTAGTTACGATGGCACCCATGCCGACTACACAATCAGAACCAATAGTAATTCCATTTCTCAAAACAGCAGAAGGTGCTATCCATGTATTCTTTCCAATTATTACACTTCCACCAATCATTGAATCAGCAATTAGCAATGAGTTTTCTTCAACTCTTACATTATGTGCGACGTGAACAAGGTTATCAACTTTTACGCCTTTCTTAAGAATTGTATCTCCCAATGCACCACGATCAATGCAAGTGTTACTTCCAATTTCAACATTATCTTCGATTATCACTTTTCCAAAATGCGGGAAATTTTCCCAGACACCATTAGCATCTTTTACATAACCAAAGCCCTTTCCTCCTATCACCGTTCCACTTTTGATTAGAACATTGTTTCCAATGACGCAGCTATGACGGATATTCACATTTGATTCGATCACACAGTTATCGCCTATTATAACATCTTTATCAATTACTGTATATGCACCGATAAAATTCTGTTTCCCAATCTTTGCAGTAGAATTAATTATTGCAGTAGGATGAATTTCCGGTTTTATCTTCTCTTCAAAAAATTTCTTAAGACAATCAACCATTGTACTTTTTGGCTCATTTGACAGAGCAATGCAAAAACTAAATTTAGTATTGCCCAAATCACTCATCAATTCAGAGTCGAGAATTACTAGAGGTGCTTTTACATTAGAAAGCAAAGCACTTGCCTGCTCCTTGTATTTAGACGAAAGAAAAGTTATTTCATTAGCACCGGCTTCGAAAATATTTTTCCCGCCAACTATTGAAATATTTGGATCAATTCCGGAATCAATGATTTGATGACCATTTAACTTTAGTAAAGAAATTATTTCTGAGAGTAGAGGCATCTAACTATAATTTATCCAATTAATCTAATTACTTCAAAAGCTTCAGCATATTCTGATTTGATCTGTGTACCGCGAATTTTCAATAATGATTTTAGAAAATCACTTTCGCTGTAGACTCTGTGCTTTTGAGATTTATAAACGTTGATCAGTTCAATTTTTCTATTTACGAGATCAATCGGCAATTTAACAAACAGATCTGCATGAAAATTAAAATTGTTCCAAGGCATTTCATATCCTAGGATCATGTTGAATTTAAATGCTCTTGTTCCTTCATTATGTATTGTCTGATGATCTTGATGTATATCAGTGCTACTTGGAATAAAAACCAAATCGGGTTGAATCACTTTGCCTAACTTAACCATGTCTTCCAAGATTTCTTGACGATATTTTGGAAATTCTCTTACTTCATAATCAAACAAATGAATTTGGTTTGATTTTAATCCAAGTAGATTCGCCACTTCGAGTAGCTCTTTCTTGATCACATCTTTCGGTAATCCTTCAGGAACAGATTTTTCACACATGCTAAATACAGCTAAATGAATTTCTACATTCTGTTGCATGAATTTAAGTACAGTTCCCAAACATCCAAATTCCATATCGTCCGGATGCGGTCCGAGTATCAATACTTTTTTTACTTTTTCAAAAACAAAATCCATAATCGTATTCTAATTAGTTTAACAATCCGTTAATTATTTTCGATAGTTTAATAGTAGAGCTGTATCTCGAATATTTTTCTATCAATGACTTTTGTGTATTCGGGTATTTTTTCTCAATCCAATTAGTATATACTTTCTGGATCAAAGTATAAACCTCTCCACTATTTTTACGGTCGATTACTTTTGAATCGGGAAACTGTTCCAACAATTCTGCTGCATCGCCATCAGGTGAGCCTAAACATAATATCGGATTACCTGTTGCAATATACTCAATTAACTTTCCTGAGATCAAATATTTGCCATTAGGAACTTCAGCTAAGCTATTAAATAGCAAGTCAGCATTCATAATTTGCTGCATTGCCAATTTATGAGGCATGTATTCAAGCAAATCAAGCTCTATCTTACCGTCAAGTTCGTGAATTCGCTTTAATATTCCGGGAGCAATTTTCCCCACTAATTGAATTTTAATTGGATTAGCAAGAGAATCATTTTTATCAATGAGTAATTTCATGGCATCAATAAAACCATCTATCGGTTGATTATCGCTTAGTATCCCTAAATGACAAATTGTAAATTTTTCATTTATTTGAGTTCTTACAAGATCCTTAAAGATCTCTTGATCGTATCCATTATAAATAAACTCAACATTCGAATTTGTTTTTCCCTCTTTTACAATTTTCTTTTCAAGAATAGTAGCTAATGTTGGACCAATTGTAATGACTTTATCTGCAGAGTTCAAAACTCTTTCTTCAAGCTTTCTATCTTTTGCATTTGCAAAGCGTGTCCTGTAAAATAATTTATTGTAAAACAATTCAGTCCAAGGATCCCTAAAATCAGCAATCCACTTTAAATTATATTTAGATCTTAATTTTAAACCAATCAGGTGACTCGAATGAGGTGGACCAGTTGTTATAATTAGGTCTATTTTTTCGTCTTGAATTATTTTGACTGCTTCGTGATAAGCATAATTCACCCAACCAATTCGCGCATCAGGGATAAAAAAATTTCCACGAACAAAACGACTGAACTTCTGAATTAAATTAGGATCAGATTCACCGGTAAAAGCTTGTGGGATAGCATCAGATTTACTTTTACCTATTAATTTTGAATACAAGTTAAACGGTTCATTCGATTTTGTTTTAAAAACTTTTATTCCTTCCGTTTTCGATTCAAAGCTTTTATCGATGAATTTATATGAAGCATAATCGGGCCGAACTGTCAATACAATTGGCTCTATATCAAAATTGGGTAAATATTTGGCAAAGTACATCCATCGTTGAACTCCCGAGCCTCCACTAGGCGGCCAATAATAAGTGATGATCAATACTTTCTTCAATTCTTAAGCAGCCTTTCTTGTTGACTTATATTCATTGTACATTACTCCGGCAAAAAATAAGATCAACAAAACAGATCCTGCGAGTGTGATCTTCCCACCCGTAGCAACTAAAGTCGGTTCGAATTTCCACTCTACCTGGTGCTTTCCTGCCGGAACACGCATTGCACGTAATACATAGTCAGTGCGAACATAGTCGACTAACTTACCATCAACGTATGCATTCCATCCTTTGTCGTAATAGATCTCAGAGAAAACTGCAAGTTGTTCTGCATTAGAATTTGATTCGTAATTAAGATGATTCGGTTTGTAAGAAGTCAACTTAATACTTGAAGTGGAATCGGTTTGTAAATTTAATCCTGAAATCTTATCAGTGAATCGTTGATCAATGATCGCTGTTGTCTTCGGATTAAAATTGTCCAATGCAGCAAGTTCAGCATCTGCATTCGCGACCATTTTGTATTCAGAAACAAACCATGCATTTCCTAAAGCGCCCTGATTCACGATCGGCTGAGCGCCCGGATTATAAATGATGTACTTTGTATTTAGCATATTCAATGTCGATTGACTTGCTAAGAAATCTCGCGTAGACGAATCCGGTTTTTGCATTGCAGTTTTCAATGCAGTTATCTCAGGAGAAATACGACGGTCAATCAGTTCTTTATAACGTTTCAATTTTGCACCGTGATAACCTCCAATTGACTGATGGTAATACGATGTACTTGCATCGTTGAAAGTATTTGCAGCAAGATTCAAAACGCGATAAGACAAAGTTGGATCAGTCTTTATCATCTGATCAGCCGACGTTTCCGGGAATGGTGCGCTATGAGCTGCCTTCTTTGAGAATGAATCTGAATCAACATACCTTCTATCAACTCCAATTAAATCGATTGCAATCAAGACAAGCAATCCATAGATCAGAAATTCTTGTTTGTAACGATATTTAACAAAACCTAATACCAATGCTCCTGCAAGAATTAACAAGATCAAACTTCTTCCTGCATCACTGCTAACAATATGTTCACGAGCAGCAGAAACACCTGTGAAAAAATCATCGACAATCTGTCCTGCGTTTTGTTGTCCTTTTACAGACTCACTTACTTGTTCGTATTCTCTGTCGGTATATAAACGAGTAAATGTTCCCGGAGAAATTTTCACCAGAAATACAAAACCGATGACAATTCCCATTGCCATAAATAATTTCTTTTTATAGCGAGCAAAGAAATCTTCCTCCTTGATCATTTTATCGACAGCAAGAACTGCCATCAATGGAATAGTAAATTCAGCGATGACGAGAATTGTAGTTACCGCTCTGAATTTATCATAGCCCGGAACATTATCGAGAAAGAAATTCGTGAACGACATAAAATATTTTCCCCAACTTAGAAGAATGGAAAGTATAGTCGATGCAAGGATCCACCATTTCAACGGACCTTCAACAACAAATAATCCGATCACAAAAAGTAGAATTAAAATTGCACCAATGTATAATGGTCCACCTGTAAATGGTTGATCGCCGAAGTAAGCACCAAAACTTCCAACATATTGGCGGTAATTTGTATCTACTTCTTTCAATGCATCTTTGTTGTTTGTTGAGATCGCTTCACTTGCTCCACCTTTGAAATCGGGAATCAATAATGTGAACGTCTCTCCTATTCCATAACTCCAATCAGTGATATAATCGCGATCAAGTCCTGTAGTTTTATTTTCTTTGTCGGCGGTTAATTCCGATGGACCTCGAGTTGAATATTTTCCATACTCCTGAGTTGCCCAAAGATTTGTAATGTTTGAAGCTACAGCAAGC
>JANOBV010000309.1:0-1232 GCA_031411835.1 Bacteroidota bacterium | reverse complement strand
GCAAAGTTCATATGCACTTTTAAGATATCCATCACTTGGAATATTCACTCCTGCTTCACCTTGAATTGGCTCAACGAGAAATCCTGCAACCAATGGATCATTTAATGCAGATTCAAGTGCAGCAATATTATCATATGGAATTTTAATAAACCCGGGAGTAAACGGACCGAATTTTCCATAAGAATCCGGATCGGTTGATGCAGAAATAATAGTGATCGTACGTCCATGAAAATTACCTTCACAAACAATGATCTTCGCATTATTTTCCGGAATACCTTTTTTTACATACGACCAACGTCTGGCTAACTTCATTGCTGTTTCAACTGCTTCAGCACCTGAATTCATTGGCAGGACTTTATCATAGTTGAAATAATCTGTAATGAACTCTTCGTATTCACCTAAACAATTATTGTGAAATGCCCTTGAAGTCAATGCTAACTTCTGAACCTGATCGATCAGTGCTTTGACGATCTTCGGATGATTATGTCCCTGATTCAATGCTGAATATGCAGATAGAAAATCGTAATACTTTTTTCCTTCAACATCCCAAACAAAAACACCTTCGCCTCGATCAAGAACAACCGGCAATGGATGATAATTGTGAGCACCAAAGCGTTCTTCTCTTTCAATCGCTAATTCAGTCAATGTCTTATCTGCAACTACTGTTTTCATTTGCCGGGAAATAATTTTTATAATAGATCAATATATTGCAAAAATAAGCTTTTAAAAGAGGCAATTCAAGTCATTTTTCGATATAATGTCTCTTTATTTTAGATTGATAAAAGTCAAAGATTAGCACCTTAAATCTGACGAACATTCTTTACTTTCGCAGCATATGGAAACTGTGAAAAAAGGTGAAATAATTGAAAATCTCAACATTTCTGAGGCGAGTTCTGAAGGTAGCTCTATTGCTCGACTTGATAATTTTGTAGTATTTGCTGAAGGCGGCGTGCCCGGTGATATTGCCGATGTAATGATCTATCGGAAAAAGAAAAATTATGCTGAAGGTCGTGTTGTAAATCTTATAAAAGCATCTGAAGATAGAGTTGAACCTTTTTGTACTCATTTCGGAAGTTGTGGTGGATGTAAATGGCAACACATGTCTTACGAAAAACAAATTTTTTACAAGCAAAAACATGTGGAAGATGTTTTAGAACGCGTTGGAAAAATTGCTTTACCAACTGCAACAACTATTAAAGGCTCAGCAAATACAAAATACTATCGCAACAAAC
>JANOBV010000308.1:0-34905 GCA_031411835.1 Bacteroidota bacterium | reverse complement strand
TCCGTATTTTTCAAACGGGATCATGTATGAAACACCATTGCGTTCATTCACAAATAACCGTTCGTTCTCCGCGCCAAACATAATGTGTTGCGATGGACCGTAAATATCTGCATCGATCAATCCGACCTTTGCACCTTTTTTAGCAAGAGAAATTGCAAGGTTAGCAGCGACAGTAGATTTACCTACTCCACCTTTTCCGGATGCAATTGCAATAATATTTTTTACTTCCGGCAACAATGCTCCGCCCGCTGAACGAGTACTTGATGTGCGCGCTGTCATGTTCACCGTAACGTTAGCTTCCAGGTCCACAAAATGAATGATTGCATTGACACAAGCTTGTTGGATCATTGCTTTCATCGGACATGCCGGAGTGGTGAGGACAACCGTAAAGGATACATTCTTCCCTTCAACCTCGATATTTTCAATCATATTGAGGGTGATCAGATCTTTTCCGAGATCCGGTTCGATCACATTTTTTAAGGCTTCGACAACCTGGTCTTTCGTAATTGACATAGTGCGGCAAAGGTAGGTTTAATAAGTCAAAAATCAGAAGGCAAAAGGCAAAAAGGGCGGCTATTCAAAGATTGGGGTTAATTTTAATTTGAAGTGGATTTTATGATGTTAAAGGCATTTCTAATTCACATGCGACCCCTCTTGGGCAATGCCACTAAGTTGATCACAAGAATTCGTAATAAGTAAATGCATTTAGAAGTTACAAGCCCTTTAGGGCTGTACTTTTGGTAATACTAGACATTGCGAGCAAGTCAAGCCCCTTTAGGGGCGAACTCTTTGAACACAACGCATGTGTTCTTTAATTCATCAGGATAAAAGTTCCGGCATATATTGGTTACATTCGACTTGTCCCCTTTTACAATTATAAAAAAAGCCATGGGTTTAAAGAGTACGCCCCTAAAGGGGCTTAGCGTTCATGCATGGTCCAGGGGTTACCAAGAGGCTGGCCCTAACGGGCCTTGTAATTCCATAAATTGACAACGAATACATTATTTGACTAAACTAAATGACATTGCCCTTCGGGGTCTGCTTTAATACGGATTAAGCTCAAATTGTCCTTTGACTAATTATTTATAAATATCATTTGTCTTTCTTTGATTTCATTCGATCGACCCTGAAGGGGTCGCATATTTGTAGAAAACGCATATAAAATTGCGACATGACCCCGGAGGGGTCAAATGTGAAGCGTAAAAAAATAAATGATTTCAAAAAAATAAAAAAATCACAACGCCAATTCCACCAACGGATCCCAAAACAGCTCCTTGAATTTAACAACCTGATCACCTTTTACCTTGATACCCTCTTTTTCCAACAACATTTGCATTGCTTTCGGGTCGCCGAAATGATGTTTACCTGTTAACAATCCAACACGGTTGACTACTCTGTGCGCAGGAACTTTCGGTTTTACATTGTGAGCTCCATTCATTGCCCAGCCTACCATTCGACTCGATTTTGCTGTTCCCAAATATTTTGCAATGGCGCCATAGCTTGTTACTCGACCTTTTGGAATCATTCGAACAACAGCATAAACCTGATCAAAGAAGGAATCGAGTGAGGAAGATTGCTTTGGGGTGGGCATTGGTTTAATGAATAATTAAGAATTAATAATTCATCCCGATAGCTATCGGGATGAAAATTATGGATTCAATTTGAATTGGAGGTAGCAGATTTTTAATCCGTCTTTCAGCCACATTTTTTCATAGGTGGTTTTGATTGATAATACATCATCTAGAATTTCTGAATTGTAGAGATCATTTGTCTGTTTGAAAATGGTTAGCTTTTGTTCTGCTATCATTTCAAGAGTGTAATCGTAGAATGGACGACTGTCGGTTTTCAAATGCACAATTCCATCGGCATTCATAAACTTTCTATACAGATCAAGATAACGAGGTGAAGTCAAACGTTTTTTCGCTCTTGATTCTTCTAAATTCGGATCAGGAAAAGTGATCCAAACTTCGCTCACTTCATTTGGACCAAATAGCGCTGCACAATTTTGGATCTGCATTCTTACAAAACCGAGATTGGAAATATTGTTTTCAACTCCTGTCTTTGATCCGCGCCACAAACGCGCGCCTTTCCAATCGATGCCGATAAAATTTTTATCGGGAAATTTTTCAGCTAAATTCACTGCATACTCTCCCCTACCACAACCTAATTCTACAATGATTGGATTCTCATTCTTAAAAAAATCCTGATGCCATTTGCTTTTCAATTCATGATCGGCAGGCGGGTACGAAAAATTTGGCTGAATTAAATTCGGAAAATTCTCATTTTCGGCGAAACGTCTTAGTTTGTCTTTTCCCATATTTGGGCGAAAGTAGGGGAATTCTTTGAAATTGAAAATCGTGTATAGCGATATATGATTAAGAGCACAGAATATAATTGCTCAATTTGCTCAAACGATTTTAAAATTTCGACATATTTAAAAATAAACGTCCTAGAAATTAAACTTGCAAAACCAAAGATTTCTTAGGTTACCTTTGGAATATCTCACACATAAATAATGTAATATATCATAATACAATAAAAATGAAAAAAAATCTACTTCTTGTACTTGTGTTTGCAGCCTCTTCTGCTGTTGCACAGTTTACTAATGATCCGGCAACTAATTCTATCGTGCGCGATTCGTCAGGGCCGGAAGAAGTGGTTCCTATTTGTGCATTGAATCCAATGTATGGAACAACTTTCGTGAGTTGGTTCAATCAAAATGCATCGTCGTCATATGATTTTAGTATGCAGGCGGTCGACATAATGGGTTATCGTCAATTAGGTTCAACAGGATTGACGGTAAGTAATTATCCGCAGAACTCTGCCATCTTTACCTATGATACGAAAGTCGATCATACAAATAGTATGGTCACCGCTTTTCAAGATGAAAGAAACTCAACACTAGATGTCGTCGCATATCGTGTTGATGCAAGCGGAACTTTCCAATGGGGAAATGCAGGAATAAGTTTAGCTGATCCTGCTGCAACAGGCGGAATTGCTCCGAATGTTGGCATACTTCCATCTAACGATGCAGTCATTGCATGGATTGCAGATGGTAGTCCAAAAGATTGGATCTCATTCCAAAAAATTTCACCAGCAGGAATTACATCATGGGCAACACCAAAAAGAATAATTGATTCTTCGGGAGTAGCATCGTATAGTCGTCCACAAGTAGTATCGATGTTGAATGATGACTTTATGATCCTTTACATTCGTCAAACCGGAAGCGGACTTCCGGCAAGCGCAATGTTTATGCAACGATACGATGCAAGTGGAAGTCCGGTATGGGCATCTCCTGTTCCTGTTTCATCTAAGTTGATCGGTTTCGCTGCTTTCCCTTCTGTTGTACCTGATGGAAACAATGGAGCTTACATTGCTTACTCATCAGGAAATCCATCGAACCCATCGATGAATGATGTATATGTTCAACACATCGATGCCAACGGAAATCTTTGGAGTGTTGATGGAACAGAAGCCTGTACTTCTACACTTACACATCGTATGTCACCAAAAATTCGTTTTGAAAATGGAATGGTGAATCCAATAGTGCTTATCAAAGAAACCGATGCTGCACAGGGAAGTTCGGGTGTGACAATTCAATCATTCGATGCAACAGGAAACAGATTGCTTGGGCCGGATGGATTTGTTGTTACTCCAATCACAGCTTCCTATGATGAACCATATGATATGCGAGCAGCAGCAGATGGATTGATCATCCTTTATGCAGAAGGACTTTTTGGAAATCAACAACTCTACGCTACGAAAATTGATTTTAATGGAAATGCACAATGGGTGACATCACCACTTGCGGTTTCAACTGTTGCAAGTAATAAATCGAGAGCTCAACTTACGCCTGTATTCTCTACAGTTGGCGCAACGGATCAAACAATAGCTATTTGGGAAGACGACAGACTTGATGCCGGAGTTTATATGCAGAACATAAATACAAATGGAACACTTGGAATTTCTGTCAACATTTCATCTCCTGATCGCAAACAAGTTGATGCAACAGTTTTTCCGAATCCATCACGATCAAATCAACATTTGCAAATTACAACTGAAACTCCGGACGAGATCACTTTGTCGATGATTGATGCAACAGGTCGTACAATTGCAAATGCAACAAACATTAAACTTGCTTCAGGTGTAAATGAATTTAAACTGAATGACATTTTACATTTGTCGAAAATTGCTAAAGGGATTTATTCGGTAGATATCCAAGGGGAGAAAACTTCGGGGAGAGTGAAACTTGTTGTCGAGTAAAATGGAAATTTAAAATGAACTTTAAAATGAACGATAACGGAGAATGCCAATTCGAGATCAACGATAACGGAAATTTTATCAGAATCATCCCTCTAAAGTTTATTTTTCCAGATGCTGAAATGGATTGGGACAGAAACTTTATTGAGACACAAATTGAAGTAAACGCTCCGCCTTTTCAAGGTAAATACAAATCGTCTTTGATGACTGTTGACTTTGAAAAATTCAAGCAAGAACTCAAACGAATTTACAACGATTTGGCAGGTACAACAAGATTTGATAGTTTAGAAAGCGAGATTGATATAAAAATCAAAGGTGATGGCATAGGGCATTTCAAAGTGAATTGTACAGCAACAGACAGATCTATGTTCGATGGTAGTGAGCTTGCTTTTGTACTTCACTTTGACCAAACACACATTCCGGAATTAATAAAACAACTAGAAGAAATCACAACAACTTTCCCAATTTCTGGCGATGTGTTCAGAATTAAAAATCAATTATAATTAGATTTTCGATTCAACACGCTACCTTCATAACCTAAAAGATCCCTAAAGGGATGACGGTTTGCTTCATTTTGAGTGGCGGCGCGAAGGAAGGATAAAAAAAGTGAAGCCGATGGCTTCACTTTTTTTATCCTTCCTTCGCGCCGCCAAAATACGCTACTAACAATTGTCATTCCTTTAGTGTTCATTTAGGTTTCTAAGGCAATACCACGATTTTAAATACAAACAGTTAATCATTAAATGGAACACTTAAATAGAAAAAAAATCCTCTTTGCATGCATGGACTGGGGACTCGGACATGCTACTCGGAGTGTTCCATTGATTCGTAATTTGCAAAAGGAAGGACATGAAATTGTTTTGGCTTCAGCAGGTCCGGCATTTTCTTTCTGGAAAAATTATTTTCCGGAATTAGTTATTTTGGAAAAGCCGGCATATAAAATCCGATACTCAATAAATTTTTCTGTGAATGCAATGCTCTTTTTTCAGTCGCAATCTTTTCTGAAAACGATTCGTGACGAGAATAAATGGCTGGAGAAAATTCGACAGGAATATAAATTCGATGAAGTGTATTCTGATAATTGTTATGGTTTATATAATCAGAATTTACATTCAACCATCATTACTCATCAATTGATGGTAAAATGTCCGAGGAGATTGCAATTTCTGGAGAAGACTTTACATAATAAAATACTCAGCTATACCAACAAGTTTGACAAATGTTTGATTCCTGATTTCGAAGGCGAGAGTAATTTATCGGGCGACCTTTCACATAAATATGAGTTACCTAAGAATGCAAAATTCATTGGACCTTTAAGTCGTTTTGAAAAAAGAAAGCAGGAAGAGTTTGTGAAGCAATATGAATTCTGTGCAATCCTAAGTGGACCGGAACCATTACGTACTGAACT
The DNA here is from genome assembly GCA_031411835.1 of Bacteroidota bacterium. GTDB lineage: Bacteria > Bacteroidota > Bacteroidia > AKYH767-A > 2013-40CM-41-45 > JADKIH01. The sequence goes on along the minus strand of JANOBV010000308.1, from coordinate 29,237 downwards.
CGAAATTCAATGTATAGAACTTTTCAAAAAGACGGAGAAAAAATGTTTGATCATCAGAGGACTTCCTGAAAAAGAAGAAAGCTTACAAGTTGAAGGTTTGGATATTTACAATCATCTTGGCGATGAAGAGTTCAGAGAAAAAGTAACGCAATCAGATAAGATCATTTGTCGATCAGGATATTCTACGATCATGGATCTACATGCTTTGAATAAAAAGGCGATCTTAATACCAACGCCCGGACAAACGGAACAGGAATATTTAGCGAAACATCACAGCGGATAATTTCTCACTGAGTATTGACAATGATATTAGAAGTTTTAACAACATTACTTGCATTCAAGCCCCTGTCATAAATAAAAATTTCATAGTAGAAAGTATCATTTACCAATCCAACATTTAAAGGAAGTTCGCGCTGAATTTCACCCTTTAAAGCTTTGTTGCTTCCTTCAGGAGTGAGATATGGAATTCTTGCACTTAGATCAACAGTGTCAACTGTCCAAACGTTATTTATCAAATGATATGTCTTCACTTTGAAATTTGTATAGTAAGGATTCGTGTTGTCGGCAGGGATATCGAAAATTGGATCGTTTAGACCGGATTCAGGTGTATAATAACCGATGTCACCATCACCATCTGTAAATCCAATGGTCACTTGCAGATATTGATCATAACCATTCGCATCTTTCACTCCAACTATACTTTTAAAATCAATAATTGGTACCAAAGGATACTCTAATGGCTTCTTACATGAATTGAATACAAAAACCGATATTAGAATTACAGCTATTAATTTCCCGATGCGTTTCATGGATGAATTTGAAAGTATAAATTTACAGAATATTTCGTTTATTACTAACGATTATTGTTTCACGAAGTCCTACAAATATAACACAGAAATATGGCACTATTGCTTCCCGTTAACAATGTTAAGCCACAGTTTGGTAAAAATTGCTTTTTAGCACCTAATTCGACCGTTGTCGGCGATGTCGTAATGGGAAACGAGTGCAGCGTTTGGTTCAATGCTGTTATTCGTGGAGATGTTAATAGTATCCGAATAGGCGACAAAGTTAATATTCAGGATGGGGTAATTGTTCACTGTACATATCAAAAAGCAAAAACAACGATTGGAAATAATTGTAGCATTGGACACAATGCAATTATTCACGGTTGTCATTTGCAGGATAATGTTTTGGTCGGAATGGGTGCAATCGTAATGGATCACGCCATCATCGAATCTTTTTCAATCGTTGCCGCAGGCTCAATCGTTTTAGAAAATACAATTGTCGAAAGCGGATTCATTTATGCCGGCTCGCCTGCGAAAAAATTAAAACCAATTTCGGATGAACAAAGAAAACTGTTGGAGTTGTTGCCGGATAGGTATGTGATGTATTCGGAATGGTTCAAGTAGCCTGTTTGTATTGGGTCAAGTGTCAAAGGTCAAAGGTAATTAAGACGCGACTTTGATTAACAGCTATTACCTTTGACCCTTGACCTCGTCATCAGGAGTATTTCCCTACAAAGAAAATGATTGCCCCCGCCAACTTACTTCCAAAAATCCACCTTCTCCAAATGAATCTGACTCTTGAAAAAGAATCGCGTGCTTTCTTCGAATGATTTTGTGAAATCGGAAACGTAGAAATGATGAATTGGTTTTTTCTTTTTGCTGAGGAGTTTGTTTTTCTTTAGCACTTCTTTTACACTGTCTGCTACAACTCCTGCTGTGTCGATAATATTCACATCATTCGAATAATATTCTTCAACTTCTTTTCTTATCAGTGGGTAATGTGTACACGCAAGAATAAGTGCGTCGATCTTTGCAAGTTTGCGGCTCGATAAATATGAAGCGATCACAGAACGGGAAATTTTATTGTTGAAAAAACCTTCTTCTATCATTGGTGCTAAAAGTGGTGTTGCCAAAGATGCAACTTCTTTTTTAGACGCAGCTTTTATTTTCTTAGCGTAAATGTCACTTTTGATTGTTCCCTTTGTTCCGATCACTCCTACTTTGTGAATGGTTTTAGTGTGTGTTACTAAATCAACGACAGGACTGATCACATCGACAACAGGAATTTTTCCGCCTACAAAATCTTTTACGGTTTCATATGCAATTGAACTTGCAGTATTACATGCAATGACGATCATCTTACAATTTTTCTCCAGTAAAAATTGAGCAATACGAATTGAGTAATATTTTATTGAATCAGGCGACTTATCGCCATAGGGCAAATGTGCAGTGTCTCCGAAATATACTAAAGACTCATGTGGAAGTGCTTTCTGGATTGCATTGGCAACTGTTAGTCCACCAATACCGGAATCGAATACCCCAATAGGTTGTGCTGACTGATCAACTGATTTATTTTTCTTTACTGGCATAGGGTCCGAAATTACACGAAGGTTTACAAAGAACTCATATTAATTGAAAATATTTTTCAACGAAGTTTTTTCATTTCCTCAGCAATTACTTTTGAGTCATATTCATTCAGTTTCTCTAATTCAGTGATCACATTTTTATAATCTTCCTCGTTTCGATTCTGGCTCAATTTCCACTTTCCTTCTATTTTTGTCACTTCGATCTGAAACCCAATGATTCCTTTCATTTGAGTTTTTACCATTTCAGCGGGCATTGAACCTACATCCTGTGGCTTTTCCATATTCCTTTCATAGTGAGCGGTAAGACTAGTAAGATGTGCATGTAGCTCTTCATCATTAAAAATTCGAATTTTCCCATAAAGATGAACTGCAATGTAATTCCAGGTCGGAACATTTGCATGATTATACCATCCTGAAGATACATAGGCATGCGGCCCGTTGAAAATAGCTAACACTTCCACTCCATCCTTTAAACTTTTCGCTTGTTGATTCGCTCTGGAAAAATGTCCTAGTAAACACCATTTTCCAGCTTCATTTATTTCAAGTTCTAATGGAAGATGAGTTGCAAAAGGCTTTTCATCTACAATTGAAGTTAGAATTGCGAATGAGTTTTTGCGAATAAACTCACTGATTGCTTTGGTGTCTTTGTTTTCGAAGTTCTTTGGAATGTACATTCTGTAAATATATGGTTAATCCAAATTATATCAATTTACAAAGACAACTATTTACTTAAATCAATACCCTCGTTTCAATTTTAATCAAACGGAACCGATGTTTGATTTGATAGCTGCTACCTTAAAAACCTAAAAAGTCCTTCCAGGATGACGGAGGCATTTTTTTTAAGTATGAATTCCTACTAAGAATAAAATCATATTGCGATTATTCTGGACAGTATTAATTATTAATTAAAACACTGGCACAACTTCATTCTTTTTTGAGTTTACTTCAAATGGAAGGTTAGATGAAATTAGTTCGCTGAGTTGTTGGATTAATTTTTTTCGCGGATACGAATCGATTGTGACCAATGAAATTTCGCGAACAGGTTTTGGGTTTGCAAATTCATGGAGTTTCAATTTTTGTTTTGCATTCATTGTTAAGGTTGAAAGACGCGGGACGATCGTAATTCCTTCTAACTTATCGACAAGCTGAATAAGTGTTTCAATGCTTCCTGCTTCATAAAGTAAATTACTATTCGTTGCATCCATTTTTTTTAATTCACACAAATTGAAAACCTGGTTCCGCATACAATGTCCCTCTTCCAATAACCACAAGTTGTGAATATTTATTTCTCCCGGCAAAATATATTTTTTCTTTGATTGTAATTCACTCTTTGAAGCATAAACAAAAAATTCTTCGTTGAAAAGTTTCTGCTCTTTTAATCCGCTTTCCAATAATGGCGTGGCTAAAAGTGCAGCATCAATTTCACGACGTTTTAATTTTGGAATGATCTCTTCTGTTGTCATTTCTTTCATGTGAACTGACAATAACGGATACATGGAAGTAAATTGTTTGATAAATATTGGAATCAGATATGGCGCTAAGGTTGGAATAACTGCCAAATGAAATTCACCCGCAATTTCTCCATGAAGTTCTTTTGCATACCCTTTCATTCTATTTACTTCTGCTAAAACTGATTTTGCATAGATGATAAGTTGCTCACCTTCTTTAGTCGGCACGACCGGTTGCCGACTTCTATCGAAGATCTTTACGCCAAGTTCCTCTTCCAGTTTCTGGATCATCATACTGAGCGTGGGCTGCGTGATGAAACACTTTTCAGCTGCTTTGGCAAAATGCCGAGCGAAATCGACAGCAACGATATATTCGAGTTGGGCAAGGTTCATAGATGGAGTCTATACAAAGATAGAAAATATCACTTTCATTGATTGACTTTTTTAGGTAATCTTTGTGTCAAATATCATTTTACAACTTGCAACTTAAATGTAAATTGTGACCTCTTAATTTTTACACAAAGAACTCAAAGTCAATAGAAATTATTAATTATATACAATTATGGAAGAACGCACAGACAACAAAACAACATTAGCTGATGTAAATACAAGTGAAGCTAAATGCCCTTTTCATGGCGGCGCAATGAAACAAAGCGCCGGTGGCGGTACTAGAAATCGCGACTGGTGGCCAAATCAATTGAAACTAACCATCCTTCGTCAAAATTCTTCTTTGTCGAATCCAATGGATGAAACTTTCGACTACGCAAAAGAATTTAACAGTCTTGATTTGAACGAAGTAAAAAAAGACATTTTCAACTTGATGACAACGTCGCAAGATTGGTGGCCTGCTGACTATGGACATTATGGACCGTTCTTTATTAGAATGGCATGGCATAGTGCAGGAACATATCGGATCTCTGATGGTCGTGGTGGTGCAGGTTCAGGATATCAACGTTTTGCTCCGTTGAATAGCTGGCCTGACAATGTGAATCTTGATAAAGCTCGCTTGTTGATCTGGCCTATCAAACAAAAGTATGGCAATAAAATTTCATGGGCCGATTTGATGATCCTCACAGGAAATTGTGCACTTGAATCGATGGGATTCAAAACATTTGGTTTCGGTGGTGGTCGCGAAGATGTCTGGGAACCGGAAGAAGATACATATTGGGGTTCTGAAGATAAATGGTTGGCAGATTCTCGTCATACCGGCAAACGTGAATTGGAAAATCCTCTCGCTGCAGTACAAATGGGATTGATCTATGTAAATCCGGAAGGACCTTTAGGAAATCCGGATCCACTTGCATCTGCTCATGATATCCGCGAAACGTTTGGTCGCATGGCAATGAATGATGAAGAAACAGTTGCGTTGATTGCAGGTGGACATACATTCGGTAAAACACATGGTGCTGCAGATCCCGGAAAATATGTAGCTAAAGAACCGGCAGGCGCAGGAATTGAAGAGCAAGGTATGGGTTGGAGAAATTCATACAATACCGGTCACGGAGTGAATACCATTTCCAGTGGACTTGAAGGTGCATGGACAACTACTCCAACAAAATGGAGTAATAATTTCTTTGAAAATTTATTTGGCTTCGAATGGGAATTAACAAAGAGCCCGGCCGGTGCACATCAATGGAAACCAAAAGGCGGAGCAGCATCGAATGCAGTCCCTGATGCGCATGATCCATCATTGCGTCATGCACCTACGATGCTTACGACTGATCTTGCATTGAAGCTTGATCCAATCTACGCACCAATTTCGAAACGCTTCTTTGAAAATCCTGATCAGTTTGCAGATGCATTTGCTCGCGCATGGTTTAAATTAACGCATCGTGACATGGGACCTATCGCACGTTACCTTGGTCCGGAAGTACCGAAAGAAGAATTGATCTGGCAAGATCCTATTCCTGCGGTTACACATAAACTAATTGACGCTAATGATATCGCTTCATTGAAAACTAAAATTCTCGACTCAGGATTATCTGTATCTGTTTTAGTTTCTACTGCATGGGCATCGGCTGCTACATTCCGTGGCTCTGATAAACGTGGCGGTGCAAATGGCGCACGCATTCGTTTGGCTCCGCAAAAAGATTGGAAAGTAAATAATCCGGCGCAACTTGCGAGTGTATTAAAAACACTAGAAGGAATTCAAAAAGATTTTAATGCTAACGGTAAAACAGTTTCTCTTGCTGACTTAATTGTTCTTGCAGGATGTGCAGGAATTGAAAAAGCAGCAAAGAATGCAGGTCATGATGTGAAAGTTCCTTTTACACCCGGACGCGCAGATACAACACAAGCACAAACAGATGTTGAATCGTTTTCAATATTAGAACCTGCCGCAGATGGTTTTAGAAATTACTTTAAAGCTACGCATACAACATCATCAGAAGAAATGTTAGTTGACAAAGCGCAACTAATGAAACTTACAACACCGGAGATGACAGTATTACTTGGTGGAATGCGTGTACTAAACACAAACTTCGACAACTCCAAACATGGTGTATTCACGAAACGTTCAGAAGCACTTACGAATGACTACTTCGTAAATCTACTTGACATGAATACAACATGGAAAGGAACAACGGATGCACAAGATGTATTTGAAGGTCGCGATCGCAAGACTGGTGAAGTTAAATGGACAGGTACTCGTGTCGATCTAATTTTCGGTTCGAATTCAGAGCTTCGTGCAATTGCTGAAGTTTATGGATCATCAGATGCTCAGGCGAAGTTCGTGAAGGATTTTGTTGCAGCATGGAATAAGGTGATGCAGTTGGATCGGTTTTGAATTCTGAATTCGTGAATCGAAATTCGTGAATCGAGAGTAGAAAGTTTAAATAATTTGAGGGGTTTAAAGGGTTTAAGGTGTTTAGGTGACACCGGACTTTTTAAGCCCCTTAGTTTTTTAAGTACGATATAATATTATTGCTTGGAAAAACGAATGATCAATTGAAGAAAGTTTTAAATTATTTCCAACTAGTTCTATAATATGAGTTGGAATTAGTTACAAGATAAATATTACATACTGTAATATATTTTAAAACCCACAGTATTCGCTATTGGTTTAGAAACATTTTTAATTTTTATTCCTTAATGACTTTTTCCGTAATAGTAGTTTTATTTTTATTAGAGGTGATTTGCAAAAAATAAACTCCATTTGACAAGTCGGAAAAATTTTGCGACTCAATTTGATTTCCTGAATAAATTATTTGTCCTAAATAATCAGTCAATTTAAAATAATCATTTTCGGATTTTGATTGAAGATGAATATATGAAGAGAAAGGGTTCGGGTAGATAAAATTTATTTGACCTGCATTTTCAATATTATTTGTTCCCACACTGCTGTTGCAAAAGTTTCCAGCACCAATTAAGTTAGTCATTTCATTGCATAAATAATTATAGTTAAAAAGGTCAATAGTAGATAATGTTCCGGTGAGCAAATCATTTGTTTCTAGTGAATCAAGCGATAGATTATAAAACTCCTGATGACCATAATCAAAATTCAAAAGTTTGTAATCCATATTCCGCATTGTTTTTCCGTCTGTTGAATCTGGTGTTAACTTAAAATCTTCGGTAAATGCCCAAGGTCTTATTTGGGTTGCCTGATTTCTAATAATTGGTAAAATGCTATGACTATCTACCGGTTTGTTTAATGGTATCTGAGATTGCCATGCTGTATCGCCAAACAATTCTACCACTGTTGCGAATATATCTGCTGTATTTATTAAAGCAACGCTTGCTCTGTTTGGATTTATAACTGATGGTCCTGAAATAATAAAAGGAACATGGACACCGTATTGATAAATTGTTCCTTTGGCACGGCTCGTATCTGCAATTTGTGCAGTGCGCGGAGTGTTTCCGTTGTCACCAATAAAAACAAAATCAGTGCTGTCTAATCTATTCAGCACACGTAATGAATCAAAAAGCCGACCTATTTCGTGGTCGAGCGCTTCCAAATCTGCTTTGAAATATTCTTTGGGATTTGCGTTTATATTTTGTTGTGTTCCTGTTAAAGCAGTATTGGAATAAAGACCGGCAGGTGGTAAATGAAGTGGTTCGTGTGGTGCATTAAAAGCTAACCACAAAAAAACAGGATTTGCATTTTGAGTTTTTAACCATGCAACCGCATTATCAACATTTTCTGAAGTTGCATAATTGGTAACTGTGCTTGACACGCCATTAGTGTATTTTGTCCAATTGGTGAAGCTTGGAAGTTGCCCGATAAAGGGTCCTTCAAAATGGTCGTAGCCCATTACGTTTGGATATAATAAATGAGAAGCTGGCGTAGGTTGATGCAAATGCCATTTACCAATATCAGCTGTTCCAATATTTGAGTTGTAAATTTTCAGTAAACGCGGAATAGTTATTTCAGCAGTGTCTAATTGATTTGAGCCACCAAGACCACCAACTATTCCGCCTACACCTGTTCTAAAACTGTATCTTCCTGTGAGTATGCCTGACCGTGTAGCCGAACATACAGGATTGGACATTGCATTAGTAAACCTAATACCTTTTAACAACAGGCTTCTAATATTTGGAGCATCTATCGTATCAACATGGTCTTCATAGAAACCAAAATAATCCGGACTTAAATCATCAGCAATGATCAGAATAACATTGCGTTGTGCATTTGCATTCAAAGCAAAAACGAACAGAGCAATAAAGAATAGTATTTTTTTCATGAGGAAATTTTTATGTTTGATTTCAATAATTCTGAAACTTGAATTGGCTTAACGATTATTTTCTGTAAAAAATAGCACATCCAAAAGATTCTGTTTCTGAATTTGTAACAGGTTGCCCGTTCAGCAATTCATCAACTGCATTTGCGACAAACGGCTTTGCTATCTGCGGATTTTCTCCATTATCATCAATAGAGCCTTTATATTTTATTTTCCATTGATTATTTTCTTTCCAAATAACATATGCTGTTGGAGTGTGTTCAGCTCCAAAGTTTTTTCCTGCAGTTTGAAAGGCATCTTGCAAATATGGGAAGTTAAATGAATCGCTTTCCGCTTTTAATTTCATTTTGCTAAAACTTTCTTCCGCGTAAATCAAAGTGTCCATGCTGTTGATCGCAACCAATGGAATATTTAACGCACTATATTTTTTATTCAAATCATTCATTCGTTTAGAATACAATTTTGCAAACGGGCAATGATTACAAGTGAAGATGACAATAAATCCTTTCGCACTTTTATAATCAGTAGTTGAAATCATTTGGCCATCTACATTTGGCAAACTAAAATCAGGAATTATTAAACCAATATCAGATTTGAAACTTGATACAAGAATTGCTATTGCAAGAAGCATTACATTAGTTGAAATCTTTCGAAACACTTTTTTCATAATTATTCAACCACAAATGTTTTGCTTGTAGTTTGTTTGGTTTTATCTTCAGTTAATTGAATGTAGTAAATTCCTTTTGAAAATTGGCTAATGTCAATTCCATTTTGCAACTCCGGCTTTGGCAGCATCAACAATGTTCTTCCCAAAGCATCGGTGATTCTTATGTAATAAGCTGATTGGCTCGCTTCATTAAATTTTACAAAGAGTTTATCGTGATTAGGGTTGGGATAGATTGAAAACTGATTTTCGCTTCTATTAATTGAATTAATTCCTGTAGGACTTGTAACCACAAATTGCCCCATCATTCCTTCGTCTTCATGCAATGAAATATGGCAATGATACATGAACGGATGTGATGCATCTGCGTAATCTTCAAATTTAGCAATGAAACGAACTACAGTATTTGTCGCTCCGGTTTTGCCTTGAACAAATACTACATCTTTCCATCCTGCCTGTGTTGAATCAGGTGCAACACCATTGACACTTAAAATATTAAACTCCACATCGTGAATGTGAAATGGATGTCCGAAAACCGAAGAGCTTGTGATCTGCCAAATTTCAGTATTGTTTAATGGCACTTGATACTCAATATAATTAATATCAAACAATTTATGATTAATGATAAAAGCATTTGGCCCTAAAATAGGTGGTATAGAAACAACGCCTGTGCTGTCGCTAATGGTAAGGTATCGTGTAAGATTAGCACTAGCAGAATTTAAAAGTGTATTTGATGTAAGTGTTGCCGGGATTGTAGTTATTGGTGTTGAAGTTTGTGCTCCGATATTCAAATGCAGAATATTAAAATCAACGTGCCCTAAAGCATTTACAAAAGGTCCATTTAGAAAATTTTCGCCTCCTGCAATAAAACCTCCTAAAAGAGAATTATATGCTTTCAAATCAACCGAGGTTCCGTTTTGTCCGGAACAGTCCACTAAAATTTCGACTCTTTCTCCTGCATGAATCAAATATTTGGTTCTGGCAATGGGTGCATTTAGCAAGCCGCCGTCAGATGTTATCACATAAAATGTTCTGTTATCACTAAAACCTAAATTATAACTTCGTTCAATGGCTGCATCTAAAATTCTGAATCTTACAACTTGAGCAGGTATGTTATACTGGGCTCTTAATGTCATATTGGTCATCATGCTATCTCCGTAAGGCACAATGGAAAATTGATTTGATGTTGTGAAATCTCTGTCTTGCAAAACCAATGGAATATCATCCACACCATATTTTCTTGGCAACGCCAAAGCACTTTCAATGGAATCTCTAACAATTATCAGCCCTCCAATACCTTTTGTGATTTGTTCTTCGGTGCTCATGTGCAAATGCGGATGATACCAATAAGTAGCTGCATTATTGGTAACAGTCCAATAGGGTTGCCACAATGTTCCGGGTGGAATTACCTGATGTGGCCCACCATCCATCACAGCCGGTAAGTGCATTCCATGCCAGTGAATGGTGGTGCTATCATTCAAATCATTTTGAACATTCATGTGCACTACATCACCCTTATTGATAAACATCGTGGGCCCCCAAAATTTTCCATTGATGCCGCCTGTGATGGTTTGGTTTCCTGTGTTTACTATTTGTGCAAAGGTGTCTTTGATCGCCAAATTAAAATTAGTGCCTGATAAAGTATCAGGAATCCAGAGTGTATTGTATGATTGCCCGGAGACATTAATCTTAAAAAGAGTTATTAAAGCAAATAGCAGGGTAATTTTGTTTCTCATAATTTATGTTGAATTGCTTGTACAATAGTCGTTAGATGTCGTTTGATTATAAAACTTGCGGTAAGTTTAAACATTTTACAAATAACTTGAATAATATTGGGAGTTGGAACAAAATAAAATGTGAAGTAACTTGCGTTTGGTATGTGGGTGGAGTTGCTTCTCCTTTATTTAGCGAAGGGCTAGCAAACACGGCCTGTCTGAAATTTTATGTCTGTTCATTTTTAGCAAACAGTTTCAAGTTAACATTGTCACCAAAGCTTAGCCAAAACGGGCCTGTGCATCAAGAAGCGACTTTTAAGTAACACGAATTGGCAAACTACCGTAACTGTTTATTAGATGCACGTATTTGTGATTAACCAAAACATCCGCCATCTCTTTTAAGCCCTAGTTAGCAGTTAATTGTTTTGTCAAATAAGTCTAAATTTAATTGGTTTCGTGTCTGCTATTCGAGCAATTTTTTTCTTGGCTTCTAAGTCAAGTTTTACCCATTCCATATGCCATTCAATAGAACCGTTAAATTTTATTTTGTTCTTTTTAAAATCTTCGGTTATTATATCTAAAATTTCTTTATGAGTTGCTTCAGCTTTACCTTTAAGACAAATCAAAAGTGATTTTTCCATTACACCGTATTTTTCTTTATCCATACTTATGGCTTTTTTGCCGGCGGGATGTTTCAGTTGTATTTTTTGTTCCATTTTACTTTCTATTTTACTTTATTGCAGAAACTTTTTGTTTATAAATCCTTATCACACTTTTAAATAAATTTTCAATGGCTTTGGATTTTATTTGTTCTTCAGATCTAATTTCTACATATTTTGATATTTTTCCTTTGCCTTCAAGCAAATGGTCAGGGTCGGATAATTCTATTCCCCAATTGAAGCCAAGTTTTAATCCCTTTTTTGAAGGAATAATGGCACAAATTAATTCTGTATATTTTTGTCCATAACAATAAGCAATCATTCTTGCCGGAATATCTACCTGTTCAATAATATTGGGAAGGTTGGCAATAATAACATTGCGTAGTGCTATAGCATTTTTGAATATGTGTTCATCATACTGCGATAAAAAATCATCTACCTTATTGGTTCTTTCCATTTACTATGTCTGCTTTAATTTTCGTCTTTTAATAAACTTGTCGACTAATGAAATCAATAGAACCGAAAATATTAAGTTTACCAGAATAATTGCCCATGGAGTTTCATAAACATCTAATCCAAGTCTTAAGTAATGAAAAAGTCCAGAAGCAATTGCAACAGGGGTTTCAATTAAAGAAGTCACTGCTCTAATTGGTTTAGGTAAACTTTCGTGGGCATAGAAAAACCAAGTAAGAAAAGTTGTAAGTAAAACAATAGTTACAATGATATAAATATGTCTTTTAGAAAGCCCCATCTTTTCTTATTTGCTTTGCTTTAAAGAGGCATTCATTATTCCCTTTAGAATTTTCAAATCAATGTCTTCCAGTTTATTTATGTAAATACAGCCGCCATCGGTTTTGTGTTTACCTAACTTTTTAATTGCATCTTCATGTTCTTTATGGTTTATCATCAGGTATAAAGTAAGATTTGCTTTCCGAGGAGAAAAACCTAACAGAAACCAATCAACTTCTCTGCCACTTGTCGGACTTTTGTATCTTTTAGTTCCAAATCCAATAATTGAACCGCCCCACATTTTCGCATCTTCTCCACTTACCTTTTTCATCATTTCTAAAAGCACAAAACTGTCTTTTCGTTTTTGTTCTTCTTTAACGGAATTGATAAAATCTTCAACGCTTTCTGAAGTTTGCTTTGTTTTTATTTCTGCAAGTTTTGATTTTTTTTCTGCCATTTTAAATTATTATTTGTTTGACATTTAAAATTTCTATTGAGGATTTATCGTCAGTTACAATGAATGCTAACGTTGTGTGGGCTTAAGAAGTTGGCGATTTCGAGGCACAAAACTGTTTGCGAAGCACGAAACCCCGCCTACTGCAAATGTGCTGTTAGAGGTGGGTTTGTATTCTGCTTTGCTTTTAATTTTCATCATTTCAAACTAATTATTTCATCAATAGATTTAAACACTGGTCATCCTTTTGCTAATATTAAATCCCTTTCCTTATTTGCTCCTGGGCTTTCAGCCAGAAGTAGTAAGGCGTCACAAGCTCCAATAACAGCAAGTGAAATGTCCATTGTGCATTTATACTTGTCTGAAACATTCGCTTGCTCAAGAACAGGAATTGCTGCGTTCATTCCTATTATTGGAATGTGTCCAAGTTCTAAAAGTCTTGCGGCAGCTTTATTCATTTTGTCTAAGTTTAATTGTCTTTGTTCTACTGTGTCTGCCAAATATGGCCCTGCAACTCCAATTATCATTATCTATATTTTAAGTTGTTTATTTTTTGTCAATTTTATTGTGGTCAGTCGTTAAACTTACCGCTAACGGGAAGGACTTAATGCAGTGGCGGGACGGAATCGAAGATAGCAATTTCATGGCGCAAACGGTAAACATTTTATTGTCGGCGCGAAGGCCTTGTGCACCAAGTAAACTAGCCATTTCATTAAGCTGATGTTATGTGCATACCAACTCCGTCGTTTCAATTAAGTAGCCCTTTTTTTATAAGTTCATCTTTCATCTGTAGAGGCGAAGTTACCAAAATAGTTGCAATGCCAAGTTCGTCCGCCCCGCGTATGTTGTCAGCATTGTCATCAAGGAAGACTATTTGACTGGGTTTGCATTGTAAATAGTCAAGCACAATTTTAAATGATTTCTTTTCTGGTTTCCTTGTTCCGATTTCATGAGAACAAAATATTTTTTCAAAGTGAAGTAAACTATCTGCATACTTAACTCGCCAAACCTTATTATGAATTGCATTTGTGTTTGTCAAGGCAACAAGTTTATAATTGCTTTTTAAGGTTGTCAGCAAATTATTAATGTCGTTGTAAGTAACGAGGTATAAGTCGTTCATCCTTTATCAAAATCTTCATCAGTAAGTTTTATATTCAAGCGCTGCGATACTAAGGTTCTGAACTGTTCTGATGAAATTTCGCTTCTCTCAAATTTGTCTGAGAGTTCGTCAAATACAAACTTACTTTTAATGTCGGCAAACGGTGTTCCCGAAGAAGTTGCCCATGATTGAAAAACCCTGTCAAACGAAAAGTCAAAAACCACTTTACCTAAATCAAAAATTACTGATTGAAATGTTTCCACAGAGATGGTATGTTCAAGGTAGCTGTGTCATGATTGGTTGCGCATAACAATTTTATATACTCAGCCATTTACGTGATATTCCAAATTTCGGCTGGTTTATGAAACAAGTGCAGCTATTTTGAAATTCAGATTTTTATTTCAAGAAATTACTCAATTGCACATATCTACTTTTGATTATCTTGGACCAGCTTAACATTTTGTTGAGTGGAAAAACACCTTTTCGATTTCTTATGTTCATTGGCGGCTACCAATCATTAAAGAATCAGATGGGGTAAGACTTATGGCGTAATCATCAATAATAAGGCTATCTCTATATGCTTGAAAACGAACCCAACCTAAATATTCTTGTCCATTCTTATTTAATTTAAACCCAGCATACTTTTTAGAAATATAACAATGACAGTGAATATAGCTTGGGTAATCGTTCAACTCTAAATAAAGTTGATTTGATTTCATATCAGTGGTTTTTATAAAAATACCAGAGTCAATAGAAGGCTGACAGGGCCCATTGCAATAAAGAGATTTTAAAAGAAAATTTAAACTGTCGATATTTGATACTCTGCTAATATATACAACTTCCTCTTGATGACCGACAATTGTTGTAGAGCTGGATAGAAAAAATTGCATGTCAATTATTGAATCGTTATTTACATCAAGATAATATGACATGGTATCATTTCTAGGTACAACAACAACAATGTCCGGAATAAAATTCTTGTAAATTAGGTTATTGACCTTTGGCAAATTATTAGTAATGGTCTTATCTTTTTTACAAGAAAACCCTATAATAGAAATTACAACTAAAATAAATAATGCTTTTTTCATCGGCATAAGACATTTAAAATATTGAAGCATATAAATTTAAACAAGTATAATGAAAATATTTGAATTCCATTGTAAATAAATCTTCTGCAAATCTCATAGATAAAACCGCAGATTTTTCATCCAAACTTACTTTTAATTACTTAAAAACGAATCTATCAATCTAAACTCCAATTCCGGTTCTTCAATTTGTGGATTGTGTCCGGAATATTCGAACATTACAAATTTTGCTCGTGGACAAAACTTCTTGTATTCTAATGAATACTTTGGATTCAATGCTCTGTCATATCTTCCGGCAATAATCAGCATGGGCATTTCTAATTTGGATAAATCTCCTGTGACATCAAATTTTGATATATCGCCTGAAACATAAAAATCTGCATCGGGACCTGCGATTTGATAATAGACTTCATTATTAAAAGTAGATTCACAACTTTTTCTATGCTTAAAATTATTTGTCGGACAATATGATTGAACCATATCCATTGGAAACTGATTATATAATTCATCATGTGCCGGATCTGACGAACGAAATCCTTTTGACCGAAGTACCATTAATGAATCCCACAGCTCAGGAAACTGATGTGAAAATATAAAGTTCCAAGAGTCATTGTTATCTTGCCACATCTCACAATTGTAAAAACCATTTGCAACGATCAGATGATCTACATTTTCGCCATACTTGATTGCATAAAGTTGTGCTACTGCACTTCCATAAGAATGTCCGAGAATATTTATTTTTTCAAAGCCAAGCGCTTTTCGTATTCCTTCAACATCTGAAACATCGTTGTCAATACTATATTCAGCTGAACTTGTAGCGCGATCTGATTTACCTCTGCCAAAATTATCTATGAAAACTAACATTGAAGAATCACTTAGTCCATCGAAGCTATGCATTCCGGCGTGCGACATTCCCGGTCCACCGGCGATAAGAAATAATGGCGCACCTTTCCCTAAAGTTTCAACCCATAATTTGTGGCCGTTTACTTCTATAAGTCTGCCGTGAATTTCATCTTCAACTTTTGAATTTGGAATATCGCAACCTAGGTAAAAGGCCGAAATAAAAATGACTAATGATATAATTTTATTCCTCACGAACTTTGAAAATTAATTTTACCAACGAAACAATAGTTGTTGCAATAATTGCCCCACAAAAAGCTAAGAAGATATCTTTTTGCGCATCCCAAATGTCACCTTGTGTTCCCAAATAGGAATCTCCCATAGACTTGAAAAACAGGTCTGCAACAGCCCATTCAATTAATTCATAGAAAGCGCTTATTGAAAGAGTTATTTCAATTGGTAATGACCATGCAACCCATCTTGGAAATTTCAACCATTTTAAAAACATCTCTCGCATCGGATAAGCCAGCAAAAAGCCAAAACTAAAATGAACTATTCGATCATAATGATTTCTTGGTAAATCTAAAACATCCTTAAGCCAATATCCAAAAGGATTTTCAGCGTAAGTATATTTTGATCCATAGACATGCAAACATAAATAGACACAAATCAGCAAGTAACTAAGATCACTAAATTGGTATTTCTTCTTGGACAGAATTAAAAAGATCACGAAAATAAATGTCAATATGTTTTCGAGAACCCAATTTGAAATGTTTGATGTTCCAATGAGTGAGTTGGCCCATACTAAAACAAATGCTGATGCAAAAGTTAATAGCCATGCATTTTTTCTTATCGGAACTCTGTCTTTTGAGATAGCAATAGTAAAGCTCATAATCCTTAACTTTTTTTGTAAATTAAGAACTAATATATGAATTTTTAGCGTTTTTATTATTTTTTCTTGAGCTCAACTCTAATAACCTGCAACTCAAAATATATAAAGTTGCAGGTATTTGTTTGTATGAATTACTCTCTATATTTTTCCACAACAAGTTTTTTCGTTCCGATAAAATCTGCTGCTTGAATTTGTACAACATAAATTCCTTCTGCGAATTCACTAGTATTCAATTCTATCTTGTTTGTTTGATTTGCTGCTGTTGTATAAATTATTTTTCCTGTGATATCGGTGATGATTACTTCGACATTTTTATTGATACTGCCCATAGCAATTGTGAGATGATCGTCGGCAGGATTTGGAAAAAGATTTATTGATGCAGCAAAAGAATTTTCAATTATTCCTGTGGCAGTTGTTTGTCCGGCAAGTATAGGTTGGTCTGGAATGGAGTTGTATGCGTAATCTTTTATTGTAACAGCGGCACCTCCAGGTGAAACACTAACCCTTAATTTTACCCAACCATAGTAAGTTTGTCCTGATTGTAATAATCTTAATCCTAAATAATAATCTGTTGGAATAGCCCATAGCCCAGAAGTACCCGAATTATTTAAAGTTATCAATTTTTGGTATAACGATGTTTGCCAGGATTGTTGCAATAACAGGTTGCTGTCAATTAGGGCATTAAGTTGTAAAGGGATTGCAACATTAAAAGAGTCGACCAAGGTATCCTTGACCCCATTACCATTTAATGGAGCGGCATGTACATTGTATGAATATGTCCCACCAAATCTATTGGCACTGGCTTGTAAAATGAAATCACTATTCGCGTCATTATTCAAATCAAGATTATATTGTTCAATTATTGTTTGGTTCATCATAGCAGGAGCGACCACTGATGAATCCGGATTTACATCTGTATAAACAATTTGTGCATTTGCACTTGCAGAGAACATCATTGCTGTAACGATGAAAGCAGAAAGTTTTTTTAGTAGTTGTTTTTTCATTCTGTTAATTTTATAATGTGTGTCTTAAATTTATTTTTCAATGATTAGTTTTTTTGTTGCAATAAAATCTGCTGATTGAATTTGGACAACATAAATTCCGGCTGAAAAATCTTGCGTGCTTACTTCTATCCTTTGCTTATCTCTTTCAATGGTTGTGTAAATTACTTTTCCTGAAATGTCAGCGATGGTAACTTCTATTTTTTTGTTGCTGCTACCTAAAGCGATATTGAGCTGATTGTTTGCAGGATTTGGATAAAGAGATATTAATGAAGCAAATGAATTTTCATTTACTCCTGTTGCAATTGTTTGTCCGGCAAGGATAGGTTGATTTGGTATTGTGTTGTAGGCATATTCCATCAGGGTGAAACTGGTGGCCGATGGCACATTGAGCCGGGCCCAGCCATAGTGTGTCGCACCTGCAATATCGAAGCGCAAGCCTAGATAGCCCTGCGGTGCGAGCGCCCATGTGATGAGGGGATCAGGAACGCAAGCAACTCCCCCACCTGGGCAGGCCCCGCCAGATCGGTATCGCCTGATCCGGTGATTGGTCTCGCTCATGTCCGAATTGGCATCGATCATCTGTCCAAAAGGGAGGTTTTGCGGCCATTGATCACTACCCCAAGGGATTACATAGGCGATCTCATTGGTACCGACTCGATCTATATTGATACGTTGTTCCGGTAAGGGCAATATACACTGAGGACAATACTGTGGGACCTCAGATCTGTAGAGCTGGAAGTCTGCCTGGCCATTGTTATCGAGATCCAGGTAGCAGGTGTCGTTGATGACGTTGTACGTGGCATCCGGGATCACATCGGTATATATAATCTGTGCATTTGCACTTGCGGAAAACATCATCGCCATCACGATGCAAGCAGAAAGTTTTTTTAGTGGTTGCTTTTTCATTTGATTAATTTTATAATGGTTTAAAATGTGTTATTCAATTGCAAATAGCTTTATTTTTTAACGATAAGTTTTTTCGTTCCAATAAATTCTCCTGTTTGAATTTTCACAACATAAATTCCCTTTGCAAAATCTTCTGTATTCACTTCTACTATTTGTGTTTGTGTTACAGTGGTTGAGTAAATTTTTTTTTCGTTAATGTCGGTGATCGTTATTTCAACTTTCTCGTTTGTGTGAGGTAAAGCGATAGTGAGGTGATCAGTGGCCGGATTAGGGAAAATATTTATTGATGAAGCAAAAGAGTTTTCAATTATTCCTGTGGCAATTGTTTCCCCGGCAAGAATGGGTTGGTTGGGAATTGTGTTGTAAGCATAATCTATAATTCTATAAGATCCCACAGTAGGTGTTACATCCAAACTAATATTCAATCGAACCCAACCATAATAAGTTTGAGTTCCTGAAGCTATTTTAAGTCCTAAAAAACTATATGTTGCATACATCCAATTTCCATATGAGGAAGTTAGCACATAAGTAATACCAGCATAAGATTTTCGAAGCAAAGTCTGATTCGCACTAGTACTCCAACTACCCCTTGAATCTATTAATTCATTCAAATTCATTTTAAGGGGGTATCCTGAACTGTTCGTTATGATGGAACTACCATTAAGCGGTGATGCCTTTATTAATCCCGAAAAGTACTGTGCATAAGGAGGATTTCGACTAGTAAATGTGGATAAAATTAAATCTAACTTTAAATCAAAAACGCCATCATTATTTAAATCAAGATCAGAAGTTTTGTTGCATTGAAAATTTTGACATGTTTGAATTATATCCGGATTTACATCAGTATAAATAATCTGTGCATTTGCACTTGTGGAAAACACCATTGTTGTAACGATGAAAGCGTAAATCTTTTTTAGTAGTTGTTTTTTCATTTTGTTAGGTTTTTTTTGTCCCAATGGCTATCGGGATGGAATGAATCATTGTGAATCGAACAGGGACAAAGGTGGAGTGAAAAATAGTGCACATCAATACCATGAACAGGGTGTTCTGTTGCTGCGAGAAGGGTAAAACACCATGTTCATGGGGTTGTAGATGAAATATTATCGGGCTACATTTGCTACAAATCAATTGATTAATTTAAAAGTCCCCCGTTAATTGAAGCTTCAGATATGAAAAGTTTTCTTCGTATTATTTCCGTTTTATTTCTGTGTGGAGGGTTATTTAATTTTGCTCAGGCGCAGAATCAACAGAAGATTGATTCGCTGCTGAATGTTTTTAAAACGGCAAAAGATGATACGAGCAAAGTAAATTACCTAAACGAACTCGGCAGGGAGCTGATTTATTCCAATCTCGATACTGCCATCATTCTCGGCAACCAAGCTCTCTCTCTTGCAGAAAAATTAGAATGGAAAAGAGGTATTGCCAAATCTATGGGATTCTTGGGAAGTTGTTTTTCCGACAAAGGCAATTTAAACAAATCGTTGGATTATTTTTCTAATGCCTTGAAACTGGCAGAAGAACTCAGAGATAAAAACGTTATTGCAATAATGCTCGGCAATATCGGAAATATCTACGAAAACAAGGGCGATCTACTTAAAGCTCTTGACTACCATTTAAAGGCATTGAAGATAGCGGAAGAGATTGGAGATAAAAATGGAATTGCTAGACATCTCAGCAACATCGGAATTATCTATGACAATCAAGGCGATTGTCCCAAAGCTTTGGTCTATTATTTCAAATCATTAAAAATGGCGGAAGACCTTGGAAATAAACTTTTACAAGTAAATATTCTTGGGAATATCGGAATTGTCTATGCTAAACAACAGAACTACCCAAAAGCTCTGGAGTATTTGTTTAAAGATTCGAAACTGGCAGAAGAACTCGGAGATACACGTAACCTGGTTGCAAATCTCGGCAATATCGGAGTTGTCTATGGCATGCAAGGCAATACTACTAAAGAGTTAGAATATCAATTTATGGTTTTGAAAAAGTTGGAAGAAATGGGAGATCAGTATCGAGTTGCTGCAACTCTTGGCAACATCGGCACGGTTTATACTTCTATTGGAAAATTTAAAGAAGCAGAAGTATATCTGAAAAAAGCAATTGCTATTGACGATAGTATTGGTGCTAAAAATGACTTAAGAGTATTTGAAGAATCGCTTTCTGACCTTTACAATTCTACGGGGCGCTACAAACTTGCACTAGAGCATTATAAAAAAGCGATGTCGATAAAAGATACATTATTCAATCAGGAAAAAGACAAGCAAATCACCAGTAAAGAATTGAATTATGAGTTTGATAAAAAGGAAGCCGCTACCAAAGCTGAGCACGATATACAACTAGCAGTGGCAGATGTAGAAATCAAAAAGCAAAAACTGATAAAGAATTTTTTCATTGGCGGACTTGCTTTGTTGTTGATACTCTCCTATTTTGTTTATAATAACTTTAGAACAGCGAATAAATTAAAACTGCAAAACATCCGTAACAAAATTGCAAGCGACCTCCACGATGATGTCGGTTCTACGTTAAACAGTATTTCAGTTTATAGTGAAGTGGCAAAACAAAAATCCCCTACTGTAGTTGATGAACTTGAACAGATTGGAGATGCTTCAAGAAAAATAATTGAGGTAATGAGCGAAATTGTCTGGACAATTAATCCTAAGAATGACACATTTGAGAACATCATTTCACGTATGAGCA
Organism: Bacteroidota bacterium; assembly: GCA_031411835.1. Classification (GTDB taxonomy): domain Bacteria; phylum Bacteroidota; class Bacteroidia; order AKYH767-A; family 2013-40CM-41-45; genus JADKIH01. The sequence goes on along the minus strand of JANOBV010000308.1, from coordinate 7,995 downwards.
CACTTGCCTACAACTTGCTAAAGGCAAAAGACATTGAACACACATTTCAGGCAGATGAAAGTTTAAACGATACAAAACTTTCACTTGAATCGAGAAGAAATTTTTACCTGATCTTTAAAGAAGTACTAAATAATCTTGTAAAGTATTCACAAGCTACACGCGCATCCATCACGCTTACAAGTGAAAACGGATTGCTAAAACTAGCAGTCCGGGAGAATGGTGTTGGATTTGATGTTGCTCAGACATCAAAGGGTAATGGCTTGCTCAATATGAAAGACCGTGCGAAAGAAATGAACGCGCAATTGAAAATAGAATCTGAAAAAGGAAGCGGAACAAACGTTGAACTAATTTTTAAAGCATGAAGACATTGAGAGTAATTATTTTTGAAGATAACAGGAGTTTACGTGAGGGATTGTTGCAACTTATAAATGGCACTCCGGGATTTGAATGTGTCGGAGCTTTTGCTAACTGTACTGACATTGTAAATGATATCAGGCAAACAAATCCTGATGTTATTCTTATGGATATTGAAATGCCCGGCATATCGGGCATTGAAGCAGTGCTTATCGCAAAAGAAAAATTTCCTGAAGTGAAAATTCTGATGGAGACCATTTTTGATGACAACGATAAAATATTTCAGTCAATTTGTAACGGGGCAGAAGGGTATATTCTAAAAAGCACTCCACCCGTTCAAATACTTGCTGCGATCAAAGAAGTTTATGAAGGCGGTTCTCCAATGACACCAAGCATAGCAAGAAAAGTATTGAAGATGGTAAAACATACTCCATCAGTAGAAACAGCAAATGACTTTGACCTTTCAGACAGAGAGAAAGAAGTTGTGAAATATCTTGTTCAGGGTATGAGCTATAAACTGATTGCAGAATCCTGTTTCATCAGTCCCGAAACAGTAAATGGTCACATAAAAAATATTTACAGAAAGCTTCAGGTACATTCTAAATCGGAGGCCGTTGCGAAAGCAATCAAGGGGAGGATTGTTTGAGTGAAGAATTAAGAAGAAAGAATATAGTAGATAGAAGTTCCATTTGATTTATCTGAAATTCTTCTATCAACTATCTTCTTAATTCTATCTTCTTTTAATTTTTTAAGGTGTGACTTAAATTTATTTTTCCACAACAAGTTTTTTAGTTGCAATAATATCTGCTGACTGAACTTGAACGAAATAAACTCCCACTGAAAATTTTGAAACATCAATAGTAATTTCGGGATTAGAGTTTGAGGTACCTAGATTTTCACTGTAAACTTTTCTACCACTTATATCATAAATCGCTACACTTTCAATTTTTATCCCCATTAAATCGGGATCAATATTAATTGTCAATTGATTGGAAGCAGGATTAGGATATATGTCTAAGCCTACATTATCATTAATAGCATTAATACCTGTAATAGTATTATCATAGATATCAACTACAGAAGAAGAACCACTGCTATTTGTCCCTCCCGCAAAAAAAACTTTGGTGCCTACAGAGGTAGCACTTACATAACTTCTTGCTGCAGAAAAACTATCAGTTGTCCAAAGACCGGTGCTGTTGTCATAGATATCAACTATAGAATAAAAAGTAAGGCTTGTAGAAGTACCAGTCAGCCCTCCCGCAAAAAAAGCTTTGGTGCCATTAGTGGTAGCACTTAAACCCGCTCTTGCTACTGAGAGATTCGCAGTTGTCCACAGACCTGTGCTGTTGTCATAAATATCAACGACAGAATAATAAGTAGGGCTTGTAGACGGACCAATAAGCCCTCCCGCAAAAAAAACTTTTGTGCCAACAGCTGTAGCACTTAAATTAGTTCTTGCTACAGAGAGATTCGCAGTTGTCCACAGACCCGTGCTGTTGTCATAAATATCAACTACGGAAGAATAAGTAAGGTTTGTAGCAGTACCAGTCATACCTCCCGCAAAAAAAACTTTTGTACCAACGGTGGTAGCACTTAAACCCGCTCTTGCTACAGAAAGACTCGCAGTTGTCCACAGGCCGGTGCTGTTGTCATAAATATCAACTGCAGAACTAAGAGAATTCAAAGAAGCCCACCCTCCCGCAAAAAAAGCTTTGGTGCCAACTGTTGCGGCACTTAAATTATATCTTGCTGTAGAGAGACTGGCAGCTGTTGTCCACATACCGGTGCTGTTGTCATAAATATCAACTATAGAAGTAGGAGAAGCAGGAGAACCAGGAGCAGGAGCAGGTAACCCTCCAGCAAAAAAAGCTTTGGTGCCAACAGAGGTAGCACTTAAATTACGTCTTGCTAAAACGAGATTCGTAGTTGTCCAGAGACTCGTGCTGTTGTCATAAATATCAACTTTAGAAGAATAAGCAGAACCAGTATATCCTCCCGCAAAAAGAGCTTTGGTGCCAACAGTGGTAGCACTTAAAGAAGTTCTTGCTACAGAGAGATTGGCTGTTGTCCATTGAGCATTAGCCATGTTTATACTCATGATGCAAATGAGTGTGTTTAGAATTTTTTTCATTTTGTGTTTTTTTTAAAGTTTGAATTGAATTTATTTTTGTTTTAGAACTGTTTGTTCAATTAAACACTAAATTATTTTTCCACAACAAGTTTTTTAGTTGCAATAAAATCTGCTGACTGAACTTTAACGAAATAAACTCCCACTGAAAAATTTGAAACATCAATAGTAATTTCGTGATTAGCGTTCGAGGTACCTAGATTTTCACTGTAAACTTTTCTACCACTTACATCATAAATCGCTACACTTTCAATTTTCATCCCAATTAAATCGGGATCATTATCAATTGTCAATTGATTGGTGGCAGGATTAGGATATATTTCTAATTCTTCATTATCATTAATAGCATTAATACCTGCAATAGCATTATCATAAATATCAACTACAGAAGAATAACCTGAATTACGCCCTCCAGCAAAAAATACTTTGGTGCCTACAGAGGTAGCACTTAAATAATCTCTTGCTACAGAAAGACTGTCAGTTGTCCAGAGACCGGTGCTGTTGTCATAAATATCAACTATAGAAGAATAAAGAGTACCACTATTAATAAACCCTCCCGCAAAAAAAACTTTGCTGCCAACTGTGGCAGCACTTAAAAAACTTCTTGCTACAGAAAGATTAGCGGTTGTCCAAAGGCCGTTGCTGTTGTCATAAACATCAACTACAGAAAAAACTGCTTGAGGAGCTGTCGCAAATCCTCCGGCAAAAAAAACCTTGGTGCCAACAGCGGTAGCACTTAAATCAGATCTTGCTTGAGAAAGACTATCAGTTGTCCAAAGACCGGTGCTATTATCGTAAATATCAACTACAGAAGAAAGATTAGAACCAGTACTTAAACCTCCTGCAAAAAAAACCTTGGTGCCAACAGCGGTAGCACTTAAACGTGATCTTGCTTGAGATAGATTTGCAGTTGTCCAGATACCGGTACTGTTGTCGTAAATATCAACCACAGAAGAAACATTAGAAGTAGAACTCGCACCTCCCGCAAAAAAAACCTTGGTGCCAACAGCCGTAGCACTTAAAGATGATCTTGCTTGAGATAGATTCGCAGTTGTCCAGAGACCTGTGCTGTTGTCATAAATATCAACTATAGAATAAAAAGTAGTAGTAGAAGTCCCACTCAACCCTCCCGCAAAAAAAACCTTCGTGCCAAGTGTAGCAGCACTTAACCCCACCCTTGCTACAGAAAGATTATCGGTTGTCCAGAGGCCGGTGCTATTGTCATAAATATCAACTACAGAAGAAGGAGTAAAATTATTATGTAACCCTCCCGCAAAAAAAACTTTGGTGCCAATAGCGGTTGCACTTAGAGAAGATCTTGTTGTTGATAGATTGGCTGTTGTCCATTGTGCATTAGCCATGTTTATACACATGACGCATATGAGTGTGTGTAGAATTTTTTTCATTTTGTTTGATTTTTGAAATTAAATTATTTTTTTTATGTAAGATGCTCGTTCAAAGATACACTATTGGAAGTTACGATGCTGCCCATGGGTTTCGCATAACGAAGAAGGGATTACTCAATGTTTTTTATTTTTTTGCATTATGGTTTTCGTGATTGCCTTCGGAGTTAAAGAAGTTTTAAAAAAGGGGGAGGAGTAACAGCCAGTGGCTGTTATGACACAAACACGACTGTTTGTATAACCACAACTGTATATTCGTTCTCTTTTATTTTTTTTAATGGCACTCAAGTGTTCGTTTCGCTCGGTTGATAGATGCACCACTGTTCGTTTAATGGTCAATGCCCCCTTTTTTTAATTTATTTACTTTTATTTATTTTTTATTTGTGTTAATGATATCGATACACTAAGTTCTTTTAATCTTTATGTTATGCAAATACCCGACTGTCAATACGAAGATGTGCCATTCAACTACGCATTAACTTTATTTTGCAACAATGAGCTTTTTCGTTGCTATAAAATCTGCTGCTTGAATTTGCACAACATAAATTCCTTCAGCAAAATCTTTTGTGTTCACTTCTACCTTTTGTGTATCTGTTGCTATGTTAGTGTAAATTATTTTTCCGGTTATGTCTGCGAAAGTTAATTCGACTTTTTTGGTATTGTTACCCAAAGCAATGGTGAGATAGTTTGTGGCAGGATTTGGAAAAAGATTTATCGATGATGCAAAAGAATTTTCAATTATTCCTGTGGTAGTTGTTTGTCCGGCAAGGACGGGTTGGTTGGGGGTAGAATTGTAGGCATATTCCATAATCGTAATGGAAACTGAATAATTGGCTATAGATACCCCAAGTTTAATCCAGCCATAATAAAAATCAGGCCCCATTTTTATTTTTAGACCCATGAATTTTCCGGAAACATTTTGCCAGTTTCCGGTTATGCCTTGTGTGACCTTATGACTTCCATTGCCATTTGTGCAGGCAATGCATCTCTCACCATTTTGAGCCAAATTATGAACTGTATTTGTCCACGCCAAGGATGAATCCATTGACGTATTTAAATCAAAACCGCCAACCGTGTCTGCAATCCAACTTTGCGTAGTTGAAATAACTAATGCTGAATCTCGGGTACCAAGGATATTAACCGGGTTTGGGGAACAATTTCCGCATGAAAATCCATGCGCTCTTGGTGCGAAGGTAAAATCATTAATCCCATCATTATTCAAGTCAATTAAAAAATCGGCTCCGCAAGGACTGGGATAGTTGCAACCGCGCACAACATCCGGAATCACATCCGTATAAACTATCTGTGCATTTGTACTTGCAGAAAACAGCGTTGCTGTTACTATGAAAGCTGAGATATTTTTTAGTAGTTGTTTTTTCATTTGGTTAATTTTTTGAAGTTTGAGTTGAATTGATTATTCAATGACAAGTCTTTTTGTTCCAATAAAATCTGCTGATTGAATTTGAACAATATAAATTCCCTCTGCAAATTCACTAGTATTCACCTCTATCCTATTTGTTTCATTTGCTGTTGTTGAGTAAATTATTTTTCCTGTTATGTCGGCGATATTTACTTCAACTTTTCGGTTGCTTTTTTCAAAGGCGATCGTGAAATTATTGTCGGCAGGATTTGGAAAAAGATTTATTGATGAAGCGAAAGAATTTTCATGTATTCCTGTGGTAATTGTTTGCCCGGCAAGAATGGGTTGGTCTGGAATGGAGTTGTAAGCATAATCCTTTATAGTGAATGAATTGGCAAGCGAAGTGTTTAGCCGTGCCCATCCATAATAAGTATTGCCGCCTAAAATTAATTTAAGTCCGAGGTACCCATCAACAGCATTTGCCCATTGACCACCCGTGGAGGTATGGCAAGCAGATACCATCAACTGATTAGCACTATTATCCCAGTTTAACAAAGTGGTACTAATGTTTGCATTGAGTGCCATCTTGGTTACATCAGTTGCTGAATCCGCTACCTGATTGGTTCCTAGCGGAGTCAACCTAATAAATTTTAATGTAGCGGGATTTCCTATAGAGCCACAGGCTGTTGTGGATGTTTGAGTGATTGCAAAATCATTTATACCGTCAATGTTGAGGTCAAGATTGTAAGTGCCTGTTGATGTTGAATCTGGATTTACATCCGTATAAACTATCTGTGCATCTGCACTTGCAGAAAACAGCATTACTGTAACGATGAACGCTGAAATATTTTTTAGTAGTTGTTTTTTCATTTTGTAAGTTATTTAATGGTTTAAAATATTTTGCTTAATTAAACATAGTTTTATTTTTTAATGATAAGTTTTTTCGTTGCTATAAATTCTCCTGATTGAATTTGAACAATATATATTCCCTCTGCAAATTCGCCTGTATTCACTTCTAGCTTATTTGTTTCATTTGCAGTTGTTGTATAGATTATTTTTCCTGTGATGTCGGCGATGTCAACTTCAACATTTTTTTTACTGCTACCTAAAGCGATGGTGAAATAGTTGTTGGCAGGATTGGGAAAGAGATTTATTGATGAAGCGAAAGAATTTTCATGTATTCCTGTGGCAAATGTTTGCCCGGAAAGGATGGGTTGGCTTGGAATGGAGTTGTAAGCATAATCCATTAGTGTAAGAGTTGCAGCTGTCGTTCCGCTAGCAAAGGCTTCAGCGTTCATTTGAATCCAGCAATAATGGGTTTGCCCTCCTGCAATAACTCTAAGACCTAAAAATCCACTTGTGGCAGTATTCCAGTTTCCCGTGTAAGTAGTAGTAGTAGAACCATTAGATAATAAATTTTGAAAAATTATTTGGTATGCTGTTGTATCCCAATTGGCATTAGCACTTATAATGTCATTTAGATTCATCTTAGCTGGATATCCTGAACTATCCATTAAGATGGCACTGCCATTTAGAGGGGTTGCCAATATTCTTCCGGCTGTATAACCAATCCATTGCGGGGGAAATCCTGTGATCATACTTGAAATCAAAGTAAACTTCAAATCTGGTATGCCATCATTGTTAAAATCTATATTATGTTCAATGCTAACGCTACCTCTTTGATTAAGTCTAGTCCGGATAATTGTGGTATCAGGATTGATATCCGTATAAATGATTTGTGCATTTGCACTTGCGGAAAACAGTATTACAGTTGCGATGAAACCGTAAAGCTTTTTGTGTAGTTGTTTTTTCATATGGTTAATTTTATGGTGTGTGTGTGTTTATTTAGAGTTCTATTTAAATGCTCATTCAAAAGTAGAATTAATCGAAATATATCTCACTACCAGAAATGGGTAGTTTTGATGGCGGGCGACTAAACATTTCCGAAAAAACGGGACCTGTGATTTTCTCCTTCGTGGAAGAGTACCAAAAGTTTTTTCATCTCTTTGAGGTTGATTTTGACGAACAATATATTTTTAAACAACCGATATCCCACGGTCCTTCGGACGATTTTTGATGACAAGTTGTTGGGAAGGTGAATACAGTTTGCTTTCGTTGTGGAAAAAAGCTGTGTGTTTAAAGAGTTCGCCCCTAAAGGGGCTTTGCGATCTTGTAGGGTCCCGAAGATACCAAGAGTAAGGCCCTAACGGGCCTAGTAATCTCCAAGTTGATAACGAATACATCATTCGCATTGACTAAATGAGTATGTCACTAACGGGGCTAATAATATATACTTTGACAACGAATACATCGTTCGCCTTGACTAAATGACATTACCTTTTGGGGTCGAACCCTTAACCGAATGCTAGGGCCGTATTTTTGACAATCCTAGACTAGATGGGCAAATGACAGACCCGTTAGGGCCATACTCTTGGTAACACGAGACAACACAGGTAAGCCAAGCCCCTTTAGGGCAATGTCATTAAGTTGATCACAAGAATTCGTAATAAGTAACTGCATATAGTAGTGACAAGCCCTTTAGGGCCTGACTTTTGGTAATTACCGGACTACGCGAGCAAGTTAAGCCCCTTTAGGGGCGAACTCTTTAGGCACAACACATGTGTTCATTAATTCCCCTGAATAAAAGTTATAACATGTATTGGTTGTATTCGAGGTATTCCTCATGTCCAATTGTGAAAAAAGCTGTGTGTTTAAAGAGTTCGCCCCTAAAGGGGCTTAGCACTCGTGCA
>JANOBV010000307.1:0-2136 GCA_031411835.1 Bacteroidota bacterium | reverse complement strand
CAGTATTTTCAGTTGCATGAAAAGATACTTTACTCGACAATAGCTCAACGAAAGAAAATGAAAGGCTTGATCAAAATGCGTGTTGACATGGTCGTTTTGGCTACTATCTGTACAGCTTTAGTTTTAAGAAAAACAGGAATAGATCAATTGACGTTGTCGAAGTATGCACTTAAAGAAGGAGCATTGAGCGCAGTTATTGCCAATGTTTGATTTTCATTTTGTTGTCAACTTCAAATGATAATTCGGAATTTTCTCAGCGTTTAAATTCTGAGGTTATTCTGCGTGTTCTGCGTTCCCGATTGCTATCGCATAGGTGTCAACTTAAGTAATAAAGAAAAGAATGTATTTTGCTCTTTAATTTATAAAAAGGAAATTTTGAAGATTGAACTTTATTACCGTCAGCTTTAGCTGACAGAGGAATAAGAATAGCATTCTTTTGGCTTTAGCCACATTTTTTTAGTTAAATATAATAGAGCTAAACTGAGTTCATGTGGCTAAAGCCGCGCTACTGCATACTATTTTTAGTCCGTCAGCTAAAGCTGACGGCAATAAAGTTGGTGACAGCACACTTAATTTCGATACAAAAAAATATATTTAAGCTGGCGCCTATGCGATAGCTATCGGGATCTGCGGAACATAATTTACGGCAAAAGAAAGCTAACATTTTCTTACCTTCCCACTCTAAAAATTAATGAGGAATTATGGCAAGGATATTAATTATCGACGATGAAAAAGCAATTTGTAATACGCTCAAGGATATTCTTACCTATGAAAAATATGAAGTTGAAATTGCCAGTGATGGTGCTGAAGGGATAAAAAAAGCGGAGGCGGGAAATTTTGATCTTGTTCTTTCTGATATTAAGATGCCAAAAATGGATGGCATTGAAGTGTTGGTGAAATTACAAGAGATGCATCCTGATCTTCCAGTCGTTATGATTAGCGGACATGGTACGATTGATACTGCTGTTGATGCATTGAAGAAAGGTGCTTATGATTACATTTCAAAGCCGCCCGATTTGAATCGACTTCTTGTAACCGTTAGAAATGCATTGGATCGTTCTTCATTGATCACGGAAACGAAAACACTCAAGAGAAAAATATTTAAGACGCGAGAAATGGTTGGCGATTCGCCTGCTATTGGACAAATAAAAGAGATCATTGAAAAAGTTGCGCCTACAGAAGCGAGAGTTTTGATTACAGGAAGTAATGGAACAGGCAAAGAACTTGTTGCTCGTTGGATCCATGAAAAAAGTAATCGCGCTGCCGGACCATTGGTTGAAGTAAATTGTGCTGCTATTCCATCTGAACTTATCGAAAGTGAATTGTTTGGTCACGAAAAAGGTGCATTTACATCTGCAATTAAACAACGGATCGGAAAATTCGAACAGGCAAATGGCGGGACTTTATTTCTCGATGAGATTGGCGATATGAGTCTTTCTGCTCAATCGAAAGTGTTGCGTGCTCTCCAAGAGAATAAAATTACCCGAGTTGGTGGTGAAAAGGAAATTACAGTTAGTCCAAGAGTTGTTGCTGCGACAAACAGAGATCTGAAAGCAGAAATAGAAAAAGGAAATTTCCGGGAAGATCTTTATCATCGTCTATCAGTGATACTGATTCATGTTCCATCATTGAATGACAGAAAAGATGATATTCCGAAATTGGCGAATTATTTTGTAGAAGAAATTTGTCAGGATTATGGAATGCCGGTTAAAACATTTACTCCTGATGCTTTAAAAGAATTACAGAAAATTGATTGGACAGGGAATATTCGTGAATTAAGAAATGTGGTTGAACGGCTAGTTATCTTATCGGATAAAAAAATAACAGAAAAAGAAGTAATTCAATTTGCCAGTAAAAAATAATCAAGCATGACAAAGTTTAAAGCAATACACCGTTACAATCAAAATTATAAAAATTTCAATTTTTCAGAATTGACTCCTGAAGCCGATGAAGAATATTTGGATCTAACCATTGAACTTGATAGTGATGGGAAAGTTGTTTCCGAATCTAAGTTTAGCAGCGACGGTGAATTAGAAGAGCGAAGCACTTATGTTTACGGCTCGCATGGAAAACTTGTTGAACATGAATTGCAATACATTGTTGATGATGCAAGTGAAAAGCGTGTGTTGACGAGAA
>JANOBV010000306.1:0-2329 GCA_031411835.1 Bacteroidota bacterium | reverse complement strand
ACAGATGTTGGTAAAGCAGTTAGAGAAGTGAAAGCCGGTAAAATTGATTTCAAAGTTGACAAGCAAGGAAGTATTCATGCTTCAGTTGGAAAAGTATCATTCGATGCTCAAAAACTAGAAGAGAATGCATCTGAACTTCTTAACACGATTTTAAAATTGAAGCCATCTGCAGCAAAAGGAACTTACATGAAGAGTGTATACCTTTCAAGCACAATGAGCCCTTCAGTGATGATCGATACAAAATCAATTTCTTAATTACCCGAAGGGTCTAATCAACTAACACATTACAAAAATGAAAAGAGAAGAAAAAGACGTAATCATTGGAGAGATTGCGGAACTCCTCAATAAATATCCAAACGTTTACATCGCTGATACATCAGCATTGCCGGTTTCTAAGATCAATGATCTTCGTCGCCTTTGTTTCAACAAAGACGTAAAAATGCTGGTTGCAAAAAACAAACTTATCCGTAAGGCAATGGAGAAAAACAATGCCGATGCGTACGAAGGAATGTTTGAAGCATTGAAAGGTACAAGTGCATTATTGTTTTCTGAAGTTGGAAACAGTCCTGCAAAATTGATCAAAGATTTTCGTAAGAAAGGTGATCGTCCAATTTTGAAAGGTGCTTACATTGATACAGCTGTATTCTTAGGCGACAATCAATTAGAGACTCTTGCAAACATCAAATCTAAAAATGAACTTATCGGTGAAATCATCGGTCTGTTACAATCTCCTGCTAAAAATGTTATCTCCGGTCTTAAAAGCAGCGGTGGTAAACTTGCAGGAATACTTAAAACATTATCTGAGCGTCCTGAATAAGGATAAGCTGTTAATACCCCTAATGCTTCCAGTACCTAATATCAATTAATTAATCAACGTAAAAACAAACAAATTAAATTCTATAAAAATGGCAGATTTAAAATCATTCGCAGATCAGTTAGTTAACCTGACTGTAAAAGAAGTTAACGAACTAGCAAAGATCCTTAAGGATGAGTATGGCATCGAGCCTGCTGCTGCTGCTGTAGCTGTTGCTGCAGTTGGTGGTGGTGGAGACGCTCCTGCTGAAAAAACATCTTTTGATGTGATCTTGAAAGCACCGGGTGGAGCAAAACTTAACATCGTAAAGCTTGTAAAAGAGATGACAGGTTTAGGCTTGAAAGAAGCTAAAGATCTAGTTGACGGTGCACCAAAAGCAATCAAAGAAGGAGTTTCTAAAGAAGAAGCAAATTCAATTAAACAACAATTAGAAGAAGCAGGAGCTGAGATTGAAGTTAAATAAGGTATCGGCTGCTAATTGCTAATATTTATAGACCTTACCTGATCAAAAATCGGGTAAGGTCTATATCCTTTTTTAATAGGTGATTCTTCAGACGTGATGAATTCCGTTAAAAATTAACTTTTAATCAAAAAAACCAAGCTCCCGTGTCTAACAATCTTATTCAAAAAAATAGAATCAGCTTTGCAACGATCGGACAATCGATCGATTATCCTGACTTCCTGGATATACAGCTAAAGTCTTTCCAGGATTTTTTCCAGCTTGAAACCACTTCCGACAACCGTCAAAAAGAAGGTTTGTACAAAGTTTTCAGTGAGAATTTTCCCATCACCGATTCAAGAAATAATTTCGTACTAGAATTTCTCGATTACTTTATCGATCCGCCAAGATACTCTTTGGAAGAGTGTATTGAGCGTGGACTAACTTACAGTGTTCCACTGAAAGCGAAGTTGAAATTGTATTGCACAGATCCTGAACACGAAGATTTCGAAACGATCGTTCAGGATGTGTACTTAGGAACAATACCATACATGACACCAAAAGGTACATTCGTTATCAATGGTGCTGAACGTGTAGTTGTATCTCAACTTCACCGTTCTCCTGGCGTGTTCTTCGGACAAAGTCGCCATGCGAATGGTACTAAACTATATTCTGCTCGTGTAATTCCATTCAAGGGTTCTTGGATCGAATTCGCTACAGATATCAACAATGTAATGTATGCTTATATCGACCGTAAGAAGAAATTCCCGGTAACGACTTTGCTACGTGCTATTGGTTACCAAACGGATAAAGATATCCTTGAGATCTTCGGTCTTGCCGATGAATTCAAAGTAACAAAATCCGGAATCAAAAACGCTCTTAATCGCCGTCTTGCCGCACGTGTTTTGAAAACATGGGTGGAAGATTTCGTTGACGAGGATACTGGTGAAGTAGTTTCTATCGAAAGAAATGAAGTGATCATCGAACGTGAAACCGTTGTTGAAGATCACCACTTAGAACTTATCGTCGAAATCTTCCACCCATGTTTTCAAAACACGTGCAGCAAGACGGCGATT
>JANOBV010000305.1:0-7516 GCA_031411835.1 Bacteroidota bacterium | reverse complement strand
CGGTGGATTACCAATTTCTGCGCTCCTGCATTTAGTTTCCTGGCCGGACTCTCTGCATTTATGGTTGGCAAAAGAAAACCATTAGCTGAATTATCCTCATTTCTTTTGAAGCGAGGACTATGGTTAGTGTTTGTAGAAATTGTGATCGTAACATTCGCCTGGCGATTTGATATTCATTTTACCATTATTGGATTACAAACTATTTGGCAGCTAGGTATAAGTATGATCTTTCTAGCCGGGCTAATTTATCTTCCTCGAAAAATCATTCTAGTCTTTAGTTGTGTTCTGATCTTCGGACATAATCTTTTAGACACAATCCATTTCCCCGGAAGTTTTTTATGGGCCGTTCTGCACGAAAGAAATCGATTTGAATTAATTCCCGGTCATACATTTGCTACTGCATATTCACTTATTCCCTGGGTCGCAGTAATGTCATTGGGTTATTGCTTCGGATCGTTGTATGATAGTACATTTGATCCTGCTAAACGAAAGAAATTTCTCAACAGATTTGGAATCGCTTCACTTTTTCTGCTTTTCATTTTAATTTGTATAAATAAATATGGCGATCCGGTTCGTTGGACAAACTATGGTGATCTATCAAAAACAATAATGTCAATTTTCAATGCAAATAAATATCCTCCGTCACTCATGTATTTGCTAATGACTTTAGGAATAACATTTTTGTTTTTGGCAAATACAGAAAATTTAAGAGGTCGCATAACGGATTTCTTCTGTACATTCGGAAGGGTACCGTTCTTCTTTTACATCATACATATTTACTTTATTCATTTCTTAGCTTTATTCGCTGCAGAGTTCACCGGATATGGATGGCATTCAATGATCTTAAAAAAATCATTGCCTAAGTCAGAAGAATTAATAGGGTACGGATTCAATTTAATTACTGTGTATCTGATCTGGATAGCAGTTATTGCCTTACTTTATCCACTCTGCAAAAAATTCGATCGGTATAAACAAGCGCATAAAGAAAAATGGTATTTGAGCTATTTGTAAAACAAAAACATTTTTTCGCAAATTTATTTATGCCAATATTAAATATCCATGAGAACTCTTGATCAATGGTTCGAAGAAAGTAAGCTTCATAGGAAACTCACATAAGTAGTCTGGGAGAATCCCTGTCCTTCATCAAAAATTCTAAAATAAATCCATACATTTACGGTTATTCATTTAGTTTTGAAAAGAGCCCTCGTGTTTTTTCTTTTATTATATTATTCTTTCGGGCTTTTTTGTCTTCCGATGGGCGACTTCTCAATACTTAACGAAATTCCTGAAATGTACCGGCATTGTAAATCGACGGAAGATAAAGATATGACGCCATTTGATTTTATTACCGATCATTTGGTCAATATTGATGGCCTTTTTGATAAGCATGAGAATGGTGACGATCAAAAGCCACACACTCCAATTCAAAGTCAGCATCATTCACAAATTCCTATTTCATACATTACATGCCTTTTGTTTTCTATCAAGCACATTCATCCATTAGAAATAAAACACTTAATAAATAATCATGTGTTGTTCCCATCTGAATATATTTCAAAATTTTTTCGACCTCCTATATTTGTTTGAGCAATATTATTTCTATCAGTAATTTTTATTCACAACATTAAATTATACAAAAAATGAAAATACAAATTTTCGTTGTATTGGTATTATGTACCTATACAATTGGTTTCGCTCAAAATAATCCACTTGAGAAGATTAAAATCGAATTCAATAAAAAATTCCCGGAAGCTACAAATGTAAAGTGGGAAAAAGAAAATGCTCACAACTATGAAGCAAATTTCAAATTGAAAAATGCTGAATACTCTGCTAATTTTGACGACAAAGGCGAATGGTTGGAGACAGAAAGTCCATTTACATACGACCAACTTCCCGAAAAAATAAAAACAGCTTTCAGTGCCTCGCACAAAGGGGCGACCATTAAAGCCGTTTCAAAAATCGAAACTTCTAAAAGAGGAGTGTTATATGAAGTGGAAATTAAACAAGGAATAAAATCTTCAGAATTGTTTTATACATCTGAAGGATTATCAACAAAAGAATAATTAAAAATAAAAGCAGAGCGCCTAAAAACGTTCTGCTTTTTTAATAAAAGAAAAATGATTTCCAAAAAATATATCGTTCTTTTTTTCTTAATGGGTATTCAATTCATTAGTAAAGGGCAGAATTACTTCAACGCAATTGTTAGAGATAGTCTAACGAATGAAACTTTGATTGGAGCAACTGTATTAGAAACGGGAACTAACAATGGTGCTACAACCGATTTAAATGGAAAAGTAAAGCTGCCCATTTCAAAAAGTGGCGATTTCAAATTCACAATTCAATTTGTCGGGTATGCGAGTAAAATTATTTCTGTAACTATTCCACAGGAAAATAAATTTGAAACAATCCTACTCACATCAAACGATCAAGAGCTAAACGAAGTAATTATTTCTTCAGATAGAACTAATTCAAGAATTGAAGATGTGCCTACTCGAATTGAAGTATTAGGTGCAGATGATATGAATGAAGAAAATGGTGTGAAACCCGGAAATATCATGAGTTTACTTGGCGACATCGCTGGAATTCAAATGCAACTAGTTTCAGCAAGTTCAGGAAATACATATGCAAGGATTCAGGGATTGAACGGGCGATATACACAGTTGTTGAAAGATGGTATGCCTTTGTTTGGCGGGTTATCGGGAAGTTTTGGAATTATGCAAATTCCACCGCTTGACTTAAAACAAATTGAAATAATCAAAGGATCTGTTTCAACTTTATACGGTGGAGATGCAATCGGAGGTATTATAAATCTTGTAAGTAAAACGCCTTCAGAAAAAACTGAGCTAAATATCACTCTAAATCAAACTTCATTAAATGAAAGTAATTTGAATGCATATTTTGCAAAGCGTTATAAAAAATTCGGGTTTACACTATTTGCAGGACAAACATTTCAGAAAGAAAGTGATATTAATAAAGATGGGTTAAGTGATGTTCCAGAAGTCAACAATACGATAATTCATCCAAAATTTATTTTCTATTTCAACACAAAGTCTACGCTTACTTTTAATTACACAGGTACATTCGATGCACGCAAAGGTGGCGATGTGAATTATTTTAAATCGGATGCAACAGACACATTGTATCATATCAAAAACAAAGTTGAAAGACACAACAGTGATATAAAATGGTCGTATGAATTTTCCGACAAAAATAATTTATCCGTAAAATTTAGCAACAGTTATTTGGCACAGAATTTAGGGACTAAGTTTTATACTTTTGATGCAACACAATTGATTTACTATTCAGAAATTTCATATGTGCACAAGAATAAAAAATCAGATTGGGTTGCCGGAATAAATTTTAACGGAGACGTCTTTAATAATTTAACAAAGAGTTTAACAGAATTAACAAACTATAATTTTCAAACCATTGGCGCTTTCCTTCAAAATACTTGGAGACCAAATGAAAAGTGGACACTTGAATCCGGGTTCAGGGGTGATTATCAATCAGAATATGGTTTCTTTCCATTACCACGACTTTCGCTTATGTATAAATTCAATAAATTATTTACAGGAAGAATAAATGGTGGATTTGGTTATAAGATTCCAAACCTTATTACATATGTTGATCAAGAAACAGATCTGAATAAAATTTTATCTACTACAAATCTGAATCCTGAACTTTCTCAAGGATTAAATGCTGACGTAAATTTTCACAAACTTTTATATGGAAAACTGAATCTAACATTGAATCAATCATTTTTCTTTACTAATATTTCCAAACCTATTTACGACAGTTCCTCGACTATAAATATTGTCGCTCCAATAAATGGCAATAACAGTCTTGAAACAAAAGGCCTGCAAACTTATGCCAGACTTTCATATAGCAAATTTGAGCTTTATATGGGCTATGTTTTCACAGATGTGATAAAACTGTACGACAAAAGTCATCCTACACTTTATGTTACTCCGAAGCATAATTTCTCAACAACATTTTTTTACGAGCCTGTTGAAAAGTGGCGATTTGGAATTGAAAGTTCTTTAATTGCAGGTCAAGTCAATCAAAATTACGAGCCTGTTAAAGATTATTTTCTCTTTGCAGCAATGATTCAATTTAAGGTAGATAAATTGACATTTGTATTGAATTCGGAAAATTTGCTGGATTTTCAACAGAGTAAGTATGAAAAAATCTACGATGGATCCATTGACAATCCCATTTTTCACAAACTATGGGCACCAATTGATGGAAGAGTCATTAATTTATCAATTGCGTGGAAGTTTTAATGGAACAAATTATTATATTTGATTCTCAACTATAATAATTTGTCATGAAAACAACGCTACATTTAATCATTCTATTTTTCACAGCTACGCTTTTCGCTCAACCAACATGTCAATGGGCGTATATTCCGGTTGGAGCTAGTCAAAGTTATAATCACATTTATAATTCTATTGTTGATCATAGCGGAAATACAATTGAATTAGGAATGATATTAGGAAGTGCTGATATGGATCCGGGATCAAATCCAGCGGACACTGCATTTACAGATTTCAGCTATAATTATTATTTTTCAAAGACAAGTCCATCAGGAAATTTAATTTGGATTCACTACTTTGAAAACAATTCACAATTTGCATCGCTTGAATATGCCGGTTTAAAAATTAATTCAGCAAATGAAATTATAGTAGCAGGAAATTATATGGGAATGATCGATTTCGATCTTTCTGATTCAGGAGTTGATACATTGAGAAGCCATTTTGCTACATATCCTGATTACTTCGTAGCCAAATATGACTCAGCTGGAGATTACAAATGGGCATTCAGTATTGGAGATCCGACAACAAATGATATCCAAGCACAAGCAATAACTGTTTTGTCAAATGATAACATTGTAGTTGCTGCTAATCCCAATGGCGGCACAATAGACGTTGATCCGGGTAGCGGAGTCCACAACAGTATTGGTGGAAATGGAAATTTAATTTGCTATGATACAAATGGAAATTATGTTTGGAACAATAATATTTCCACTACTTACTCATATTGTGTATTGAATAATAGTTTAGATGCAGATGGTGCCGGCAATACCTGTTTAGGAACAGTTGGATATTACGAACTGACGCTTAATAAATTTGATATTAGCGGCGCTCGGATCAACTCAATTACACTGGGTGATTTTTCAAATCAAGCGAGAGTAGATCCACAGTCTATTTTAACTGACAAATCAACCGGAGACATTTATGTAGCAGGAACATTCGGTGGTACAGTAGATTTTAATCCAAGCGGAGCAGCTGTAAATAAAAGTTCGTCGTCAGGTTTTTATCAAGATGGTTTCATTGCCAAGTATGATCAAAATTTAAATCTGCTATGGGTGAATGCATATGAAGGTGAAGTTGTTTTTGGTGATTATTGTTTGGACTTCGACAGCGTTGATATTATTGCAGGTGGGAGCATTGCAGGTACAATTGACTTCGGAAATGGAAATGTATTTACATCTCCAACAACTTTTTCACCATTCTATATAAAATTAAATTCAACCGGAATCACGCAATCAGGATTTTCACTCGATGGCTTTGGTCAATACAATTCATTACACACCGGAATCAATAATTCATTTGTAGCGACAGGAAACATTGTAAGCAGTATGGATTTAGATCCCACCGCTGCTTCTTTAGTATTGGTTCCTGCTTCATCAACTGCTTTCACTGCATTTTACCAATCACCTACACAAACTTTTGTAAGTGAAAATAATAATCAAGATAATATTGTTGCTTATCCGAATCCCACAAATGATAAGTTGGTTTTAAAAATTAAGAGTAACTCTATAGGTAAAAATTACATCATTTTCGATGTGACAGGAAGAGAAATTATGACCAACAAATTAATTGATGAAACAACTACAATTGATTTATCCTTTTTATCTGCCGGAATTTATACGCTAATACTCGGAACAAATAAAGAGGAATCGATAAAAATTATAAGACAATAATTCATCATCTATAAAGAATGAAAAAAATATTATCGGTCATTTTCCTTTTTACATGTTTACAAAATATTAATGCTCAAAAAATTCATGGCGATGAATTTGCAAATACATTTTCCATTGTAGCGCGTGATTCTATAACAGGAGAAATGGGCGTTGCTGTTCAGTCGCATGCATTTTCTGTCGGTTCAATTGTATCATGGGGAGAAGCGGGTGTTGGTGTTGTTGCAACACAATCACTCGTTAAAAGATCGTTCGGTCCGGATGGATTGAAGTTATTGAAAGAAGGAAAATCGCCTGATGAAGTAGTTAAAATTTTAACAGAATCCGATTCAGGCCGAGAAGTACGTCAACTAGGTGTATTAGACATGCAAGGAAGGAGTGCATCTTACACCGGAAAAAGGTGTATTGCAGTTGCAGGAAATCATGCCGACAAAAATTTTTCTGTCCAAGCAAATATGATGTTGAATGACAAAGTAATTCCTGCTATGACAAAAACTTTTAAAGAAACCAAAGGAGGATTAGCGGAAAGAATGATGGCAACACTTGAAGCTGCGCAAGAAGCGGGTGGTGATATTCGTGGAAAACAGAGTGCTGCGATTTTAGTTGTAAAACCTGTTGCAACAGGACTCTTATGGGAAGATCGTTATATAGATCTGCGAGTGGAAGATAATGCTGAGCCAATAAAAGAATTGAAACGAATGCTCACACTTTTTCGTGCCTACGAACATTCAAATTTCGGTGACGATGCTTTAGAAAAAAACAATACCGTTTTAGCTGAAAAAGAATATGGCATTGCAGAGAAAATGCTTCCCAATGATGTTGAACTAAAATTTTGGCATGCAGTTTCATTGGTCAATAAAGGAAATGTTCATGACGCATTACCGCTATTTAATTTTGCTTTCAAAGCAGATCATAATTGGGCATTACTTGTTCCGCGTTTAAGAAAATCGGAGTTGCTAATTTGTGATGACAAAATGGAAAAAGAAATTTTAGAGGTGAAATAAAAGTTGGAGGAGCTACAACGTTGGTTATATTTTTTAGATGTAATTTGTCTCCTGTTTGCCTATGAATAAATAGGAAATTTTTGGGCAAAACGCGGCCCCGGGGGCGAATTTGAATTAAAATTGCTCCCTAAACCTTCATCATTACTTATCATAAATTTCATTGTTTAAAAAATAAAAGAAGGCTCACGCCCTCCCCTGCAAGGATATACCCCGTACTTTTTCCCCTCTTGCAAGCCACCTTTATGGGGTGGTACTAATAAATAATCAAATGACTAAATTTTAAATGATAATCGTTACCGCATAAATGTTGGATCTTTTACTGAATACTTCAGTGCTATTTAAAAGCATATAATCAAAAACACAATTAACATTTGATTTCAAACAATTACTAACTTTACCACAATGGAAGATGAACAACCAAAGCATGTACGACGGGTACGATATAAAGGCACTCACCCAAGAGCTTTCAAAGAAAAATACAAAGAACTTTCTCCTGAACAATATTCTGAAGATGTTGCAAAAGTGATGC
>JANOBV010000304.1:0-47101 GCA_031411835.1 Bacteroidota bacterium | reverse complement strand
TGAATTCGCAGTTCTTAAAATAATAAGATCTTTATTAATTTTCAAAAAAGAAAAAACAAAGACTAATAGTGCAAAGATCAGGAACAACAAAGTTATTAATGGTGTAAATGAAATTTCCTGTTCATACTTTGCTTGACGCTCACTCAAATACACTTTTTCTAATTCAATCATTTTATTGATCTGAAGCCGGATGCTGTCCATGACCTTTTTTCCGATTGCCATATTAGCTTTCAACAATTCCTTATCAAGAGGAGTTCGACTACTAATAAGAAGTGATGTCTTCAGTTGCGAGAACCGAAAGTTGTATAATTGACGAAGGATTTTTAAATTATTTTCTTGTTGAATATCTCCGTGCGCTAGTTTCTCCAATTCATGAAAGGATATTTCCGCTTTTTCATTTGCAGAAAAATAAGGCTCCAGAAAATTAGTGTCCTTTGTAATAATGAAGCCTCTTTGACCGGTTTCAGCATCCTTAATAAAAGAAAATACTTTCTCCAATTCAATATCTGTCCGATACGAATGCACGATCCATTTCGATGATTCAGCTAGTGTAATTGCATGCTTATAAGAAACAGAAGAAATAAAAATTAATATAAACAGGGAAATCGTAAAGATACACTTTAGTAAAAACGACGAAGAAAATGCTTCTTTAAGTTTCATTCTGCAAATTTTAATTATTACAAACTGAGCAAAAAATTATCTCTGTTTAATCCTGATGTCTGATATTGCCAATTGATCGTGATCACTTCAGAGAGCACCTTTTTCAATTTTTCAAAATCATTAGGCTTTTTAATGTAAACATTTGCTCCTTTTACGAAAGTCTCTTCAATGTCTTCTTCCGAAGCCGATGTAGAATAAATTGCAACTGCAATGTCTTTAAACATGCTATTCCCCTTAATTTCTTTTAAGCATTCCATTCCTCCTTTTCGAGGCATATTAAGGTCTAGAAAAAGGACATGTGGTAAAATTACTCCTGGACTTAAAAGGTATTTTATTAATTCTACGCCATCGATGACCGTTTTTACTATCGTACTTAGTTTTATTTCTTCAAAAGCATCAGTAAAAAATAATCTGTCATTTGCGTCATCGTCTGCGAGCAATATATGGATTGGTTCGTTTTGCATTTCTAAGGAGTTTTAAAATTTGTTTAATAACATAAATAATGACACAATTCTATTTCTCATTAAATTTCGGCCGCAATTTTTCGTCGTTTATTGATAATTCGTTGGAATGCAGAAGGAGTAATTCCTGTTACATTTTTAAATTGATTACTAAAGTGCGCTACACTACTATAATTTAACTTCCAGGCAATTTCAGTAAAATTTAATTCATTTGTTGTGATCAACTGTTTTGCTCGCTCAATTTTCTGAAGTATAATAAAATTCTCAATTGAAGTGAACGTAACATCTGAAAAAAGATTCGAGATGTAACCGTAGCTGTGATTTAATTTTTCGGCCAAATACGTTGAAGTTTTTGAATTTGGCAACTTTTCTTCCAGATAAACCATTTCAATTATCGCATCCTTTGTTTTTTGAACAAGAATGCTTTTTTGAGTCTCTACTATTTCTATTCCGTAATTCTTTAAAGACTCTTGCAGCTGCTTAAGCTTCGAATTACTCGCTGCATCTTTGACTTCTACTTCTGCAAATCCAAGGACAGTATAAGGAATCTGTAATTTGTCCAACTGCTCCTCGATAATTTTTTTGCAAATAGCATTGATGTCATATTTAAAATTGAGTTTCATGCTTCTTTTTTTTTATAAAACTATTAAAATATCTAATTCCAATTTTGGAGAAATCTTCATCGAGATTCTTTTTCGTTTAAATCTAATCAATATCCAATACATGTTGGCGAGATTCTGTAGAACGGATTGAATGATATTTTTAAAAGACTGAAATTCAATGCAAATATTATTTTCACTTAATTTTAGAGCAAATACTTGAAGAAGTTTTATTTATTTCTTCACAATTTTCCCCGAATAATTCTCCAAGCGATAAACATAAATCCCGGTTGGCAACTCGGAAATATCAATTAATTGGTGATTATGAATAACCAAATGAACAACAACTCTTCCCACGCTCGGCGGAATTTTCAATTCCGCCGACACGTAGTTTGTCACAAGATAGTTTTCAGAGAAACAGTTGAAATACGAAAACTGAAACCGGTTCACAATTAATTAAAAATAAGCTACGTGTCAGCGGAATTAAAAATTCCGCTGAGCGTCGGGTGCGCTCGCCAACGCTCGGCGATTTTTAATTCCGCCGACACTTAGTTTGTCCATCAGAAATATATCTTTGTATAAATTCTACCTATCATGAAAAGAAGAGAATTCATAAAAGGATCTGCAATCTTAGGAGCTTCTGTGGTTATTCCTGAATTTCTGAAAGCAACTTCAGGAATGATAGGAACCGAAAAAAGCAGAAAAGTTTATACGATTATTACTGCAAATAAAACAATGGTCGGAACATTGCCTGTCCTTCGTGCTTTTGCCGGCGACAACAATGATTATGTTTCACCATATGTTTTCTTCGATGAATTTGGTCCCGTTCATGTTAATCCAAATGATAAGCCGCTGCGAGTTGATGCGCACCCGCATGCAGGAATAATTCCTACAACGTATTTTCTTGATGGATCAGGACATCATCGTGACAGCCTGAATTATGATTTCCAAATTGGCAAAGGTGATTTTATGATGTTCTCTTCAGGACGAGGAGCGATTCACATGGAAGAATCCGGTAAGAAATTGTATGATGATGGCGGCTTATATCATGGTTTTCAGATCTGGCTGAACATGCCTTCAAAATACAAATGGAGCGATCCTACTACTGATGTTCACCGTATAGAAAAAATGGCTGATCTGAATGAAAAAGATTATTCCGCTAAAATAGTATTGGGAGAATTGTTCAATGCAAAATCAAAAATAGAAACAATGTTTCCTGTTTTTTATTTTCATATAAAAATGAAAGCAGGTTGCCGCTTAAGTATTCCAACTAATCCACAACATAATGCTTTTGCATACTTGATCAATGGAAAACTTGAAGTAGAGGAAAGAAAATCAATCGCAGAAAATCAGGTCGTTTTATATCAACGTGGAGAAAGTAATATTGAACTTTTCAGTGCTGACGGAGCAGAATTACTTTTACTCGGCGGACAACCTCATAATGAACCAGTATATGCTTACGGACCATTTGTGATGAATAGTGAATCTGAAATTGAAAAGTGCTATAAAGACTATCAATCCGGCAAGATGGGGAATCCTGATTTTGTGAATATGATTAAAAGACAGTAAACAAATTATTGCAATTGAAAAACTTTCAGTTAAACCAAACTGCATAACCTTGCTTTCGCAAATCCCATGAAAGCTTTGCTTCCATTTTCAGAGCTTGTTCACGATTCATTTTATTTTGATTGATTTCATTATACAATGATGGCCGCAAGTACAATCCATATTTCCAAGGATAATAAGAAGATAGATCATGACCTTTCGCATTTTTGTATGCTGTTTTATGCTGTAGAAAACGCTCTTCCGGAGTTTTGGAAGTCATACCTACATACAAACATTCTAGCACTCCATTGAACTGCGGATTGGCAGCTCGGAATTTCCAGTTCTCAGAGAAAACTTTTTTAGAAAGTTCGATGACGTAGACTTTGTAGGGCATTGGAGAGTTGGCATGGTATACGAAAATACTGCGAAGGATGTTAAGGCATTGATTGAAATTTAATTTATCGGCAAGCTATATAGCAATCTAAAATGTACAAAAGGACTATTTTCATATTCGTAATTTGACCTAACTCTATTGTCTCCAATATACGCTAGTGGAAGTCCAAGATCAACTTTTTGATCCTCGGCATAAAGGGCATAATCTTTTTTTATTGAATAACCGACACGAACTTCAAAGAACACATTCTTCCAAACTTTTAAATTTGAAAATACCGAAACATCAATGCTGTTTCTTTCCACATAATAATTTTCAAAATTGTTTTCATTGACTCGGTACGAAGTGGTGAGACCAACAAAATGTAAACCGTAAGATAAATTTTTCGAAGGTTCTAAATAAAGTTTGCCATAGACGGGCAGCATCCCTGTAAATTTTAATTTCTGCGCGATTGACCAATCCAGATAAAAGACCGGCGTAAAATATGGCCCAAAAAATTCCTGATTAAAAAGTAATCCAAGTCGATATGTACACGTTTTACTTTTCACCTTTTCATACATCACCATTCCGCCGAGTTGAAACGACTTTTGAAACGTTGCATTAAAATCTGTCATTACTCTTGGAATGACTAAAATTTGCAATGCTCGACCTTCATTGAATTTATGAATATAACCGGTGCGAAGAATGAAAGCATGTAAATTGAACCGATCAATTGGCAAGGAGTCTGTCGGAATGTAATTGTTATTTATTGAAAAGGATTGATAGTCAACTATTGTTATCCAAATTGATGAATCTTTCATAAACAATGGAACACTTAAATTAGCAAACAAGGAAGCTTCGTAATTTTTAGTGCGCTTCAAACTATCTTGCTGCATAAAATTTTTATTTGCTCCCAAATAGAATACATCGAAACGCTTTTGCGAATAGAGTTGGCTTGTAAAAAATAAAAAAAATAAACTACAAATTGATTTTTTCATGCCACTTCTTTGACAAACACTTTTTACAAATGAGGATTATCATAAACAGTTCAATGTAATTTTCAAATATAGCAAATTCTTTTAACCGTGAATTTCCAATTACTATATCGCAACACCTGCTGAAAAATGTCTGACCCGGGATTTATCTGATTTAAAGATTACACCGATCCATTAATACTGTTGCCGTTTATCGATTAAAAGAAACTGATTTCGATCGTGCATATACTTATTCCGATGTACGCACAGTGAAATTCGCCAATGAAAAAGAATTGCAAATAGTTGTTTATCCGAATCCGGCGAAATCAGACTTTACACTTTCGATCAATAATGCCGATAACAAGCAAGCCGACATTGTCGTCTTCGATCCGTTAGGCAAATTGGTTGCACAAAGAAAAGTGAATCTTGCAACCGGAGAAAATTCAACACATTTCGATAGTGATGAATGGCCAAGAGGAATTTATCACATTCGTATCATTATTGATGATGCCGACTCTTTTGAAAATACTGTGATCTTGAATTAACACTTCATTTTATAATTTAGTTTTTCAAATTAAGGCAATACAAAACGATTTTTCATCATCAAGGTTTCGATTATCTTTAAGTTTTCTTTAGATAATGTGAATAAGACTGGAAAGAATAATTGTATACTTTGTTTTAACTCGTTTCAAGTTTGTTTTTTCGGAGTTCTTGCCGTTTTCTGTCAATTTTGAAACTCTACCAACCTATTTGCGTTCAATTCTTGATAACTCATTTCAATTACTAATCTTGATACCAAGGAGTGTTTATGAAATTTAATAGTAAAGTATTTCTGATTTTTGTTTTTGTAGCAGGGGTTAATCTTGCTGCAGTACTTGGTCAAAGTACAACTCCGGGTTTTATTTATTTGCCGGCAACCGGTGCGGGTGCCGGAGTTTTGGACCCCAATAATGATGGTTATTCTTCAATCTCGCCGAATGGTTTTGTTTCAAATGATGTAAGTGAAAGTGAGATTCCTTTTGTTGGAGTCCCTCCTCTTTTTCCGGAATTGTCTGGCGATAATACTAGAGGACCGGGTTGTGGTTTTACTGACTTAGTTGAGTTTAATGGTTCAGGAGTTTATTCATATTTGGATGCATCGAACAATTTGATGTTTAGATTCAGGTTGGGTAATTCGATAAAAGGGTCAAAAGGATACAGTATCCTTATTGATACTGATGGGAAAATAGGTAATAGCGGAGCCAATGCAGATCCTAACTATATTGGAGGAACAAAAGGGAATCCGGGTTTTGAAATGGAAATTGTTTTAGAAACAAATTTCAGAGTCGCACTATATGATGTTGATGGTTCAACATCGGGCACACTTAAAACTTCTTTACCGGTTGATCAATATTCTCAGGAATCAGTAGCCTTTTCAACAGTGTGTGCAGATCCTGATTATTTCTACGATTTTTTTATACCATTTTCGGTCATAACCACTTATTTTCCATCAATAACACCGGCGACTCCTGTTCGTTTTTTAGGAGTAACCGTAATGGCACCTCAAGAAGCATTGGGCGGACCAACATCAGATACTTATGGTGTTCCTGATAATGGTAACTGGAATCAGGATTGGACAGACATTATTAATGCGCAACCTCCAACATGTTTTGCATGTACAGGCGGAGGTTACCCGGTTTGTTCAGATGCCCCGGTAGTGAATTCACCTATTGCAGTTGGAGCAACATCTGTTTCCGGAACCAGTTCTGAAGCGAATGGTACAACCATCAGATTATACAAGAATGGCGTTCAAATAGGTTCTACAACAGTGGTTGGAGGAACATGGACAATTTCAGGAATCAGTCCTGCATTGATAAGCGGTGATTCCATCGCTGCAAAAGCACAAGCCACAGGTGAATCAGCCTGTCTTTTTTCAAATCAAGTTATTCTCAATGCCGGTTGTACTGCGAGTCCAACTATCACGTGTCTTACAAGAAAAGGCGCACAAGGAAGTGGACCTGCAGGAGCACCGATTGGAACTACGATCAAAGGGTATCAATTAACATCATCAGGCCCTGTCCTGATTTTCACTGTTGCCACAACCGCGGGGAATACATGGCTATTTGACTGTGCAGGAGGAACAAATGGTTGCACGGGGGGGGTCAAATTGCGTTGTTAATAGTTCATATTATGTCACAGGAACTGCGGTAGGTCAATGCGAATCTGATCCAAGCAGTCAATTCGATTTAAGTTGTGGCTCAGCTTCAACTACACCTACGGTTACAACGAATCCGGTTTATAATTATACAACAACAATTGCCGGAACTTCTACAACAGCTACAGGTGAAGTTTACATGTTTATTAATGGAGCATTTTATACGTCTGTTGCTATTTCAGCAAGCAATTGGTCTTTCACCGGACTGTCTCTTAACGCAGGAGACACCCTTACGTTTAAAAAAGTAGACGGAACAAATTGTATGTCTACTGCTGCAACCAAGATCGTTCAATGTAAAACAAGTATAGCAACTATTGACAGCCCTATAAGTAACGGCGCAACAAGCGTCAGTGGAACATCAACAGAAGTTGCAGGTACAACAATTACAGTTTATCGAAATGGCACTTCAATTGGAACAACAACGGTATTAGCAAATGGTACATGGACCAAATCAGGAATAGGTCCTTTATCTACCGGCGATAATATTTATGTCACGCAAACTTCAACAGCTTGTAATGTAAGTGCTGCAAGTCCAACAGTTACTGTTGTCGGTGTAACACCTCCTCCGGTAATTGTAGGAACTTATTACGAAAGAAACACTGTCGTTAACGGAACTTCAACTTCTCCGGTCGGAACAGTGATAAGAGTATACATTGATGGTTATTTTATTGGCACAACTACGGTAACCGGCGGTGGAACTTGGTCACTTGCAGGTTTAGATACAACCATTCTTTACGCAGGAGGAGTTCTTTCTGCAACAGCGCAGGAAACCGGATTGGGAGTCAGCGTACTTTCAAATCTCGTTACAGTATTGTGCGTTCTTCCATCAACAAATATTTCTGTCAGCGCATTAACTCCATTTTTATGTGCCGGCGATAGTGCTTCGATACAAATAATAGGAACAGAGAATCTGGTTATCTATGCAGTAGTAAACCAGGCAACAACTACAGCTTTATCTATTTCAAAATTGGGAAATGGTTTAAATATCACCATACTCACTTTCCCTCTCTCTTCCAGTCAGTGGGTTAAAATAAAAGCAGATAAAATTGGTGGACCAACATGTAGTTCTATTTTAAAAGATTCGCTTTATATTACAGTGAGTAATTATCCGGACAGTACAGTTACCACTTCTGCACCTGCTTCTGTTTGTAGTGGCTCTACCGCTACCATCACTGTAACTAATTCACAAGTTGGTATGCAGTATCTGCTACGCGACAGTACAACAAACGCAAATGTGGGTTCGCCAGTTGCAGGAACCGGAGGTACTATTAGTTTGGTCACGGGTACATTAACAAGTGTTACAACATTTTATATCTGGGCAACGAATACTACAACCTCTGCAAATTGTTCTAGAAAAATAGCGGGATATAAAAGAATTACCATCACAATTGATATTGCGTCAAATGCAGGAAGTAATCAAAGCTTATGTAATGTTAGTAGTGTGACGCTTGCCGGTAATTCGCCATCTCCGGGAACAGGGACATGGTCGCTCGTTAGCGGACCAAATTCTCCGACAATAACCACTCCTTCTAATCCATCTTCGACTGTGACAGGAATGATTGCAGGCGTTTACACCTTCAGGTGGACGATCGTGAATGGACCTTGTTCTGATTTCAGTGATGTTCAGATCACGATCTATTCAACACCTTCAGTTTCGAATGCAGGACCCAATCAATCAGTATGTAATAGCACCTCTACTACACTGGCAGGTAATTCCCCAACTTCAGGAACAGGTGCATGGACGCAAGTAAGCGGGCCTAATACTGCTACTATTACTTCAACCACAAGTCCGGGTACAACGGTTACAAGTTTAATCCCGGGTACATATATTTTCCGATGGACTATTTCCAATGGAGTTTGTTCCTCTTCTTCAAGTGATGTTCAGATATCAGTTTATGCATTACCAACTGTATCTAATGCAGGAGCAGATCAAAATTTATGTAATGTAACATCAACATCATTAGTAGGAAATACAGCTGTAACAGGTTCAGGAAACTGGACACTGGTCAGTGGTCCGAATTCTCCGACAATCACAACTCCATCATCTCCTACTTCAACTGTTACAGGAATGGTTGTTGGTACTTACATATTCCGTTGGACAATTTCAAACGGCTCTTGTGCCACTTCCGCAGACGATATTCAAATCGTAATTTATGCTACACCAACAGTATCAGCTGCAGGACCGGATCAGAGTTTATGTAATGTTGTTAACGTTACTATGGCAGGAAATGCGCCAACAACAGGTGCTGGAAACTGGTCTACAGTGAGTGGGCCTAATTCTCCGACTATCACCACATCTACAAATCCATCAACAACAATTACAGGATTGATCCCGGGTGTGTACACATTCTGCTGGACAATCAGTAACGGTGTGTGTGCGGTTTCAAGTGACAATATTCAAGTTACTGTCTATGCACTTCCTACAGTTGCAAGTGCAGGAGCAGATCAAAATCTTTGTAATCTTACTTCAGCATCGCTTAATGGAAACTCTCCTACAACCGGTAGTGGTTTATGGACTCTAATCAGCGGACCAAATTCGCCAACGATTGTATCACCTGCTTTGGCAAATACTTCAGTAAATGGAATGATTGCAGGAACATATGTTTTTAGGTGGACTATTTCTAACGGAGTATGTACAACATCAACGGATGATATATCAATCACAATCTATCCTACACCAACATCAGCAAATGCCGGACCTGATCAAAATTTATGTAATGTTACTTCGGTAACCCTTGCAGGTAATGCGGCAACTTCAGGTACAGGAAATTGGACAACCATCAGCGGACCCAATTCACCAGCCATTACTTCACCGGGAAGCAATTCATCTACTGTTACAGGAATGATCCCTGGTACTTATTTTTTCAAATGGAGTATCAGCAGTGGAGTGTGTACGTCATCAATAGATACTGTAAGAATAATTATTTATGCAACACCGGATGTTTCAAATGCCGGTGCGGATCAATCCTTATGTAATGTAACATCTGCTACATTGAATGGAAATGCGCCAGTAAATGGAAGTGGTACATGGACATTAGTAAGTGGACCTAATACTCCAACAATTACCGGCCCTTCGTCTGCAGGAAGCACTGTTACAGGAATGATTCCGGGAACTTACATTTTTAATTGGACAATAAGTAATGGAGTTTGTGCATCAAGTTCAGATAACATTACAATAAATATTTATGCTTTACCAACAGTATCAAATGCAGGCCCTGATCAATCCCTTTGCAGTGCAACGCAATTTGACCTTGCAGGAAATAATGCAACATCAGGAACAGGTACATGGACTTTAGTCAGTGGACCAAATAGTCCGGTATTTACGAATGCTTCACTTTACAATACACAAGTTACAGGTGTAATAACCGGTACATATGTATTCAGATGGAGCATTTCAAATGGAGTGTGTTCCGCTTCTAATGATAATATTCAAATAATAAATTTTAGTTCTCCTACAGTTTTAAATGCCGGTGCGGATCAGAACATTTGTAATTCATCTACAACTGTTCTAGCTGCGAACGTTCCTTCTTCCGGTATGGGAACATGGACAGTTATCAGCGGGCCAAATTCTCCGACGTTTTCTTCTGTTAACAATCCAACTGCTTCGTTGAGTTCTCTTACAAGTGGAACATATATACTAGGTTGGACGATTTTGAATGGCTCTTGTTCAACGACAACAGATTCTGTTTCATTGAATGTTTACAGTTTACCAACCGTTGCAAATGCAGGTCCTGATCAGTCAGTTTGTTCTACAACATCGGTAACCATGGTCGGAAATGCTCCCACTATAGGTGCAGGAACATGGAGTGTGATCAGCGGTCCGAATTCACCTGCTATTACTGATCCGACTAATCCGACTACAACCATTACCGGATTGATTCCGGGGACATACATTTTCCGTTGGACGATCACTAATGGAAATTGTGCAGCATCTGCCAATGATGTTCAAGTTGACATATTTAATATTCCGCTTGTTGTTGATGCAGGTCCCGATCAACAATTATGTAATGCTACTTCTGTATTAATGGCCGGTAATACTCCTTCATCAGGATCCGGCGCTTGGAATGTTATCAGTAGTGCATCTGCAGTAACATTTGTGGACAACACAGATCCTAACACAATAATAAATGGCTTGAGTGCCGGTACTTATATTTTTGGCTGGACGATCAATAATGGTGTTTGTTCAACTCCAACAGATACTATTCAAGTAATAGTTTTCGATCTTCCATCGAGTGCAAATGCAGGAAGTGATATCAATCTTTGTGATACTACGGCAACGGTGTTGTCTGCAGTAGCTGCTACTACAGGAAATGGAACATGGTCAGTTTTGAGTGGTCCGAATACTCCTGTATTTGCAGACAGCTCTGATAATAATACGTCCATAAGTAATCTGATATATGGAACTTACTCATTAGTTTGGACAGTAAGTAACGGAGTTTGTGCTTCGAATACAGATACAATAAATTTAACCAACTTATCTACACCACCGACTGCCGATGCAGGAGTGGATCAAGATCTCTGCGATGTGACATCGATCACAATGGGTGCCAATAATGCAGGAGCAGCTGTGGGAACATGGACATTTATTAGTGGTCCTAACTCCCCTACCATTTCAAATCCAACAAGTGAAAATAGTATAGTGACAGGTATGATCCCGGGAAATTATATTTTCTCGTGGACGATCAGTAATTCAGTTTGCACTCCTACTTCGGATAGCGTATTGATCAAGATCAGTGCATTGCCAACAGTAGCCGATGCAGGTCCTGATCAAAATTTATGTAATGTCAACGCTACAACAATGAATGCCGTAACATTGATAAATGGTTCAGGAATTTGGAATCAGATCGGTGGACCTAATGCATCATTAATAGATTCAACAGATAATCCGAATACCGCTGTATCAGCAATGGTACCGGGAGTTTATACTTTCACTTGGACTGTCAGCAATGGAGCATGTTCAACAACAATTGATACTGTCAATGTTTCAATAGACGAACTACCTTCTGTTGCCGATGCAGGTCCCGATCAATCACTTTGTAATGATACAACGATTTCTCTTTCCGCAACAACACCAATTGTAGGAACAGGTAATTGGGCATTCATTTCCGGTCCGAATGCACCGGCTATCACTTCACCTTCAAGTGCCGTGACAACAGTAAACGGAATTGTACCAGGAACATATATTTTTGAATGGTCTGTTAGTAATGGTGTGTGTGCTACTTCTTATGATTCAGTATCAATATCTGTAAGTGCAATTCCATTAACGGTAAATGCTGGTCCTGATCAGGAACTTTGTAATGTTACATCAACAAATCTGAATGCTAATAATCCATCAGTTGGCACCGGTTTATGGTCGCAGATCAGTGGATCAGCAGGAGCGGTCTTCGTTTCACCAAATGTTCCTTCATCAATTGTAAATAATTTATCGCCCGGAGTGTATGAGTTTGGCTGGACAATAATTAATGGTTCATGTGTTACCAATACCGATACCGTTTCAATTACTATTTATGCAAGTTCCGATATAGCCAATGCCGGTTCAGATCAATCGCTTTGCAATGCTAATTCAACGAATCTTGCAGCTAATGCCCCTGTCAATGGATCAGGAACATGGACATTTATTACAGGTCCCAATTCTCCGGTGATCAATTTTATCAATAATGAAAACACATCCGTGTCGAATTTAATAGAAGGAACTTATCTATTTAATTGGACTATTGAAAATGGAGTTTGCAGTACAACAAGCGATACTGTTACTGTAAGTGTCTTTGATTTACCTTCAATTGCAGTTTGCGGCGGTGATCAGGTAGTTTGTAACCCAGGATCAATAACTATCGATGCAGATCAGCCATTATCAGGTACAGGACTGTGGACTATAAATAGTGGACCGACTGGGGCAATAATTTTTTCACAGGGAAGTCCGGTTACAACCGTTACCGGAGTTACAGTAGGCCAGTATGTTTTTTATTGGACAGTCAGCAATGGAAGTTGCGCATCAACTGTAGATAGCTTATTGGTTACAGTGATTGGAAATGTGACTACACCAAATGCAGGAGCAGATCAAGCTTTATGTAATATTAATTCAATACAGCTGAATGGTAATCCGGCAATCATTGGTTCGGGTTCATGGAGTTTTGTTTCAGGAAGCGGAACGATCGTTTCTCCTTCGTCTGAAAATACTTTGGTAAATAATTTAAGTGCAGGTACGTATACATTGCAATGGACAATTTCAAATGGTGCGTGTATTGCTTCGGATGAAGTTTTGATAACCATTCATCCGCAACCATCAGTAGCCATTAATAGTAACTTTTATAATGCATGCGGAACTCAGGTAACGATGATCGCATCCGGTGCTGACACATACGTGTGGACACCAAGTACAGGATTGAGCGATCCAACAATTTATGATCCGGTTGCCGATCCGAATGAAACAACCACTTATTATGTTGTGGGTACTGATCTGAATGGGTGTACAGCAATTGATTCAGCGATCGTAGAAACCTGCGATACATTAGATATTCCAAATGGTTTTTCTCCTGACGATGACGGAGTAAATGATGAATTTGTTATTACAGGAATTGACAAGTACCCTGGCAACGTTCTCAAGATATTCAATCGATGGGGAAATATTCTTTATGAAAAAACAAATTATGATAATAGCTGGAATGGAAATACAAATACAGGTTCGTTTAGATTAGGCGGAGGAAAAGTTCCTGCCGGAACCTATTTTTATATTGTTGAGTTAGGACAAGGTGAAAAACCTCGTTCAGGATTTATTGTGATCAGATATTAATTAGATAAAAAATGAAATCGTTCCAAAAATATTTTTTGCAAATTAAGTGGATATATTCCATTGTTGCGTTTTTGCTTGGAAGCATTTCTGCAAATGCTCAGATTGAACCTATGTTCACTCAATATATGTTCAATGAGACATTTATTAATCCGGCATATGTAGGCTCCCATGAATATCTTTCAGCTACTCTTCTCTATCGTGATCAATGGGTAGGAATAGAAGGAAGTCCTAAGACGCAAACACTAAGTGTTCACGCCCCTGTAAACGACAGAAAAATTGGTCTCGGTCTTTCATTCATGAAAGAGTCCATTGGAGTTTCCGATAAAATTGTTGTGAACGGAAGTTTCGCTTATCGAATTTTAATGCCAACAAGTACATTGGCATTTGGAGTTCAAGCCGGAGTTGTAAATGACCAGGAAAATTTAACAAGCATACACACCAATGTTAGCGGCGACAATCAGTTTAGCACAAATGTGAAAAAATACTTTTTACCAAATGCAGGATTTGGAGTTTACTACAAAACCGATCGTTACTATGCAGGGTTTTCAATACCACGATTATTAGAGAACAAATTCAATATAGCCAACTCAGAGGTCGTGACGCAGAACGTAGGTAATTTCAAAATATGGCATTACT
The DNA here is from genome assembly GCA_031411835.1 of Bacteroidota bacterium. GTDB lineage: Bacteria > Bacteroidota > Bacteroidia > AKYH767-A > 2013-40CM-41-45 > JADKIH01. Next base: position 32,872 of record JANOBV010000304.1, on the reverse strand, counting down.
ACTTAGCAGCAGGATATGTATTTGATCTCAATAGTAATTTAAAATTCAAACCATCTGCAATGGTGAAAGCGGTGGTCAATGCTCCAATGGAAATAGATCTTAATGCTAATTTTTTGATCAATGATCTTATTTGGGCAGGACTCGGCTATAGAACAGGTGATGCAATTTCAGCTTTAGTTGGAATACAATTAAACAAGAACCTGAAGATCAATTATAGCTACGACTATACACTCACAGCACTTCAATCGTTTAACAACGGCTCACATGAATTCTCTATTATTTATGATGTTTCTTTAGAAAAGGACAAGATTGTTTCTCCACGGTTTTTCTGATGTGCACTTGGAACAGCCGACTTTATTCATCATGGATTTAAAGTTCTCTATCCCGAAATATCTTTTGAGCAATTAAACCAAACGAATTTTTACATCTTTCCTGATGTGATCGGATTTGCACTATTCCAAATTTAACCCTTCCCCAAAAGTTTCCCTGTAATTGATTTCAGTAAACATCTTTTACTGACACCACCTTTCGTTAAATAACCATACGCTACTAAACAACACCTTGGGCTATCAAGATAAGACCTTCACCTCAAGTAGGTAGATCGTATCGGCTGTTGTGTTATAAGCCACTATATCAATTTCCTGCGTTGGCGAACAAATCGTGTAAATCATGTAATCTCAAAATCCGGATTCCGCCTTTTACATCTGCATCGATAAATCATGACTTACCTCCGCATGTAATGGTTGTAAATAATCAAAGAACAATTAAAATTTGTTTATGACTGACAACACATATAATTATTCTGAAGGAACCGGAAAATAATTGGTTTAACCATGGAAGTTCATAAGCATCTTGGAAATGGATTTCGTGAATTGATATATCAACGTACTATGCAATTTGAGTTAGCAAAAAATTAATTCAATTCGACAGAGAATTTAAAATGCATGTTAATTAGATGCTATCGATAAAACAATAGTAGATTTTTAATCGACAAACCTAGAACAATTAATTAAAAACTGGCAACTCAGATCTAGTGGTATTGTGGATTTGTATAGATTTTAGGGATAAAGCACAGCTTTTACAGATGATAATTATATAAACATCAGACGAGTTACGTTTTAAAATGGTAGAACGTAGCAACAAATTTATAAAAACAACCATTTGCTAAATCCGGTCTGCCATCTAATTCCGTATCTACTATAATTCTTAGTATAATTCTCAAAATCTTAATAACAGACAACATGAAAAAAACTACAATGAGGAAACTACTTGTTTCCGGTTTTTTCGTTTTAGGCGGAATTGCAACATTTATCGCTTCAAACGAAAATCAATTAACAGCATCAAGTCACCGAGAAGCCCCAATGATTGCCGATGATCCGGTTGCTGATAATACTGACCTTTATGCATTCCGAAATCCACAGGACACTAATAAGATCGTAATCATTGCCAATTATATTCCGGCAGAATTACCAAATGGTGGACCAAATTATTTTGGATTTGGTGAAAATGTGAGGTATGAAGTTCACGTTAAAAACGGTCATAGTACTTCTGCTACATCAGATGATATCATCTATCGTTTTATGTTTACAAAAACTAATCAGGACCCGTCAACTTTTTTTAATATTCGATTAGGTCAGCAAAACCTTAAAGAAACATATACTTGCCAGCGAAGCATGGATGGCGGAATAACTTTTCAGACAATTGCATCTTCAGGAATAGTTCCGCCAAACAATATCGGTCCACGTTCGATCAATAGTGCTGTTGGATTAAATACAACTTATGCAGCTTTAGAAGCCAGTGCATTAAAAACTGCAACTACAGGTGAAAAGATTTATTGCGGACCAATTGACGATCCATTCTTTGTAGACCTTGGTGGAATTTTTGATCTAGGTAATATTCGTGCAGGAAATGGTGCTACAGATGCACTCGCATGTAAAAATGTGCATACTATCGCATTAAATATTCCCATCTCTACACTACAGAAAGATAATAAATCTGTATCACAGGCAGCAAATATTCTTGATCCGAATTTTGTTATCGGAGTATGGGCAAGTGCAAGTCGCCAGAAAGTTACAGTACTCGATGACAATGGTGGCAAACCAAATACAAACGGAAAATTTGTACAGGTATCTCGTATAGGTATGCCTCTAACGAATGAAGTTGTAATTCCAATTGGCGATAAAGACAAATGGAATTCTATGCGTCCTTACAATGAAACTTCTTTTGAAAAATATTTTACAAATCCGGAGCTAGCATTATACATGGACAATAGTCAATTTGGTACAGCTGTACCGGGACTTGCTCCATTACGTATTCAAAGAAATTCACTTCAGGCTTTTGACTTCGGTAATACTAGATCAGGTTTATATCCATTACTTGGAAATCCGGCAACTGCTGGTACAGCTTTGGATCAGGCGCTATTTGGAAATTATTTATTACGTCCGAATGCTCCGCGCTCTGTTGATATTCTACCAATATTTATGACAGGCGTTCCTAACATTCCTCCATATCAGTTAGCAACAGGAAAAAATGGTAATCCACTCGCAGCGGGAAAACCTTTTATCAATAATTTCCTTCCTACGTTTGGTGACATGCTTCGTTTAAATATGGCTGTACCGGTTACTCAAAGAAACGACCCTGCTTTCTCTTCATTAGGACTTGTGCAAGCAGCAGTACTTGGATTAACTGATCCAACATACAATACGACAACTACGTTACAATTTATTCCAAACATGGATGGTTTCCCGAATGGAAGAAGACTTGAAGATGATGTTACAAGAATTGAATTACAGGCAGTAGGTGGAATTGTACTTGCAGCAATAGGACTATGGTATGATGATTATACGGCAGGTTCACCTAATCCGGTTACTACAGATTTATTAGACGTGTACACATTTACAACAGGAGTTGAAGCCAATGATACGGCATTTAAAACAACATTCCCGTTCGTTCAGTCACCATGGAATGGTTTCTCTGACTGTAAATGTAACACACCCGGAGCTATGCTAAGAAGTTCAATTAATCCGATGAACAATGGGATGAACTTGAGTCCTACTGAAGCAATGATGCAGGTATTTCCAAATCCTTCTTCAGATAAAACAAATTTCAAAATTCACTTATCAGAAGGTTCAGAAGTTTCATTGATTATTTTCGATAATACAGGAAGAATCATAGCTACACCGTTATCAGGTAAAAAAGATTCCGGAACCTTTGATATTGGTGTTGATGTTGCTGATTATCCGTCAGGAATATATTTTGGCGCATTAACAATAAATAATAAAGCAGTACAAACAATAAGATTTTCAGTAATAAAATAGTTAGGATAATGGTTTGAAAACGCCTCACGGAAATTAAGATTTCTGTGAGGCGTTTTTTTTTGTTTGACAAATCAAGACAGTGGAAAGAAACCGAACAATTAATTAATTTAATTATCCACTATTTCAATTTCCGGTCTTGTCGTATTAGGTTTGTGAATTCTAATTTTTAGGATGCTACGTTGTTTATTAATAATTGTTGGATTATTAAACCACTACAACCTTGCAACCCAACTCTCGATCAAAAAAAATTATTTCTTAGGCCTTGATATTTCAATTTTAGTACTGTCACCGGAAATACTCACATTACTTTTTTTCTCACCATCTTTACTTTCCACGCTGACTCCATCATTATTTACTTTAATGGTAGTGCCGTCTTTTTGTTTAGATGTTTCTGCCGGAGTTGAAGTGTTTTGAGGCTTTTCCGGTTGTGGTTGTGGCTCTGGTTGTGGCTGTGAATTTGTTTCGGAATTATTATCGGATTTATTGTCGGAATTAGTGCAAGCTGCTATCCCGAAAAAGGCAAGCATGCAAAATACTAGCATCGATTTTTTCATAATATTTTTTTAAGTGTTATAATTAGAATTATACATGGTAAGATAGTAATAATTTTACAAAGCGGTTTTTTATCTTTTTAACCCACTCGGTGGAAGCTTTAGCGGCTATAATTTCCTACTCTCTTTATCCATGAAGTAACTTGAGCCAGTTCATTTGGCACAAGCAATGAACTATCTTGAAGCATACAATCTTGAAATTGGGCTACTCTTAAATTTTGGAGCACAGAGTTTACAGGTGTAAAGAATGCTGAACCGAAAAAAAGGACCGGGATTTATCTGATTGAAGGAAAATGTCTGAAACTGGATTCGTCTGATTTATTGATTAGTTTGATTCAATAATAAAGTTGCGGTTTTCCTACATCCTAAAAATCCCATCATCAGACAAATCCCGGTTCTGACATTTTACAGTTTTCGTGACGTATTGTTTAAATTTTCAATTCGTTTTTACAAAACTCACAGTCTCTTCCCTTCTATCCGAAAACATAGCACGCAAATAATAAACTCCGGGCACGAGTTGCGAAATGTCAATCGATGTGATTGCTGAGCCGGAATGTTCTTCTTTAAGTAATCTACCCGCCTCATCGGAGATCTCTATTTTTTGCACATGGGATAAATCCTTAGTCTTTAAAAAGATTTTGTCTGAATTAGGGTTCGGGTATAATTGCAGATTTTGTTTGGTGCCGATTGTTTTTACAGAACTCAATAATGGATACTCCATCTTGTAATACCAATAATGCGTATCGCCACCGTGAGGCCATGTTATGTAGTGCGCAGAGTCTAATCTGTTCGATCCATCATAGAAGTACCAAGCGTGATTTCCACCACCGGCGTCATAATTTGTTTTTGTCTCTACAATTTGATTATACGAATTATAGGTACTCCAGGTGGTGTCAGGAAAAACATACCATCCGTTTGCCGAATCCCACAAATGATTACAAGTTGAAAGCATATTATCATTCGCGTCATAAGTGAAACTCCTCATCTCATAAGGTCGCCAATTGTTGACATTCCAAATATTAAACGTTGTTCTTTCTTTAAGAAAGCCGTTCGCATTGTATAAATGTGCTATACTGTCAGTATCCAACACGAGGCCTGCCTGATATCTGCGGTAAAAATAATAATCAATCGAATCATTAGGTAAATAATAAGTGTATTGATCCCATGATAGTTGAAGACTTGCGCCTGATTCCGAAAGATGATATGTCAACCGATTCTGGGTATCATAAGTGTAATTATTACGTCGAGCATTAGACCACGGCGAATTGTAATTCATTTCTTCCTGAAGAACGATCTTAGTGTTAGTAATCGAATCAAAGGTAATTGTGATGCGAGTTCCATTTGTGTCAAATACTCCTGCATTATTAATGTAATAATGCTTTGTCGAAATATGCAAGCTGTCATTTGCGTAAAACTGGTTGTTGGTACGATGAAAATAAACCCAAGCTCCATTTGTGAATCTCTCAATAGTCGAATCTATCAACCCTTGCTGACCCCAATTGTAATTTGTCCTTCTTACAGGATTGTTATCTAAATCGAAAACAAATTCACCCACATGAATTCCCGTAGAAAATGAATCGACAATATTATCATTAGTACTATCGCCATCAAAATATTCCCAATGATGGGTAATAGTTATCGAGTCTACTTGTGAATAAAGTATCGCCGGAGTGACGAGAAGGAAAATTAATATCAACCTTGAAAAGTAATTCATCTTGAAATTTTTTTAAAGATAGCGAATTGATTTAAATAAAAATAAAGTTAGAATATTGCCTGTTCAGTTTCCCCCGATTGACGGAATTTTTAGCTGAATTATAGATTCAAATTAAAACAGAGAATACAGAGGTAAATAGGGCCTTGTTTTTATTTTATTTAAAAAATATCTTTTTAATGCCTGATTATTAATTTATCGTTATAAATTTTCCCATCACAGTTGGATGTAACAATGTAAAGTCCGGACGGAAATGCTGAACAATTAATTTTTTCTCCGTGAAATAAAAAATTTGAGTAATATACCTTCCCCGTTAAATTTGTAATTATAATTTCTGAAATATTTGTTCCGGTTTTATTATTAATAGTAAAAAAATCTTTTGCCGGATTAGGATACACACTAAACAAATTTAGTTTTGAATTTGCATTTATCCCCAATGTAAGAGAATTGAAATAGATAGTACTATCACCAACAGTGACCCGAGTTCCTAAATTGTTCCATGTTCTATTAGTAGAATATATCAGTGTATTGTCAAAATCAAATCCAAACGTCTGCATTTTCCAGTTTTTCCAATTGGTAGAATCCCACACTTCATATAATGTTGAAGTATGGTTATTATATAAATCCCAGGTATATTGACTTCTGTTTCTATTTAACCATGTATTATTCGTCCAGGTTTGATAAATTTGGTTGATCTGGTTTGAGTTTGCATCATAAGTAAATAAATATTGATAGTTATTATTCCAGGCTGAACTATACCATAGTTGATTTAGATTTATTAAGATATTATTGTTTGCGTCAAACGTTGCTATGCCGCGTATATAATTTACCCATGTACTGCCATTCCACTGCTGTGTAGTTATTGAAGTGAGATTATTATTCGCATCATAAATAATTGTATCCTGCGACAAATTAACCCAGGCATTTGATACCCATGATTGAGATAATTCATAATTTTTAAAATTACCTGAATTGTATGAGTAGAAGTATTGAACTTCATTTATCCATGCAATGCTGTCCCAATTTTGCTGATAATAAGTTAATGTATTGCGATTGACATCAAATGTTCTGTAAACCTGATAATCATTTTGAAAATTTACACCATTCCATTGTTGATGGATTGAGTGAATGTTGTTGTTATAGGCATCATAAAAAAAAGTATCAATATTAGCAGAGGCAATAGCTCCTGCACTCCAGAGTGAGTAACTGCGGCCGGTTACATTATTGTTTGCATCATAGCTGAATGTTTGTACAACATCATCCTCCCATGTAACACCGTTCCAACTTTCCGTTGACCAACGGATTTGATTGTTATTAATATCATATGTAAAAACAATTCGGTTAGTATCTATCCACATACTTCCATTCCATAATTGATGAAGCTGACTCAACCAATTTTGATTTGCATCAAATGTATTTATATACTGTTCATAATTTTCCCAAATACCTGCGACAAGTTTTTGTCCTGTATAGATGGCAGTACTGTAGAAACTTGTGTATTGGTATCGGGCCTTTCCTATGGGATCTATTGCCCATGTGTTAGAAATTGTATCCCATTCCCATGTTATAGAGCTATCATGGACGTAAGATGGTGGAATATTCGAAAATGGATTTGGCTGTGAATATTTGCCTGAAATATTTATTTCTCTTCTGTTTTGATTCTGTGGAAATACATTATTTCTTGATAAAATAATTAGCAACAATAAAAACAGGTAGTAATTTGGTTTCATGTTGGTGTATTTAAATTAAAGATAGGAATTAATGTCAGATTATTCAAATAATACAATCAACCCCGTTGCTTCATCCGGATTCATTTTACCGGCAAGCATCAGCGACAATTCTTTTCTACGCAAGGCGCGGCCCTGTCTTTTTTTCTCTTTATCTGTTTCGGGAATTAATTCCGGAAGCTGAATGGCGGTTCGATTTTGTGTCTTTTGAGGTCCCGAGGGATTTGCGCGGTTTTTACAAGCTCTTGGTTTGCTTGTCGATGCGGAGAGGGGTTTTGAAAAGCGAGTCGTGAGCGAAATAATTTTAATATTCTTTCACAAGAGCATTCAAAGGTATATTAAGAAACTCATTTAGATTTCTAATCATTTCAAGAGTTAATTTCCGTTTCCGGTTAAGAATTTTAGAAACTTTATCCTTACCACCTAAATATTGTGCAAGATCTTTTTGTTTTAGGTTTTGTTGTTCCATTCTGTATTTGATCGCTTCGATTGGATCAGTAGTGCTGATATGAAAATTTTCGTTTTCATATCGCTCAATCAAAATCGCCAGAACATCAGCTATGTCGCTTTCTTTTGTTCCCTTTTTAGCTAGGAATAACTTTTCAAAAATGGCCAATGCTTTATTGTATTCCTTTTCGGTTTTAATTATTTTAAATTCCATACCTATCAATATTTAGTCTTAGTAAACTTCTATTGTTGCAGCTTTGAAATTAATTAGCGAAATATTCCGAAATATATTCATATCGAAAGTACAAATCTAAAACGCAATCATAAGTAAGCGTCCAAAGTTTATCAATTTTTTATCAAGCCATTCTTCCCTTGATAAAAAATACACCTAGTCCAAGCATCAATACTGCAAGAGAAATCAATCCCCATTCTCCGAGTGTTGGGACAGTGGCAATTGTTCCATTTGTTAGATTCAGTCGTCCATAAGGACTATTACTTACTGTCCAGTTGGCTCCATCATCTACGCTCAATTCGGTGTACGCATCAAAAAAGCTAGACATATAAAACGTTCCGCTGCCCGTAGGTGTAACAATGATCGAACCTCCGGAAACTTTTGTAGGACTTTCTCTCAATTTTAATTTTACACCTGCAGAATCTTTATCGACATCCATTTGAAGAATCTCGGCATCGTAAGATCGTGCTGTGCCGGTTGTTGCAGCGTAGGTTACTTTTACAGTGAGTAAAGCAGGCGCAGAGAATGGAATAATCGGACCACCATTTGAATAGTCGGCAGTCATTGTACACGTGAATGGTATTATTGCTGTCCCCGAAGGTGGCAAAAGTTTTCCGGGTGAAAAGTTTTTAAATACGCAATTTGAAATTGTAATTCCACCGCCATCATATATTCCTGTACCAGCTAATACAATCGGCGGTATGTTTGAAGGTGATGAAGGAAAACTATCAATAGGAACAATCACTTCTTCATGTGGAACTGCTGTTGCAAATTTTACAAGTATAGCATCGTGCAATCCACCACCGTAAGTTGTTTGATGTGCCCCTGCAGATGTCATACCGGTCAAACTTGGCGTCCATCCACACAGATAAACATCGCCAAATACATTGACAGCAACTTTAGCTTCTTCTTCATGATTTTTTCCGTAATACGTTGCTGAAACCCGAATACCATTTGAAGTAAATGCAACCATAAAAAGATTTTCACTTCCAATTAAATTTGTTTGATAACTATATGGTGTTGACATTGTATTTCCAACATTTGGTGAATAAGAATCTCCTGCTAGAAAAACATTTCCATATGCATCAGCAGCTACGTTAGTTCCTTCTTCGATTCCGGTTCCGCCATAGTATGTTCCCCAAATACGGTTTCCACTTGCATCAAATTTTACAAGATAAGCATCACTGAATCCGCCGAATGTATTCTGATGGCCACCTGAAGCAATTCCTGTTGTGCTTTGCGTTTGTCCGGAGATGTAAATACAGTTGCCGGGACCTGTTGTGACACCAAAACAATATTCCAGTTGTGCTCCGCCATAATAACTTCCCCACAATCTTGTTCCAGCAGAATTAAATTTTGCTATAAATGCATCTTGCGATCCACCGTAGGAATTTTGAAATCCACCTGCAGTAGCAATAGCTGTTGAACTAGTTGTATAGCCACCTACGATTACATTACCCGCTGCATCAGTTGTCACATCAGTTGCATAGTCTTCATTAGCTCCACCATAAAAAGTTCCCCATTGACGAACACCGCTACTGTTGAACTTTACCAGAAAGGCATCAGCACCGCCACCACCATAAGTTGTTTGATGAGCACTTGCTGATGAAATATCATTCGTGCTTGAAGTATATCCTGCTAAGTATACATTTCCTGACGCGTCAGTCGCTAAATTTGCTCCTTGATCAAAAAACGACCCACCGTAATAAGTTCCCCAGAGACGATTTCCATTCGAATCAAACTTTACTAGAAATGCATCATTGTTTCCTCCATAGGTGGTTTGATGAGCTCCGGGAGTCGCAATACCGGAAATGCTTTCTGTATATCCGGTGAGAAACACATTTCCTGCAGCATCAGTCTTTACACCATATCCAAAATCTGCGCCCGGGCCACCATAATAGGTTGCCCAAATTCTGTTTCCTGCACCGTCGAATTTTACAAGATAAGCATCCACTCCTCCGCCATAGGTATTTTGAAATGCACCGGCAGTGGCTATTCCTGTTGCACTTGAAGTTTGCCCGGTCATGTAAACATTGCCTGATGCATCAGTAGAAATTTTATAGCCTGCATCCTGATCAGCTCCGCCATAATAAGTCGCCCATAGAAGATAGTTTTGTGCAGAAGAAGTAAACATGAGGCAAAGCAAAATAGCAAGTAGATGTAGATGTTTTTTCATGAATGAGTTATGTTAAATTTTTTACTGAAATGAAGTATGGTTTATGCAAACTTTTATTTTTCTATTCAAATCAAGAATAGAATCAAATGCTGGACAATAAATCAGCAAGTTTGGAAGTCTAATTTAATTAAAATTAACATACAATTGACACTCAGAATACTTTATGGTGATAGTGAGAATTTGCGTGGTAAATGAATAAAACTATCTATTTCACAATAAAATTCATCAATTATTTCATGCTTTTCATTGGTCTTTTGTTCAAAATTAACCCCGCAATTTTTCCAAATCACTTTTTCGAAAAGTTGTCAAGAACCAAGTTACAATCACAACAATCATAGTGGTCCCATTATAGTTGGCAACATTCTCATTCAAGAATTCAATTCTTTTCTGTGATCCGGGTGTAAAGTCAAAAAGCGAAAGCCATTCGTTTTGTTCACACATGTACACAAGTTGAATCCATTGATTGAACATTGCAAAACCGGAAAGAATAGCGAATCCGACGAGACTGGAAAATAGTTTTCTTTTTCGGGAGCTACGGGAAGCAAGTACTAGAGATAGAAAAAGAATTAAAGGGATGTAGCCACGGTATCGAATTTTAATACGTGAAGTTGCAGCTTTGTAAGTTCCATCTGCATTTTTTTGCGCAGTGTTGCCAACTACAATATAAACCATAGAAGGTGGATTTGCGATGGTGAATTTCGCAAAGCCGGTTCCTTGAAAAGTGCCAAACAATGAATTACTTAGTTTGCAATAAAAATTTGCATACCCAACATTCAATAATTTTATCGGCAATGATAACAAGCCAAAAGCTAGTAGTGCTTTGAAAAGAAAAAATAAGACAGGATTCTTTTTTTTCATTCTACTAGTTTGAAATTAATTTGCGAAATATTCAGAATTATTTTCATAACGAAATTCCATCTCGAAAACGATAGATCAATCCGGCCCACAAGCTCAGTGCTGCTATAATGAAGACAACCGGCCAGATTTCCCCGTGAAGCATTTCAAAAGCAGAGGGATAGAATTTTCCGATAAGAAAAAGAGAAACAATTCGAAGTAAATTTAATAGGGCAAGAATAAAAATACCGATAAATAAGCTGTAGATTTTATTTTTCAAAGAAATTGAAAATGCTAACAATGAAGAAGTAAAAATTGCCATGCCTTCTATGCCATCACAGCCCTTTGATACACTGATAGAAAAGGCTTCTGAATAAATATTTTCATTGGCTGCAGTGGTATGATGCCCGAGAAGATTCAGAAGTTTACTGGCTAAGAATGCATTAATGTTTGCAATCTTTGGATTAATAATTTCGATAAAACAAGATGAAAACCAAAATGCATAGAAAGTAGAAATAAGAAATACAAATCCACCAACAAATTTTAATACGGGAAGATAAGATTTCCACCCTTCAATTATCCTCTTGGGAAAAGTTTGCTTTACTTCTTTCTTAAGCTTTTTATTTCTTGCTTTTGAATTGTTCACAGGACAATAGTACAATAAATTCTGAAAAAAATGTCAATTTATTGAGAGTTGTATCCCATTATGCTAAAAACTAAAAGTATTGTGGAAACGTGATTTTCTACGAGCTTATGGCCGGTGAGATATTGGATTTCATCCCGAATTATAAAAAATAATTTTTGGTAATTTAAAGCAGTTCCGATTATACTCATGCTAGATCTAATGTGTTGAGTATTTTGAATTCCACAATTTGCTGCTCCCGATTAATTATGTTGAGTGAAAAAGATGTATTATTTCTTTTCAGGAACAAACAGTTTTTTACTTCCTACTAAATTAGATCCATTGTAAATAGATACTATATAAATTCCGTCATGCTCAAATGGAATGTAAGTTGTGTGTGCAACATTTTCTATTTTTGTAATAATTCGTCCTGTTAAATCATAAACAATTATTTCATCTCCTGACGACTGACTTACATCTATAGAATTGTTTTGGTAACTAACTTGAAAATCAATGGTTGATTTTGGCTCAGCTATAGAAACCGTTGTGCCAAACTGGTCTACTTTTGTTATCCAGGGAAAACTATTGCCAAAAGAATCGTAAGTGGTTCCACTGATTATGAATCCACCATCTGAACACTCTTTAACGAAAAATGGATCAACACCATTTATTCCGTTAAAAGTTACATACCAAAGTATATTCAAACTTGAATCTATTCTGGCGGCAAAACCAGAACCGTTCGGTTCAGTTCCTATGCAAATTGAACCTCCTTGTCTAACCTCGATAGCATCTGTAAATCTTGATAGATCTGTGAAGTAAATAACAGGCCAGGTAGGCCATGCTGTTCCGTTTTGACTAAGAGTAAAAAGTCCTGAGGTCCAATCATCACGGGCACCTAATATAATATACCCATTTGTAGTATTAGGAAAAACAACGCCAGCTCCATACGTGTGAGGATTACCTATTGTATCCACAATTGTATTATTCCATAAATGATTAAATGAAGAATCAAATGCGTCAATGTTAATGATTCCACCCCAGTAAAAATCTGAAGCCACAACCATTTTATTAGGATCTATAAAATTAAAATGAAAATTATTTCCACCATTAGTATAGAGGTTGACTTGAAAGCCTGTTCCTGCTGTGTCCATTACATATAGGTTATAGCTACTATAACTTGAACTATAAGTAGCTTTTGAAGCAAAAAACAATTTCCCTCCACTATTAATTTTGAGTTGTGTTACTTTATTTGAATAATTGATTGGCCCATAAGGCAAGTTTGCCACTAGTGAATCTCCGGTTGAATCAAGAATAGCTAAATAAGGAGACGGAAAATTATTAACATACTTATATCCGCCACATGCCAATTTTCCATCATCCAGAATTTCAAAAACATAAGTTGAAAAATCGTAAGCTTTCGTCCAAATTGGATTTAAGTTGCTATCACATTTCATTATGGTAGTATCCTCCGGAAAAGATATTAAAATATGGCCATCAGAATCTTCCGCAGCACAGGCTGTTCCGTGTTGATTGAAAAATATTTTTTCAAAAACTTGTTGAGCATGTGTTGCGGTACTTATTGTCAATAAGAGAATAGAAATAATTATTTTCATTTCAATGCTAGGCGTTGATTTTAATTAAATAGTACACAAGGAGGTTAGAACAAACATATAGAGATAAGATTGATTGCAAAGGCACTATTTGGTAGACGAGCATTTTCATTATGTAAAATGGGCTTTTCTTAGTGTGACTAAACAAATTAAATGATAAAGATGTTGGACTCGCATTTACATTACGTCAATATAAATTAATTCATACTAATCAATTTTAATAATTTTTCTATGAATCATACTCCCGTTAGAAAGTTGCATAGAAATAAAATAGGTGCCTGCAGATATGTATTTAAGATCAAATTCAGATTCAGGATTATCTACATTTTTTACAGCAATAATTTCCCGACCTAATTGATCAAACACTTTGAAATTTAAAATGGACAGTCCTTGGTGAACTCTGATATGAAAAATTTTATTTCCGGGATTGGGATAAATATCAATCTGAGGAGTTTCTTTTTCAGAGACAGAAAAAATATTATTTATAATACTCGTCTGATCTGTACTTAAAAATAATGGAGGAGAATAATAATCCGATAGTGCAGCAAATCCATGAACCTCACCGCCATGAGGGGGTCAGCTTCACAAATATTTTAAAATCAAAATTTAATTACTCGAACCATTTCACTTACACCAACTGTTTTACAATTGATGATGTTCATTAATTATTGCACTTTAATAAACCTCCAACTGTGATTTTCCTTTTGGGAATCCAGATTAAGAATATAGACACCCTCTTTTAAAAACGAAACATCAATTCTAAATTCTGATTGATTACTATTTATCGATTTTGTGCCCTGATATAATGTGTTTCCATTTATGTCTTTAATGTTGAATTCCATTCTCTGTTTCAGATTACCATCAATTTTTACATCGAGATAATTGCGGCAAGGATTCGGTGAGATGACTATACCGGGATTTTTAATTTCATGAGTGGATAAAATTGTATCGTTGATTTCAATTAATCCGTTGCCTTGTAGCTCTGAACCATTTGGTCCGAGAAAATCAACTTTTTTTGTAATTACATTTGATAGGGGATCATATTCATACATCACTCCTACATCTGAACTGCCACCGAGCCATGTAGTCCCATAAAGTTTTCCTGTTGATGATAACATCATTTTGCTATACGGTACACTACCGTTGGTAGCTCCCATAAATGAAGCCCTTGTATTTAAATTTCCATTAAGCGGGTTGAATTGAAAGATGGTCCCGTTGTTAGAAGCTCCACCTCTTATTGTTGTGCCATATAATGTTCCATCAGTGAATTCAACTAAATCTGCAGTCGGAGCATTTCCACTAATGCCTGCACCAAAGTCGAATTTCTTCGTGTACAAATTCAGCACCGGATCAAATTCAAAAAGCACACCTTCATCAGTTAATCCTCCATAACGTGTAACGCCATAAATTTTACCGTTTGATGCCTGCATTACACCAGACTGTGTGTATCCGCCATTTGTAATATCAAATTCATAAAGTTCAGTATAGATATTAGTTGATAGATCTAAACTGTATAAAACTCCATAACTGTATGCTCCACCACTTGCTGTCACTCCATATAGTTTTCCATCACTTGCAATGATTGGAGTCTGAATAGGCCAATAACCGGTTGCTCTCGTAAACGAATGCAAGACGGTTAAACTATTCGCTGCAATATCATATTTGAATATAGTTCCGGAGTCAGTGGAAGCACCGGCACACGAAGCACCAATTAAAATTCCCTGCGGGTATTCGACAAAACTGCTTCGTGGGAAAACGATGCTGTCATTAAGATCAAATTTCTTGGTAAATATATTTGTTACAGGATCAATGGAAAAAATTGTCCCTTTACCATGAATACCTCCGCTGTATGTTGTTCCGTATAATAATCCGTCGGATGCTTTGAATAGTGAAGCCACAGGTTGTTGCCCATCTCTTCCATTATTAAAATCAATTTTCTTTGTAACAGTGCTTGTCAGAGTGTCGAATTCAAACAACACACCATTGTAAGGACTTGCACCGCCTTGTGTTGTCATTCCATATAATTTTCCATTTGAGGCTTCCATTAAATTTCCACCCGGAAATTGACCTGCCAGAGAATTTGGAAAACTATAATGTAAAATTAAGGAGTCGTTTAAATAATTGTATTCGACAATGGCGCCTAAATTATATTCTCCACCACCTGTCAATGCATACATCCTGTTATTTGAAGCCAGAAATAATTCACTGAAAGTATTAAAATGATAACTTGAAGAATAAGGCTTGAAGTCATACTTCTTTTGAAAAATAGCGGATGAAAAATTAAACTCAAAAATAACTCCTGAAGTAAAAGCGCCACCCGATGCTGTAAGTCCGTATAGTATCCCGTTTTTTTCTATGAGACTTCCAAAAGGCATTTCACCATTCTGACCTCCGAAATTGAAAACTACAACAAGGCTGTCATTTGCTGGATCAAATTCAAACAATGTTCCACTACCATTCACACCACCACGACTGCTTAAGCCGTATAATTTTCCGTTGGATGCATTTAATAAATTTCCATAGCAAGACTGCGGACCGCTGAGTGAATCAAAAATTATTTTCTCGTGGTATATATTTGAATCTGCATCGTATTTATATAAAAGGCCATATCCATTTCCACCATTGGGCGTCAAACCATAATAGAAATTATTAGAGGCTAGAGTAAGATTTCCTTGCGGCCATTCCTGATTTGTGAATACATATTTGGTTGTAATGATATTCGATGAAGGATCAAATTCGAATATTGTTCCGTAGTCATTTGTTCCGTTGCCGGCTGTAGTGCCATACATTTTCCCATTGTTAATTTTTGTAAGGCTTCCACATGGTGTTTGGCTTGTTGTAGCATAATTAAAAAATGTATTGTTTGTAAAACTGGAGTCCCCCGGAATGTATTCGAAAATATTTCCATCCATATTCGATCCACCGGATGCCGTCATACCATATAACTTTCCATTCGCCTCGACAAGGTTTGAACAAAATGGGTTAGTAGCGAAGTTTGCTTTAAATGAATATACAACTTGTTGATTATCTCCTAGCGAATCAGTTTTATAAATTGTCCCATTGCTTTCTCCTGTTCCACCATAATTTGTCATACCCCAATATTCAGTTTGGGAAAATGAATACATTAGATTTAATATAAAGAAGGAGAGTGTGAAGAGGACTTTTTTCATTTTGAGTATTTTCAAATGTGCAAGGAAAATTAAACAATATTTTTTGAAAAAGATAGAACACAGTCAATAAATTGTTGGATGGAGATACCGCTCGGCGTTCCGCGCTTTTCTTACTCATGTAGTAGCGATATTCCACTGGGAATTGGCAAGAGGTACTTCGTGTTTATGGATTTGATATTAACACAACATTCACCAAAAACTATTTGACATAAATTTTATAACAAATAATATATAATTTTGATTTAATCAAGCAACAAATTTAATCCAACAAACGGACTACATTTTTTTCATTGTAAATTGCATTACTAATTCCAACCGGAATCTCGCTACTGCCCGAGTATGAAAAGTTTGGAAGTATTGATGCTAAAGATTCTACCGATCGGGATTTATAAGGACTTGTCAAGAATAAAGAATTACGCGACAAGAAGAATAATTTATAATGGTGCTATCTCGTAATACACTTCAAATTTATTAGAGCCAATATGATCTGCACTATGAACTGCCGAACCTAGGCCAAGTGCTTTCGAGATGTAATGGAAAATTGTGTACTCCTCTGTATCATTTGCAGAATTGTTTATCACAGCCTTTACGGCAGCAATTAATTCGGGAGTGTAAGGAATCAATTCTACGTCAGTAAGAAGTTTTCCAGAGTGTGAACGCTTGTTTGATACATTTACTTTCATGTTTTTTATTTTTTAATGGTAAACAATTTCAGTAGCATTAACATCGCTCATACTATAAATGTTGATTGCTCTATCTAGTTTCAAAGATGGTCTACGTGCAACATTTCCAAGCCAAAAATTTACATCCTCTCTAACTTCGTCTGGTTGTATATTCGCAAGGTTGTCATCACAAACAAGAATTACTACATGCTGAAATGATTGATGTGTTTGAAAAAACACTCTGAACTCATCCCACCATTTTCCATATTTGTAAAAAAGTTCTTTGGCTTGCAAGGTGAGATATGCTCCAATTCCTAATTGGTCACTTGGTGTTCCGCTGTTTATTATAACGCTAATGTATGTATGGCGATTAGGTGGACCTTGCATTAAATAGTACGTATCGTAATATGTGTTTAAACTTTGCGCAACAACTGAATGATTTCTGCGCAGGGTTATCCACTCTGGGTCTCTCAAATACCAAACACCGTTATCATTTACCAAAGGAGGTCTTTCACTTCCTCTTAAGTTAGCACCTACATTTTCATTGATCCATTTATTCAATGCTTTTTCTACAATTATATCGGATTGCTCCTGTGACATGTGTCTTGGAGTTTTTTCAGCAAGAAAATTATTTGTCGTGCGTTTGCTTATTAACCCAAACGCCTCTTTAATATCGTGATTGTAATTAGCATGAACATTATCGATCCTGCTTGTGTTGTCATCGTATTGCATTTTAAGATTTCTCTTATTTTCATTTTCAGTAAGTTTTGTTCCGATTAATGTTGCAATACCAGCAATACCAGTAAGAAAACCAGCCACAGTAAGGATGTCATCCTTTGCCTCTGCAGGAAATCTGCTTAACTCGCCAATGAACATTGCTGCAAGGATTGTTGTGGCCGCAGCAATGAATGTTAGCTTGTCTCCATTTAATTTTTTCATATCGAAAGATTAGAAAAGCGGATCAGTAAATTGTGACCACTTTTTGTTTAAATTGTTATAAAGACTTAAATGTTTTTTTGAAGAGCACCTATTTGCTAATAAAATTTTGTCAATCGAATTTATGACGAGGATTTTTGACTTCATCTTGTATAGTCCTTGATCTAATCGAAGGTCGATTGTTATTATATCTTTTCCGGGAATGTATTCTTCGAAAACCTCCTCAAGATCTTCGTCTTTGTTGTAGTCATTATGCCTCATGCTTAAATCTGAGGCAGCTCCTTCATTGAGCATGTATTCAAACCCCTCGAATTCGCCAGCAATCATAAATCCTATACCGTCCTTCACTGCAACAGCAATTCCACAAGTAACATCCCTTTTGTCGGGGTAGTCATGTGGAGCACCAAGCAATAGTCCACCTTTAGTCCCATCAACCGCGAGACTGCAATCAATAAGTTCCTTGACAAATGTTGATGAAAGTTTTTGCTTGTAATACGGTTTTAAAAATTTGAAGATGTCAGGATGTTCAATCATGACAAGCTGAAACCGATTTTGATGAGAGGTCTGTCCTTATCATTCTGCCAAGCTCTGAGTTCTGCTTCGCTGCCAAACTCTACGTGACCTGAATAAACAAAATGCGGATCGATAGCGTGGACTGTTTCGTTCAACATCTTTAGAGTTGGAAGAGTATCACCTTCGTGATACGCTGGTAAATGCAAGACGATGAAAGCATCATCTTCAGTTAGGGAAAATCCTTGAATGGAAAAGTATCTCATATATTTCTGTGTTAGAAATACGCTTATTCAATAATAGTTCCAAATGTTTTTTTGCCAATTAACTGGATCTAAAAATGTGTGTAACCCGCGTGAATATTGACGTTTGCAGGCATGACATGATGGCGGAGCTTGTTACACCCAATTCAGTTCTCTGACCTTTTCATCCATTTTTTTCGCATCGACTCAACGTACGGATCGTAAAATATTTCGCTCTTCCTCTCTCCGTTGAATATCTCAACTCTTCTTTCGCGGTCACCACGTGCGTACTCTTGAAAGCCAACTTCTATCTTTCCCGAGGTAAAACTACCCGAGGCCATTTCCTTTTCTGTCTGCATAACAATCAAATCTTGTTACCATAATGTACGAATTTTCTTAGGATTTTATCCAGTCCGATTCGACATAACCAATATCTTTGATAAGTTTTTTCGTACCCTCAGGAATGTGAATGACCGGCTTCGCTTTTTTCTTGGAAATTAAGTCTCGAATCTGTTGATCAAAATGTTCCTTCTGGGCTTTCATTACAGGTGTGTATTCTCTTTCAGGATCAGGATCACCAAATGTAATTAGGTGCATGACCATAAGTTTAGCCATCTGAATTGAATCTACCATTTCCTCTACGAGTATGTCTATGTCTTTAATGAAATCTTCTTTCGTTATCACGATTTTCTTATCGTGAGGCAACATGACATATTCAATGGGAGGTTTTTCTTTTACGGGGAAGCTATCTTTATGCTTGATACAGTTCGTTAGCCAATTAATACGATATAGGTCTTTTGATTTTTGCCAGTCGATAAGAGCTTGGCCGAAATTGTCCTACGCATACATGTTAATGTCTGGACGTCCCAACTCCTTCACCATTTCGTTTGAGAGTTCCACAAGTTCGCGCATAAAATTTTCATACTTATGAAACATCCCTGTGTACAATATCCGCATCATCTCATGAGCATTCTCTTCTACTTCCTCCATCAATAAAGGCTGTACAGCTTTGTATTGAGAGTTGCGTATATGATTTTTTGTTTCAACACCTGTACGATTTAATGCGGGTACTACAACTATACTCACTTGATGTTTGTAGTTGATGATGCCACCGAAACGCTTAACGGAAAACTGGAACATTCTCTTTGCGAGTTCGTCCGTTTGGATCAATTCGATGTTAGGTATTTTGCCAACCTTTTCGATGATGTTTTCAAGCATTTCATCGACAGGATTTTTTTGTTTCTTATTTTTCATTTTTGTCAAAATTAAATTACCCTGCCATTATTGCAATGTCATGCAATTGGTTCGCCTCAACTTCTCTGGTGAGGTTCTCTGGGCCAACTTGAAACTTGTTTAGCGCAACTTCTACGAGTGGAATAGCTGTGACTGGATTACCTGTTGGCAAACTGTCGAGCGAAAAATCAAAGTCCCTCGCTGTAAGTTTTAGCTTTTCAAAATCTGTTCTTCTGATTGCGTAAAGGATTGCGTAATCGAGGACGTACTCACAGGCAACGAACTCTTTCAAATCTATATCTATTTCTTTCTGCTGCATGTTATGCGGGTTTGTTGCAAATATCGGCATTTCCTTTTCGGCTGTTAACAGGTGTTGAAAACTTCCACCTCTCAAAAGAGGTTTTCAACCGCCTGTTTGGCAGAGTTCTAAATGATGGCGAGGTGGTTGATGGGGTGGCAGAAAATAAATAACATGGATAGAGTTTTATCAATTTTAAATGAGTGGAAAATCAGTACTGATGTATTCAAGGGTACTCGCGAATTCAAAATCACACACAGAACGCCAGAAATTCCCGAAGCAATTGTATCAGTTACGCGCGGGCCAATAACAGAAACCGAAGGGCTCACGCTTTCAGCTTATGCGACTTCAACGCCTATTGGCATGCGGGAAGCTGACGAGATTAAATTGAAGGAAATGCTTGACAGAGTCGCATCAAAATTTAAAACCAAATGCTTGAAATACGAAAGCGGACGTTCGGCGATTCTCTCATATCACGAAGTAATATTGAATATTTTTTCTGAACATAATTTAGGAAGCGTTTCAGGTTATAATCGCGACTATAAAATTAATGGAAGAGAAATTCTTTTATGGCATTCGCATGCTACCGAAAGAACACATTATCCATATGCAAACTCCTTTGATATTGATGGCGAGGGTGAGCGTAATCATCAAACAAATTTTGATGACCTGGATCAGTATTCAGAAGAACTTTTGTATGCTACGGCAGAACTCTACTTGTATAGACCTTATATTAATGATCCGTTTAAGGACATGCAGAAATTTGCGGGTGGTGAATTGTATGTAAACAATTATAATCTTGCTGCATCAAGGTTTGATATGATCGTTCATAATGCTTACCAAGCATGTTACAACTTCTGGGCACGTATCGCTGATCTTATCAACTCTTATTTCCCAAATGAATTAAGACATACAGGAGTTAATTTTGCAACAGTCATGGATTTGATTGGAAGACATCAAGTAGCTGAGAGCATCACAACTACAAGCGCACATTATAATTGGCTGAAGAATTTTCAGGACAACATTTATTCAAGCACATTAAACAAAAAACGTAAAGGTGTGGTTCATGGTTTAACTCAAGCAACACGAAGCAAATGGGACTATCTAAAAAACGTCGCGAAAGAAGCTGAGTTAAGACAAATACACGAAGCAAGATTAGGGATGCCTGAATATTTTAAGGAGCAAATAGAATATTCGCTACAAGGTTTTTTTCATACGCTCTCTATGCTTGATGAATTGAATGCCATTTTACCATTGCCACCCGTTGTTGCAACAACACCATAAAATAAAAAAGGGACGCATTATGCGTCCCTTCGTCATCCTACAAACCTCAATTTTATTTCACCTTCACACCGATGCTCGTCGCGTGTTTTATAATCGCGTCTATGATCGGCTTCGTGATTTGGTTGCAAACGCAGATCGTTTTGTCGCCGACTTTTATTCTGTCAACATCTTTCAAGAAGTAGCGTGGACGAGGCTTGCTTCTCTCTTGTGCTTTCTTTAGCACAGCCCACACACCGTATTTGTGAATGAGTTTGTGCGGCCATGCTTCTTCTAATTTTTTAAGATCTGCTCTCGGATTTGCTTTCGCCCACGCGCGAACCATTTCCAAAAGGTACCTCGATTTTGCAAGACTCTTTTGATCGCCGAAGTTGTACATCGTCGTGTCTCTCTCTGTTTTTTTACTGGTGCTTTTTTCTTCGCTGACTTAGTAACGGGTTTTTTCTTAGTTGCCATTGGCTTTGGATTTAGAATGTATGCAAGCGAAGAAGCAGGAAACCTTGATACGTTGAAAAGATCAAAAGCTAAATGATTCCAAAAATTTCCTATGCGCTTGGAAACCATCCCGATTTGTTTGCGCAGAGTCTTCCATATTTTCCATTTCGCGATCCATTGCCCTATGACAATGGCCGATGCTATAGACCCAAGCACATTACAGATAAGCGACCATACAGAATTGTTCTCTGGTGTCGCTAAGTCCACGAGAGATTTCCATAATATGTGAGCACTTCCATTCATGTAATAAAATTAATTCGCCGCATCGCGATTTTAAAGGACAAGAGAAACGAAGGTATTTTCGATCCCGATTCAAGTAGTTGCTTAAACAACACTTTCTTCATCGTACAAAAATATTTTCGATTCTACTTTAAGTTGTAGCCTAAAGGGAACTTTCTTCGAATACAAAAATAATTTCTGCTTTTCCCAGAGTAAAGGACGGGGTAGATGCTGCTTTTTGTTGGTCACGATTTTGACCATTGGATTGAAACAAATCGGAAATTTGCTGTTGTAATGCTTGCAATACTTCAAGCGCTTTATTAATTAGATCGCAAGTGGATTTGAAGCGCGGTATCCGCCGCGTTAGACAATCTTCTACCTATTGGTAGTAAATAAAAAAATGCTTGAAAAATTTCAAGCGTTTCAATTTAGTGGTCCCGAGCGGATTTGAACCGTTGTATCCGCCGCGGCGGACAGACTTCTGCCTAATGGAAATAAAAAAAACGCCTGAAAAAATTTCAAGCGCTTTATTCTGGAGGTCCCGAGCGGATTTATATGGTTTATACATGCACTTGGTTTGCTTGCCAATGCGGAGAGGGGTTTAGAAAAGCGAGACGTGAGCGAGTCGAATTGGAATAGCTTTAATAAAAAATGGAATGAATTTCATTATTATTCACTACCCTCTCTCATCATAAACGAACATCACATCAAAATCAAATTTCTCAACCGAGCCCATAATCTCAACCTCTACCCGTATCGGATATTCGTTCATCTTTAGTGGTTTCATTGTCACACTTAAGGGAATATTTAATGCTTTCGTGAAATTGAATATTGGTTCATAGTGCATTGGGCTAACGTATGCACCAATAGGGTACGTATCGGTAAAAGTTCCACTTCTACTTGTGTATCCTTTAATGATGAAATACAATCCTTGATCAAACAATTTCTTAGACCAATCTTCTGGTCTTTCCCATTTGAATAGTGGAGTCAATATAATTTTATTGATCTCAATGTACGAGCTATTGTTTAGTAAGGTGAATTCCTTCTTGCGGCTTCCATCAGTGAGCTTAAACATCAAACCCGTTTTTAATGTGGTTTGGTTTTCTACTATATAGTTAGTTCCGGCACCGATGCCATACTTGGAGATTATTTTATTTTCAACCATGTTATTAAGAATTCTTTTTACTGTTGGTAATGGAATATTTAAACTCTTTGCTATTTCGCTCGACTTACTTCCGGGGCGATTATCAATGAACGAAACGATGTTTTTTTCTTTAGGTCCCAATGGAGAAGAACTTTCCTTTGTTTTTAATTTCTCCATTAACAATTCCTGTATATTCATTAAACAGTCTAAAAAGAAAACGACCCACTCATCAACATTTTCTCCCGGTCTTTTCCTTTGGGTTTGCATCAATACTTCATAATATTCTATTTTTCTGCTTTCAATTTCATGTTCGAAACTGATATATTGAATCCATTTATATCCTTGCTTTAATAGTAACAGGGTGCCTAACAATCTACTTAGTCTTCCATTACCATCTTGAAAAGGATGTATGCTGAGAAAATCATAAACGAATATTGACGACTTTACTATTGGTAAAGTTTCTTGATCGGATTGATACCATTCGATCAACTGTCGCATTGCTTCCTCTGTTTCTATCCCAGGTTCAGCTGTTTTAAAAACTATTTGTTTGCTTCCATCAACATGATTTGCTTCTACGGCATTTGAAACTTGTTTGTAATCTCCTCTATGCCATTCGTCTTTTTCGCTATGGCACATCAAAATCTTATGAAGATTTTTGATATTGCCTTCTGTAATTTCAATATCATTGAAAGATTCTGTAATTACATTTAAAGCATCAAAGTATCCGGCCACTTCTTGTTGGTCTCTTTCCTCGAGTTTCGATACTTTTAATTTATCGATCAGAACTTCCACTTCTGCATCAGTCATCTTGGAGCCTTCAATTCGGGTCGATGCCCCAACGCTTCGGACAGTTGCAATCGCTTTTAATTGTTTCAGGCTTTGCCCTTCTCTTTTCTCAATGGTTGTCCATTCGGCATCAAAGCGATCTACTTTGCTGATGTCCCTCATTAAGGGCATTGTTAAACTGAGAGAATATGTATGTACTTTTGAAGCCATTTGATACGATTTGATACGCAAATATACGACAGTCAATATCAAAAGTCAAGTAAAAAATGATACGATATGATACTTAAATATCCGAAAAATGATCCAATTTGTTATAAATTGGGTAAATTCCCAAATTCTTTATCGTTTATTATCCAAGACAACTCAATTTTATTCCCTTAAACTTCTGAGAAGCAAATGGATCATCAGGTTCATGTGATAAAATGCCAAGCACTTCTTTACCTTTTATATCCAATATGGGACCTCCTGACATTGTGCCGCTATAATGT
The DNA here is from genome assembly GCA_031411835.1 of Bacteroidota bacterium. GTDB lineage: Bacteria > Bacteroidota > Bacteroidia > AKYH767-A > 2013-40CM-41-45 > JADKIH01. The sequence goes on along the minus strand of JANOBV010000304.1, from coordinate 8,181 downwards.
ATGTCGGTGTAAAGAACATCAAGGTTATCAATATTTAAAGGATCAGAATAGATTGGTTCCTGCTCGATGGATTCGATATTTCCCATTTGCCGGAATAATTTAAACTTTCGAATTTGATTATCATCAACTCGAATAAAATCAATGGACTCGGGATCATCCTGAACAGAAATGTGATCCGCTTCACCGTATCCCTCAAAAATAACGAGTTGCCCTTCATTCGGAGAATTTCTGTTGTGAGTAAAGTATTCTGAGCTTACGGGAAATGGAAATTTAATCAATGTGACATTCTTATCGGGAAATTCCTGTAACCATTCACGATCCAAACGAATACATTGTTTACCTTTTCCTTCACGAACGGAGGATTTGAAAAATGTCAACGGGGTATCGAAATAAAAATAATCTTCAGCATAAACCATATCGCTCTGACTTCTTGCCATTGCCAAATTGCTATAAGTAGTAACCCCTAAATCAGGTTCGATGAAAAAAAAGGATCCGCCAATAAAATATCGACTATACTGATTATTTGCATCCTTCCAATAAAACTGAGATATAATAGCTCCGGTCATTTTTTTAAAGGTAAGTAAAATGATGGTATCAATGTTAGTATTATAAGCTACAATATTAATCTCCGGCCTTGGCGTGGAAGGTTTGTTGATGCTTCTTTTCCCTTCAAGAGTAAGATCGATTTTTACAGAATGTCTGACCCAATACTTTTCTTCTACCAGAAGTTGGCCAATAATTTGTTCGAATGCATCCATGTCTTTTTTCCTGTGAGAATACATGGGTGGGGTGACGGGTGCAATGGGTGATTTGCGATGGTGGAGAATTTTATCGAGTGCGGATTGTTGGTAAGGGGAAGGATAAAAGAATTAGTCCTTCACAATCTTCCCAGACACTTTTTCTTTCTCAGTAACAATCGTCACCAAATAAACTCCTGCTGAAAAATTTTCCATCGGAATATTATTCGTAAAGTATCCGGCAATGGTTTTCCCTTCGTTAACAAAAAGAATTCTTCCGGAAATATCTGTTAGATAAATCTTGACATTGGTTCCTTTCAATTTACTTGCATTTACAATCACACTCTGCCATGCTGGGTGGTAAGAGAGATTTAATGCAGGATTACTAATTTCTGTTGGTTCAACTACGGTATTGATGGTATCGCAAAGGCTACCAGCTAAAGGACCTAAATCATAGTTAGGGTTATTCGGCAAGCCAAGGTAAGTTCTCTTTCCGCCAAGATAAAAACTGTAAGGTTGAATATCACAAGCTAATGCCCCAACCCGATTTGGTTGGTTAATCACTGTTAGATTCATATTCTCAGGGTAAAAAGTTGAGCTATCATTCGGATAAGGAGTTGAAACGCTCGCGATATAAATCTTGTTATCCGGGGCAAGTCGAACTGCTCCAGGGAAATTCGGATATGGAATAGTCCATACGACAAGCTTTGAAGCATAAACATTAGGCATCCAAAGTCGAAATTGATAAATGTAAATTTGATTAGTATCGTTTGTACTGTAGTAAGGAGCACAACTTACATAGAGCATCGAATCATTCGGAGAAAAACAACAATCAAAGAAAAATGGCGAAGTGCCAACCGGAAATTCTTGATGAATTGTTTGATCCAATGTTATTGCACCACTACAACGGTCAAAATCATAGATGGCTAAAAGGCCATTCCAATTACAAAAGGCAAATTGAGAGCCGTCCGAATTAAAGCGTAAATCGCCACCGGTGGTAGAGCTGCTTGGCCCAACACTGTCGATATGATCTAATTGAACCCCGTTAGAATTTATTGAGTAAACATAGAAATTATTATTTGTAGGTGGGGCTGTTCGAAATATTACCCACCAGTCCTTTCCATTACCGTGTTTAATAGCTTGAATGTAGTCACCGCCTATTTCATTTCTCAATTGATTGTTCTTGGAAATTACAGCGCCGCGACCATTATCTTGCGTGATATCTACGACAGAATAGTAAAGTCCGTATAAGTTTGTTACACCAACGTGAAATATGAAATACAAATCGGGATCGTAGGGATTTGGAACAATTACCATTTCATGATACCATGCTCTACAATTCAATGAATCCCCGTTCTGCATCTTTAAGTGGTTTCGATTGTAAACAATCCCAAGTGGTAAAACCCCATTGTTAAAATTCACAATATCCGGTGCCGAACAATAAAATAATAGGTTGCCAACACTATCAGATATAGTAGAACAAGATCCTTTTGAATTCATTCCGCTCTGTAAAAAAGAAGGTGATGGAATGTTTCGAAAATCAATTCCTGCACTATCGCCAAAGCACCAAATGGAATTTCTTCCCTGTCCATTCGAAAATGAGCAGACAAGGAAGAAAAGCCATATAAACAAATAGTTCTTCATTTTTGAATGATGAGCTTCAAAGATTCTCTCTGTAGATCATCGCAATAAATGTGAAGAGAATATAATCCCGAATTGAGGAAACTCAAATCCTTTTCAAATAAGGTTTCGTTTAAGTCCAGTTTTGAGCTTAAATATATTCTGCCGTGTAAATCTCTTACTTCCATTCTACAACCACCAAACTGTGATAAATTTTTCGAGATAACTATTTTCCCGCTTGAAGGGTTTGGGTAGAGTAAAATATCCGGCTCATTATAATCTTGAACAATATTTGATTGACGCAGTAAAGAGCCAGTCAATTCATCATCGAATTCTTCATCCATTATAGCTCGTGAAATGAAAACTCCAGGTCCGCCTTCAAATGCAAGTTGCTCGCCAATATTATCAAGCAACAAAGAGTCGTCTATTGTGAGAGGTACGTCAGCCTGAACTTTCTCAACTAAGTTTAATACATCTTTTAAATTCTGTTCTATTACATTTTCTGGTTGAAAATTTATCAGCTTCGTAATCGCTTGCACGTAATCTTTCTCTTCTAATGCTTTATGAATTGCCTCCAAATCTCCTACATTTCTCTGCTTTAAGTTATCAAAAAATTGTTGTCGTTGAATGTCAGTTGGAAGACCTTGATTCATTAACATGGAATCCTTCGATAAAAGGTGAAACGCATATTTTTCGGCAAACCATTTGTTTTCTGGATTGTATGCAATAAAAACAATGGAGTCCTTAATCACCTGATCGGTAATTTCTGTAAACATCTGAGGAAAAGTATCAGGAACACTGCAAGGAGATATTCCTGTTGTGTTTGGAAAACCTTGAATTAAATTCAAGTAGATTCCAGGACTGAATTTATTGTTCAGGTCGTTTTGTGTATATCGATGATAAAAATCGAGCGGTGCACTATTTGCAGTACTTCCAACAATTCTATTTGCCAAAGGAATATTTCGCCACATATTGTCCTGAGGGGAATTTGTAGCACCCTGTATTGGAAGCGTAACATTAAATACATCCATTCCTCGTACACAATTCCTAATATCGTTTCCGCATAATGTAGTTAGATCGCAGAAATTCAATCCATTTATTCAGCTACCAAGGTTTAAGAGATAATTATTGTTGATCGAACAACCTGTCGAGCTTTCAAAACGAATTCCTCTGGCATGAGTCGGGTCGGAAATCCCTGCGGTGGTAACGACGATACTGTCGCTACTTACAGTGCAATTCGGACTGTTGACCAGCCAAATGCCGTATTGCTTTGTTGAGTTAGAGCTTCCTATTAGTTGTATATTATTCAGAATAATGTCAACCTTCTCACAGCCGTTCAAATAAACACCTTTCAATTGATCGTTCATTCGGTTGTTGGTGATCGATGCAGTTGTAACACCTGGTAAACGGTTTTGTAATTTAACTGACCAATTTACAGCTGCATTATATAATGGTGAATTATTCAGATTGGATGAAGTCGTGAAAGTGTTTCCAGTGATTGTTGTGGAACTTGCTACTCGTGGTTCAGACACAGATACACCATTTAAGTAATGGGTAATAGTGTTTCCATGAATATTAACATCAACTCCTGTTGGATTCACGATCGATACAGCTGCATATCTTAATGAATCAAACGTGGAGCCTGCTATCTCGGTTGTAATTGCATTTCTTGTTGCAACTCCATAACCACAATTTGTGAAACTATTTCCTTGAACAGATAATGAAATTGGACTTCCAGAAGAGTTATTAGAATATACTCCATAGCCATCATTCACCCATGTCCATGATGGAGCTCTTAGATTACTATATGTGTAACTGTATCGTCGCATATCAATAAAAGTACTTGTATTAAGAACGAGCGAACTGTTTTCAGACTTTATACCATAATATAGGTGCTTAAAATGATTTGAATTAAGTGTCCATCCATTCATGCCACTCATTTCAATTCCACTATAAGCTGAACCACCATCTTTGGTCTGCGAAACTATTCCGCCATTATCTTGACAAGTGAATGTGCAATTGGTAACCGTTGAAGTAAGTGCTGTTGCAGAACCTACGATAAGTATGGCTCTTCGGTTTTTATTGAAGATCGTATTCGAGACTGTTATTTTCGCACCGGCTGAATCGGAGATCGCATGAAAGGCATCTTCAATAGTATCTCCATTCAATATTAACAGCGAAGTATTATCTGTAAAGGAAATTCCATTCCACATACTATCGCAAGCGCTAAGATGACAACCATTCATGGTAAGTGTTGAAGCACTACCAATAATGATTTGCGAATAATCACCCATGTAGAATCTTGTATTTGAAACTGTAACCGATCCGCTTACAGTTACAATTCCGTTTACATTATAACTGCTTCCGGAAACGAGTGAAGTAATATTAGATGGAGCATTCAACAATCCCATGCCACAACAAGTCAGGCTTTCGGTTAATGCGATTGTGTCTCGATCTGTGCAGCCGAATGAATCCGTAACAGTTACAAAATAAGTTCCAGCAGAAATTGTGACTAATGGATTTGATGTCGTTCCGTTTGACCATAAATAATGATACGGAGTGCTTCCTCCGTTTGTAGTAACAGAAATGATTCCATTTGTTCCACCCATACAAGGTGTACTTACGATACTTAAAGTGTTTGAAGGTTTCTGATGAACCGTTACGTTTATTGTTGCAGTAGAACTACCGGCACATCCATTACTGTTAAGAACTGTTACAGTATAAGTGCCTGTTGTTTTAACATATATCGATTGTGTTGTTGCGCCACCCGTCCATGAATAGGAAGACCCCGAAGAAGCAATCAATCGAACACTATCGCCTTGACAAATGGAAGTCGATCCGGTAGCAGTAATCGTAGCTCCACTAATAAAAACAGTATCGCGATAAGTATAAGGAACACATCCGCCAATTCCTATGTCAGTTGGAGCTGGATAATAGAGCGTACAATTTACAATGTAGCTTCCGCCAGAGGTGTAAACATGAGTTCTGTTTTGTTGAGTTGTATCTGGACTAACAATTGAATCTTGAATTCCATCGCCATAATTCCAAACCATTATCATTCCGGTCTCATTTGGTCCGATATAATTGAAAAACATACTTTGACCGGAACAGATTGTAGGTGGTCTATTCCATAAAACATTGGATAAGTAGTACCGATTATTGCCAATTATTTTTTGCTTAAAATATGATTGAGCAAACCATGTAAATGCTCCAAACTTTAAAGGATCACTGTTGCCGTGATAAACTGTTGCATTTGGAGTATATTGAGCAATTAAAGCTTTCTCTGCTTCGAATAACGTGTTTCCTATAGATTGATTTCGCAACCAAGGTCCTAAAAAGTTTTGCCCTCCTAGTAATGGATCTTCAGAAGAAATAATTGGATGAACAATAGAATTTAAGACGGAATTATGTCCGAACAAGGAATCCCTGTTAGCCATGTACGACCATAAATTTGAAGGCGTTGTTCTATAAATATGTATACCTACTCTATTAACCAAGCTATCGATGATACTTGTTTGAAGAAGATCACTAATGTTATCTTTATCAAACCAACCAAGATACGTATCAGTTATTAACGGATAGCTTGATCCAGTTTGCACATTTTTTATGTCAATCAGTAGTTGTCGATAAGCCCAGAATTGATCGTTCGTTCTACAAAAGATAATAGGTTCGGGTGGTGTAAGTGTGTCTCCACCAAAAAATATTGTGTCATTTGGAATCGAAATTGTTTTGTTGTTATCTAATGTAATACTGAAAGGAGCATTATAAGTAGTGCCATGATAGATAAAGGTCATGCTGTCGGGGAAAAACACAGTATCGGAAATCATACAACCTTGGTTTTTGTATTGTTGCCAAAATTCATATTCGGTTGTGATGACATCGATTTTGGCTGAGCAAAAAGAGTTGAAATCACTAATTCTTAGAGCAGTCTTAACCATTTCAGAACGCATAGCCGTGGAGCCATCAGAAGAAGTATATGTATTCTGAACAAATGATAAAGGGTTTGGAGTGGAAGGAATAAATGTATTCGGCCCGCTATTAAAAAGATAAGGATCAGAAATCATCAAACTATTGAAATCTGTAATGTCACTTAGTATCGAGGTAGAAGATACCGCGGCTCCTATATGTTCAATACAAAATTGAGTCTTTGCTTTTACAATGAAATCACAAAGTGCTTGCTTGTAAGTTCGATGACTACCGCCAATACTTGCGCCCGGTAATGAATCATTCGGATGTGCAAAGATTTTATTAAGGTCATAAAGAATAAGATATTTAAAATCATTGTCTCTTGCAAAGTTTAACAATGAATCTTCTTCGGTAGTTCTGCCTAGGAGCGTTTTTGTTTCATTGATCGTCGGAAAAGTATTGTTTGTCCACCCTACGAATTTGTCAATATACAGTCCTCGGTAAGGATATGGATCTGTTTGAGCAAATGATGGTAATGAACTAATAAAGCAAAGGAACAAGAATGAAAATAAATAGAATTTTTTCATGGTGATTTGATTTAGGTGTTTTCGTTTGAACAAAGATTAACTAGGACGAAATTTAATTTCGTCATTTCAAACTTAACAAAGTGTTTTGATTGCTCAAATTAAAATCCGAGAATGTTCTGGAAAGTTACTAAAGGAAATAAGGATGACAAATGTCACAAAGTTGTTTTGGAATATACTCTAACCGTTAAAAGAAGTGCTTCCCTTTCTTCCGCAGGAGCCACGCGTTAGCGAATCACCCAAAACCCTCTTAGCGAATCCTCAGCGAATCACTTCTTCATCTTAACGAGTCCTAACGTCTCCTAATGAAAACAAAAAAGCCTCATTCTTGCGAAATGAGGCTTGATGGCTTCTAATGAATAGAAATTGGAGGTCCCGAGCGGATTTGAACCGCTGTACAAAGTTTTGCAGACTTCTGCCTAACCACTCGGCCACAGGACCTAATTTATTCGTGAATCGAATGACTCATCTATTTTCGGATTGCAATAATAGTAAAAAAAGAGATTATTATACCCTTACAGACGGTTTAATGTTGCTTGTATTCTAGTAAAATCAATTGCTTTGGAGAAAATGTGTGAAAGACTTTCATTAGCAGTCATATATAATGTACTACTTGCCTTTCGATTTAGCCGGCTTCTTGTCTTTCTTGCGGATCACATACTTTTCTATGTCTTCCATGGTCATTGAAAAGGTTGTCTTTACCAGGGTGTGGGGCTCGACTTCTAGAAATCCGGAAAGCTTCAGTAATGTCAATAATGTGATGTTTTTGCCTTGTTCGATCCTGAGCATATTCGACTTATCGGTCCCAATGTTTTCCCCCAATTGCTCCAATGTAAGGCCCTTTTTTACCCGATAGGCCTTAATATTCTTGCCTATTGCTTCTAAAAAGGCTTTTTCAGGGTATTTTGAAAGTGACATCCTAACAAAAATGCCACTGTTGGGAGGAATTAAGTTGTATTATCGGTCTACTTTTGAATTGTGTATTCTTAAATGCTTGTTATACTGACTTTTAGATTTTAAAATAATTTGTATGCAATCGAACTGGTCGCCCCTTGGGGGCAATGTCATTAAGTTGATCACAAGAATTCGTAATAAGTAACTGCATATAGTAGTGACAAGCCCTTTAGGGCCTGACTTTTGGTAATTACCGGACTACGCGAGCAAGTTAAGCCCCTTTAGGGGCGAACTCTTTAGCACAACACATGTGTTCATTAATTCCCCTGAATAAAAGTTATAACATGTATTGGTTGTATTCGAGGTATTCCTCATGTCCAATTGTGAAAAAAGCTGTGTGTTTAAAGAGTTCGCCCCTAAAGGGGCTTAGCACTCGTGCA
>JANOBV010000303.1:0-10262 GCA_031411835.1 Bacteroidota bacterium | reverse complement strand
GCTTACGATTATATCGTAAAAAACGAAAGCGCTTTTCACAGACTTGAGATCTTATTCAACAACATTCTTGGACATGTTGAATTGAAAAAAAATCTAGGCGCACAAAAATTCTTCAACGGAATTCTGGTTGCATTAGTTGTTGCCATGATCATCGGAATTATTGTTTCAAAAATGTCTTAAGCACAAATTGAAACTTGTCAGAAAAGAACAGATATCATTTTCTGGATAGTAGTCGTGGTATAGCTGCATTAGTTGTTCTGTTGGCCCACACGATAAAGACTTTTTCACCTCGATCATTTCAATCAACTTTCAATTTCATTTGGGATTCTGAATCTGCTGTACTTTATTTTTTTATTCTCAGCGGATTTGTCTTGACAGAATCAATTCGCTCTGAAAAATTGTCAATCACCTCCTACTTCAACTTCGCAGGAAAAAGAATTTGCAGAATTTATCCGGTATTCATTGTTGTACTAATTGTTTCATTCCTACTCTATCATTTTTTTAGCAATCAAATTACCGGTTGGCTAACTGTCTATTGGAAAGATCAACCGAATGCCTTTGACGTTATAAAACAAGCAGTACTTATTAAAAGATTTCCAAATGATCCGGCGCTAAGAATTCTTCCGCACGATTGGACGTTATCAATCGAAATACTGATTTCGCTTGCGCTACCTTTCCTTGCATGGATTGCCAATAAAAAATCATGGCTAGTACTTGTAAGCGTTTATTTGATGGTCAAAATTCTGCCAATCGATTCTTTCATTTTTGATTTTGCTATTGGAGTTTTCATTTCTTCCCAAAAGGAATATCTGATTTCTGTTTGGAAAAGAATGAACTTTTTGGGACATCTTCTTGTCGTTCTTTTAGCCTTAATTATCCTGCAAACTCAAAAGATTTTGCCTAATTTATCCGATAAAATTGAGCTAGTGTTTATTCATTCCAAAAGCTGGGGACTCGCTTTCCTTCTAATTGCATTAATTTCCTCCATTCGGCTGCAAAAAATGCTTACGAATAAATTCTTTATGCTTCAGGGAAAAATTAGCTATAGTTTTTACCTGGTTCATTTTATTTTGATCGGAATTCTTTATCAATTCCAACCTCAAATGCACTTGATCACTGCATTTATTCTCGTTTATTCGACTACTTTCATGATCTCCGTTTTCCTCTATTTTTCTATTGAAAGTCCTTGGATTCAAGTTGGTAAAAAGTGCTTTTCCGGTACAAAAGGACAATAAAATACCTACCTTTGCGGACAAATTTATAAAGCATGTCAAACGGTATTTATCAAGTTCCAGTTGCAATCAACGAACCGGTCTTAAATTATGCTCCGGGAAGTCCTGAAAGAGCAAACATAAAAGCAGCATTGAAAAAAATGCGTGGCGAAGTCAGAGATATTCCAATGTATATCGACGGTAAAGCAGTTCGTACAGATAAGCTTGCACAAATTCGCCCACCACATGATCACCAAGCTGTAGTTGGAAATTTTCATCAAGGAAATAAAACGCATGTTGAAGCTGCGATCAAAGCTGCTTTGGCGGCGCGCCATAATTGGGCATCACTTGACTGGGAACATCGTGCGAGTATCTTTTTAAAAGCTGCTGAATTATTAGCGGGACCTTATCGCGCACTTATTAATGCTGCTACTATGGTTGGACAAAGCAAAAGCATTTACCAAGCTGAGATCGACGCTGCTTGTGAAATGATTGACTTCCTTCGTTTCAATGTTCAATACATGCGTGAGATCTATACTCAACAACCAATATCTTCAAAAGGTGTTTACAATCGCTTAGAGCAACGTCCACTTGAAGGATTCGTATTCGCTCTTACTCCTTTCAACTTTACAGCGATCAGTGGAAACCTACCTTCTTCAGCTGCCATGATGGGAAATACAATTGTTTGGAAACCGGCCAACACACAAATTCTTGCAGCAAGTATTTTGATGGAAGTATTCATTGAAGCCGGCGTTCCTCCAGGCGTTATCAATCTAGTTTACGTATCAGGTCCTGATGCAGGTGAAGTTATTTTCAATCACCCTGAATTTGCAGGAATACATTTCACAGGTTCTACTGCTGTGTTCCAGGATATTTGGAAAACAATTGGAAACAATATTCACAAATACAAAAGCTATCCACGCATCGTTGGAGAAACAGGTGGTAAAGATTTTATTCTTGGTCATCCATCTGCTGATGTTGATGCGTTGATCACAGGATTAACTCGCGGTGCATTCGAATACCAAGGACAGAAATGTTCAGCCGCTTCTCGTGCATATATTCCTAAAAGTTTATGGCCGAAAGTGAAAGAAGGTTTGATCCGCGATTTAAATTCGTTCAAAGTTGGGCCGACAGAAGACCTTGGAAATTTCTTCAATGCAGTCATCGATGAAAAATCATTTGATAAACTTGCGAAATATATCGACGAGGCTAAAAAGAATCCTGATGTTAATGTTGTTGTAGGTGGCACTTATGATAAATCAAAAGGCTGGTTCATTCATCCAACTGTTCTCGAGGTAAAAGATCCATTTTATGTAACGATGTGCGAAGAATTATTTGGACCGGTTCTTACGATCTATGTTTACGACGACAATAAGTTTGACGAAGTATTGGATACAGTTGACAAAACCGGAACTTACGCTTTAACAGGTGCAATTTTCTCGCAAGATCGTTACGCTGTTGACAAAGCGATGAAAAAATTAGTAAACGCAGCGGGTAATTTTTATATCAACGATAAATGTACAGGAGCTGTAGTCGGTCAACAACCATTCGGTGGTGGTCGTGCCAGCGGTACAAATGACAAAGCAGGTTCTGCTTACAATCTTCTTCGTTGGGTAACGCCCCGTACAATTAAGGAGACTTTTGATCCGGCGAAGGATTATCGGTATCCGTTTTTGAATCCGGAAGTTTAATCGTTTGAATGGCTTAAAGAGTTTAAATTGTTTAATGTGTTTAATGTGTATAGCATTTGTGAACTGTGAACTACACCTTAAACTCATTAAACCCTTTAAACAACTGTTAATAAAATGAACATATGCCTGTTATTAACCGTATTCTCCTCATGATTTATACAATCATCCTTTCCCCTACCTTCACCCCATGAAAACCCCCAAATTCCCCATGCTTGTAAAAATACTTCCGTATTTGAACAACCGTTATTTTCTTACCGGATTGGGATTTTTAGTATGGATCAGTTTTTTTGATCGGAATGATTTCATTACGACTTGGACTTACAGTAAAAAATTAAAGACCGTTCAAAAAGAAAAAGTTCATTACGAAGAAGGTATTAAACTTTACAAAGCACAACTACAAGATCTTCATTCAAGTAAAGAGAATCTCGAAAAGTATGGTCGGGAACAATATAACTTGAAGAAAGAGAATGAGGATGTTTTTTTGATTGTGGAAAAGTGACCTCAGTGAATGGTGGGTGACTATAGACCTGATACAGCAGTAAGGGTTAAAAAAATTAGCAGTTAATTTTAGCCCATGCATACATTTCATCCATAGTGCAACCAATTGTCTTACAATTTCCTCTTAGGTGCATTGCGGGAATTTCTTTTTCATCTCCCCATACAGGAATTGTTCTCTTTCCAGCTCTAGTCCATTGGTCGTGACTGGCAGTAGTTCTATGGTATTTATACCCATGAAAAGATAAAAATTTCTCAAAACAGCTAGTCCTTAAAGGACGAAATTCGCCCATAAAATTATACTGTTAGAATAGCTTCTTCTACTTTATCATCAACTGCATTAAATGACTGTAAATTACCATCAATGTCAACAAAAGATTTTGAATACTCTTTATTTCTAAGCGGTTTTTTCAACCAACCCAATGACCGTATTTCTATCTCTAGTTTTTTTTGGGACAAATCAACAAAATGTTTAAAACATGCGTCCAAAGAAAACTTCAACATCTCTTTAGCCTTTTTGTCCGTTGCTCCATAACCGCTTATTTCAAGAGATGGAATATAGCATACGATTTGACGGGTATCTTTATCTCTAAAAGTAAGAACCTTAAACTGACCTTCTATACTTTTTTTTGAGTGATTTATTCTCAGTAGTTCAGTTTTAATTTCTCCCTTTTTTTTTGAAAAGGTTTCAAAATTTACAAATCTGCCCATTTCTTTTAATTATATATAAAAGTAGAACGTAAAGGTAGGTTATTTAGATTCAAAAGTAAAGGCTGTATTTTTTCTTTTTCGCGTTTTTTTTTGGTTTTTAACTAAGAATTAACGCTTACCATTGCCTTAGTCATTGCGCTAAAGATAGCTTCCGTTTTTTCGGGGCCGTTCTTTTTACTCATGTCCCGAAATTACAAAATATCTTTCATTACAATACCTAGAGCATCCGCTATTCTTGTGTAAGTTAGAATCGCACTGGAATTTATATTCCCTGAATAGTGAATAGTGAGTTCAGTTTAACGAACATTGCTACTCACAACTTACCAATTACCACTCACCATTTTCAGAATTCTCCAAAGACCCGACGCATCGCATCCGCAATTTCCCCAAGTGTCGCATCATTTTCCACAGCTTCAATAATTACCGGCATTAAATTTCCTGTTCCTTTAGCAGTTTCTTCAACAGCTTTTATACACGCTTGAGTTTTCGCTTCATTTCTTTCTACACGAAGTTTCTTCAACTTGTCAATCTGAAGTGTACGAATAGAATCATCGATTGAAAATACTTTATCGAATGGTGGCTCTTCCATTGTGAATTGATTCACGCCAATAATAATTCTTGTATTGTCTTGAATCGATTGCTGATATTCATACGATGCTCTTGCAATTTCATTTTGAATATACTGCGCTTCTATTGCATCTACTGATCCGCCCATTGCGTCGATCTTATTGATGTACTCCCACGCTTTTGCTTCCATTTCATCAGTCATTGACTCAATGAAATAAGAACCGGCTAGCGGATCAACTGTATCTACTACTCCACTTTCGAATGCAATTACTTGTTGAGTACGCAATGCAATTCTTGCTGCTTCTTCTGTTGGCAAACTGATGGCTTCATCATATCCATTCGTATGCAACGACTGCGTTCCACCAAGCACTGCTGACAATGCTTGCAATGTGACACGCATAATGTTATTCATCGGTTGCTGCGCTGTCAATGTCGAGCCTCCTGTCTGAGTATGAAAACGCAACATCATCGAACGTGCATCTTTTGCACCGAGATCTTTCATGATCTTTGCCCACATCCGTCTCGCCGCTCTGAACTTTGCTACTTCTTGGAAAACATTGTTGTGTGCATTAAAGAAAAATGACAAACGTTTACCAAATACATCTATGTCAAGTCCTTTTTCAATTGCAGCTTTCACATACGCTTTTCCATTTGCTAAGGTAAATGCTAACTCCTGCACTGCAGTAGAACCGGCTTCACGAATATGATATCCTGAAATTGAAATTGTATTCCACTTTGGAATTTCTTTAGAACAATATTCGAAGATATCAGTTATGATACGCATCGATTGCTTCGGAGGATAAATATAAGTGCCGCGCGCTGCATATTCTTTCAAAATATCATTCTGAATTGTTCCGGAAATTTTTGACAGATCTGCACCTTGCTTTTTTGCAAGTGCAATATAAAATGCAAGTAATATTGATGCAGTGGAATTGATCGTCATCGATGTACTGATGTTCTCCAATTTGATTCCATCAAACAAGATCTCCATGTCACGCAAAGAATCAATCGCTACTCCTGCTTTTCCTACTTCGCCATCAGAGAGAGCATGATCCGAATCATAACCAATTTGCGTTGGCAAATCAAATGCTACAGATAGTCCGGTTGTGCCTTGTCCAAGCAAATAGTGATAGCGCTTATTCGACTCTTCAGCTGTACTGAAACCCGCATACTGACGCATCGTCCATAACTTGCTGCGATACATATCGGGCTGCACTCCACGTGTAAATGGAAATTCACCGGGTAGATCTTTGATTCCTGAATGATCAGTATAAACTTGCTTTATCTCTATTCCGCTTTCGGTAACTATCTTTTTCTCTGACACAATACTGTTTTTAAGAAATAATTTATTGCATTCTTAATTTATCAATCGTTTCGCTTCTGATTTCAAAAAATCAATTGCCTTTTGCGTAGGTAAATTTTCAAGTCTTAAAACTTGCTCGAAAATAATTGTACTCATTTGAATTCCTGTTCCATTAATCCCGACATGATTGAATGCATTATTTACAATTCGAATCATATCTTCTTTTGCATTCTTCACTTCATCCCATGCATTTTCGGAAACATAAATTTGCTGTGATAAATTATGTTCGAATTCAGCGCGAATCGTCGAAACAAGATCGGATTGTAATTGCTGCGCCGACATTCCACCTCTATGCACTCTCACAAGAATTGAATTCGGCGCAATTCTTTCCAAAAAAAGTACGAGTCTTTCATAAGCCTGTAACTTTAATGGCATCGATTCTTTTTGTCGAGCCGATTTGTCTTCCATCATTCTCATCTGAACATCTTTCTCAATAAATTTTCTTGTCATCGAACTTTGAGTATCCAGTGTTCTTTTAATCACAAGAAACATCCCTATCAATACTAGTATTGCAGGAATAAAATAAAGCAAAACATCTGTCATATTTTTTGTTGTTTCCATAAGCATTATTTACCAAGCACGGTATTTTGTTGTGTCTTCGAATAAATATTTGAGCAAATCTTTTTCTTTCTTGCCAAATTCAAGATGGCGTCTTTCGTAAACACGACTTGCAACTTCTACTGCATCTTCTAATCGATACGATGTAAATCCTTCAGATCCACCCCATGAAAATGAAGGAACAAATTTTGGCGGAAATCCATTTCCAAAAATATTTGCACTCACTCCGACAACTGTACCTGTATTAAACATCGTATTGATACTGCATTTAGAATGATCACCCATGATCAGTCCGCAAAATTGCAATCCTGTATTTATGTAATCATGTTCTTCGTAACTCCAAACTTTAACTTTCGAATAATTATTCTTTAAGTTAGAATTGTTTGTATCCGCTCCGAGGTTACACCATTCACCTAAAACAGAATTTCCAAGAAATCCATCGTGTGCTTTATTTGTATAACCAAAGATCACAGAATTACTGATCTCGCCGGCAACTTTGCAATGTGGTCCAACAGTAGTTGCGCCATAGATCTTTGCACCCATTTTCACAGCTGAATGCTCTCCAATTGCAAATGGTCCGCGTATCATAGCACCTTCCATAATCTCAGAATCTTTGCCAACATAAATATATCCGGCGGAAGCATTCAAGTTAGCACATTCAACAACCGCTCCTTCTTCAAGGAAAATATTTTCCGGCTTGAGCACTCTGTTTGTATCGCTGATCGGTTGTGATTTTCTTCCCTTAGTTATCAATTCAAAATCAGATTTCAATTCTATTTCGTTCTTCGAAAATATATCCCATGGAAAAATCAAACGTTCAAATTTGGATTGAATTGTTTTCGAATCATTAATACTTACATCGGCAATCGATTTAACATTTTCCAATTTACCTGAGCGAATTGCAATAATGAGATTTTCCTGCACCAGTGCTTCGCCCGGCTTAAGTGATTTAATTTCTGCAACCACTTCAGATGTCGGCAGCAATGATCCATTGATAAAATAATTGTCTTCACTCAAATTCAATGGAAACAATTCTTGAATATGAGTTACCGTAAGGAAAGAACATTTCGCAGAAAATATTTTCTCCCATTTCTCACTGATCTTTAAAATGCCAATTCTGATACCTGCAATTGGTCTTGTATAAGTTAAAGGAAGTAATGTATTCCGGGTTTGGTCATCAAATAAAATAATGTTCATAGCTGCTTTTAATTTGAGTTCTCAAAAATAAGATTTGTGGATAATAAAAAAAGGCTTCCTGTAAAAACAAGAAGCCTTTTTTCAAAAATATTGTCTAAGAAGGAACAACTTATTTGGTTACTTCTTTCTTTTTAGCATAACGAGTACGGAACTTGTCAACGCGACCAGCTGTATCGATAAGTTTCATCTTACCTGTATAGAACGGATGCGACATGTGGCTGATCTCCAATTTTACTAGTGGATAATCATTACCGTCTGTCCATTTTACGGTTTCTTTAGTTTCGATAGTTGAACGTGTAATAAAGGAGTAATCGCAAGATGTGTCCTTGAAAACAACTAATCTATAATTCTTTGGATGAATGTCTTTCTTCATGATTGGTCAAAATTGAGGCTGCAAAAATAAGCTTTTATATTGTTTATGCAAATCATTTCTGCACTTTTTTAGGACAATTTCGCTCATTTCCTTTCATTTTTCGAACAAAACCAGCCGTTGGTCATCGAATCCTTAAATTTAAGAGAAATTTTCATTAAAAAGACGATTCTGCTTGACATTCTGCCAATCCCGAATTATCTTGCTCTACTATGTGAATGGAATGTCGGGTTAATTGAAAATCACCGAAATTAGTGGTGTGAAATTATCTTTACAATGTCTTTCCCAATACCGACAATCAACAATCAATTAATACAAAATAGAACGCAAACTATCAGCCTAAATTTATTATGAAGGAAGAACTAATCCTAAAGCTCGAAGAGCTTTTGAAGGAAGACGCATCGGAAGACACGATCACACGCGCAAATGAAATCAAAAACGATTATCTGAAAGCTTGTGAAACGGTTACACAAGATCAATTACAAAAATTCTTAGAAGACGGCGGCAATAGCGACGACTTTGAACCAAAAAAGGATCCGCTGGATACCAGGTTTAATGAGTTACTAGTCATCTTCGCTGATCGCGATCATAAACAGAAGAAAGTTCTCCAAAGTGAAATTTCAAGTAAGCTAAAAGCAAAAGAGGAAATCGTTGCTGCAATTGAAAAACTTATTTCTGACGAATCTAATATCGGAAAGGCATTTCATGCTTTCAAAGAATTACAGTCGAAGTGGAACGAGATCGGCAATGTAAGCTCGAAAGAATATAAAAATCTACAGAGCATTTATCACCGTCATTCACACAACTTCTATTACAATATGAAGTTGAGTAAAGATCTGCGTGAATTGGATTTCAAACGAAACCTCGAACAAAGAACCCAATTGCTTACTAAGATCGAATCACTTTTACCTATGGAATCGATCCGAGGAATTGAACGAATGATAACGTTATATAGAATGGAATGGTCTGAACTTGGACCTACTCCACCGGAAACAATTGAACCGCTTCGTACTAAATACAGAGAACTTCTTGGGCAAGTATTTCAAAAAGTTCGTGCATTCTATCAAGAGCGTCAGAAGGATGAAGAAGTTCATTTGGAAGCGAAAAAAAGATTACTTGAAAGAGCGAAAGCAATTGCATTAGAGAATTTCGAAAACGGCAAACAGTGGCAGTCAATGACTGAAACACTGAATGGCATTCTTGAAGAATGGAAAAAGATCGGCTTCGGCCCTCGTGCTGAGAATGAAAAAGTGTGGGAAGATCTTCGCGCTGCGATGAACACTTTCTACAATAAGAAACGTGATTATTTTGCAGGAATTAAAAAAGTTCAGAAAGAAGGCCGCGATAAGAAAACTGCTATCATAGAGAAAGCAGAAAAAATTGCTTCTACTGTTCATGAATCATTCGAAGAAGCTACAAAAGAAATCCTAAATCTACAGACAGAATGGAAAACTGCCGGTCACGTAGAACAATGGGAAGAAAATAAAATGTGGAAGCGCTTCCGCGAAGCATGTGATAAATTCTTTACTGCGAAAAGAGAAAAGTTCTCCGAACGTGATAATGAACAATTGAAAAATCTGGAATTGAAAGAAGAGCTCGTAAAAAAAGTGGAAGCTTTCACTCCATCCGGTAGTACAGAAGAGGATCTTGCTACACTACGCTCCTTCTCTGAAGATTGGAAAGCAATTTCTCATGTTCCTTTCAAAGAGAAACAAAAGATCTGGGAGAAATTCAAAAATACGCTCGACGCAAAATACGATAATCTGAAATTAGAATCAGGTCAGAAACATTTACTGAAATTTAAAAACAGCGTCGATTCACTTTCTAATAGCGAAGATTCAGGATCGATGCTTCGTAAAGAACAGAGTATAATCAAAGACAAGATCAATAAACTTCAACAAACGATCAACCAATACGAAAACAACCTAGGTTTCTTCCGCAACTCCAAAAACATGGGCGGACTACTTGCAGAAGTAGAAAGTAATCTCGCTCGCTCTCACGAGGAAATGGATATGTTGAAGAAGAAGTTGAAGATGTTTAATGAGGTACCTGCTAAATAAGTTGCTACTTCTACTAGTCAAGTTCTTCTTTTAAGAGGT
>JANOBV010000302.1:0-3431 GCA_031411835.1 Bacteroidota bacterium | reverse complement strand
TTGTATTGTTCTATGCAAATGTGTACATGCTTCATAATGAACGGAGATAATTGCAGCTCCAGCATCTGCGAAAGCAGCTAAATATTTATCAGGTTCAACAATCATCAAATGCACATCTAATGGTTTACGTGCATGTTTTTTAATTGCTTTAACAATAGGAAATCCAAATGAGATATTAGGAACAAAAACCCCATCCATTACATCAACATGAAACCAATCAGCCTTGCTTTCATTAATCATTTTAATGTCTTTCTGGAGATTCGAAAAATCGGCAGAGAGAATTGAAGGAGCAATAATTACTGACATAGGAGGGAGGCTTTAATCTTATTAATTATTGCGCTAATTTATGAATGATTTCTAACAACCTATTCATAAAAAAGCAGAAACCCCATTAGATTACTAACGGGGCTCTACAACCTAACCAAAAACCATCTTCTATCCTAGGTATGTCTTTAGAATACGACTACGGGATGTATGTTTTAACCTACGGATTGCTTTTTCTTTGATCTGACGAACTCTTTCACGGGTAAGGTCAAATTTTGCACCGATCTCTTCAAGAGTAAGGCCATGAGGCATTCCAATTCCAAAAAATAATCGGATCACTTCACGTTCGCGTTCAGTAAGTGTACTTAAAGAACGGTCAATTTCTTTTTGAAGTGACTCATTCATTAACAGACCATCTGCACGTGGAGAATCTGCATTTTCCAATACATCGATCAGACTGTTATCTTCACCTTGAACGAAGGGAGCATCCATTGAAACGTGTTTACCGCTGACACGCATAGTATCAGCAATTTTTTCCGTTGGGATGTCCAAGATCTTGGCTAATTCTTCCGGAGAAGGTTCGCGTTCGAATTCTTGTTCAAGTTTAGAATATGCTTTCGAAATTTTATTTAATGAACCAACTTGATTCAAAGGAAGACGAACAATTCTGGATTGTTCAGCTAATGCCTGAAGGATACTTTGACGAATCCACCATACGGCATAAGAAATGAATTTGAATCCACGTGTTTCATCAAAACGTTTTGCCGCTTTGATAAGTCCAAGATTTCCTTCATTGATTAGATCGGGAAGAGAGAGACCTTGATTTTGATATTGCTTAGCAACCGAAACGACGAAACGTAAATTGGCTTTAGTCAAACGATCCAATGCGTTCTGATCGCCTTCTTTAATTTTTCGCGCTAACCGAACTTCTTCTTCTGCGGTAATTAGCTCTTCACGGCCGATTTCCTGTAAATATTTTTCGAGAGACTGACTCTCGCGGTTGGTGATCGATTTGGTTATTTTGAGCTGACGCATGGTTAGATCGAGAGATTTAAGTTAGAAAATTTGCAGATTTCGACGAAAAATCTGCATTTTATTATTGCGGCAAAGATAAGCCTTAGCTAAAGGCGAAGCAAGTTTTTGTTAACAATCGGTTGATAACTACCAGTATTTGTTGAAAAAAGTATGCTTTGCAAGTATTGGATTGTGAACATCAAAAATCGCACCCAAAATGCAATTTATGTCACTTTTGTAGATAAAAAGAGCCATATATAGGTTTACGGCTCTTAAACGATATTATTATTGATTGTGGATTTCGGAATGCGGATTTCGAATTAAGCTAGGATAGGTTAACTACTCGATTCGAAGCAACAACACTCCGAAATCCAGATTCCGAAATCAGTAATCATTGTTAAATTCCGAATCCATAATAAGCTTTCATTCCATTTGGATAGATCCCTTCAATCAAAACTCCACCTTGTTTTGTTTTCAATGCATTCTCGAGATCGTCTTTTGAAGTGATAGATTTCTTGTCGATAGAAGTGATGATAAACCCTTCTTGAATTCCTGCATTCCTTAATTTTCCGGCAAGAAGTTTTGAAATTTTTACACCACCATTAATTTTCAATTTCGATTTTTCGTCTTGTGATGGATTCTCAAAAGTTCCGCCGAGCATACTTAATGGTTCTTCGTTCTTAACAATTTTTGTATCACCATCTTTATTTCTTAAAGTCACCATAAAATCGTCGAGTTTTCCATCACGTAAAACAGAAACCGCAACTTTATCACCCGGCCGATATCTTCCAATTTGTTCTTGTAATTGTGGAGTTGAAGTAACTGTTACATTTCCAACTTTCTGAATTACGTCACCTTCTTTTAATCCTGCAGAAGCAGCTGCGCCGCCATCAGTTAATCCGGCTACATAAACTCCTTGAATCTGTTTCAGTCCTTTTTCTTCGATGAGTTTAGAATCGATGTCGCGAATTGAAACTCCAATAAATCCACGTTGAACATTTCCAAATTCAACAAGATCATCCATTACTTTTCTAACTAGGTTTACAGGAATTGCAAAAGAGTATCCGGTGTAAGTACCGGTATTAGATGCAATCGCAGAATTGATTCCAACCAGGTCCCCATTTGTATTTACTAGTGCACCACCACTATTACCCGGGTTTACAGCTGCATCCGTTTGTAAAAAGGATTCAATCTTATATTGATCAGGTAAAATTCCAATGTTTCTTGCTTTTGCACTGATGATACCTGCTGTAACAGTACTTGTTAAGTTAAAAGGATTTCCAACAGCCAATACCCATTCACCAACTTTTACATTGTCAGAATTTCCATATGGGATAAACGGTAGATTCTTTTCATCGATCTTCAAAAGTGCTAAATCTGTCGATGGGTCGGTACCGATAACTTTCGCAGTGTAACTTTGATTGTCATTTAATGTGACTTCAACCTTATCGGCATTCTCGACGACGTGATTGTTGGTTACGATGTATCCGTCTTGAGTTATAATTACTCCTGAACCGCTAGCTTCTTGTTGTCTTTGTTGTGGTCGCCCCCAAAAATCAAATGGATTACCGAAGGGATTATTTTGTTGAGCAGTGTAAAAAGTTTTGACGTGAACTACTGCATGTACAGACATTTCAGCAGCTTTAGTAAAGTCTGTCAGATTTGTTTGTCCGGTAGAAGGGAGGCTTACAAAAGAAACATTTTGTTTCTCGGAAATATTTTTTGAAGAAAGATCTCCACTCGAGTAAAGAGAATAAACATAAGCTCCGGATAATCCGCCTATTGCTGCAATGAGTAAAACACCAATTGCTTTTTTCATTTTGTTTATCATAGCTTTTTATTTTTTAGGTTTTTATCGTTGATTTTCTTGCCGTCAAAATTCTATCAGTTTCGATGAAGCAGAAATGAATGAAACGGTTAATTTTTGTTAAGTCACTGTTAAGAATATTTTAATTGACTTAAAATTTATTCTTAATAGGAGGCTTTAATAGGGCTAACGATTGCTTACTGCTTTTTAGTCTATTTCGTCCTTGATATTTGAATAGATTAACAGTGTTTAACCAATTGTTTCCGGAAAAGTTTTCTCATTTTCATAGGTAAATCTAGTGTTTTATATTTTTTGAAGTTACTAATGAATTGCAACTTTGTATTGG
>JANOBV010000301.1:0-2937 GCA_031411835.1 Bacteroidota bacterium | reverse complement strand
CAACAATTACTCTTTAAGAATTCTTACTATTGGTTCACCGAATGCAAGTAATTTCAGAGACGTCGGATATTATTTCAATAATTCACCTATGGAATACGATGGATGTCAAGTTACACCCGCAGTAATGGTTGCAGTTTTGGATTCAATTTCGCTACAACCTTGGACAACTTGTGATAACAATTTTGGACAAGCAAATACTTTTGTTAGAGATACTACAGGGCCAATATGTGGCTCATTAAATGTTCGTGGAGTAATTCCGGGATGTAACAGAACTCGTCCTGAAAATTATTTCATCTTCCGATATAACTCTTCCTCACAAATGCAAGGTTTCCAAGACTTGGTCAATGCAGTGCCAACCGGAAACTATATTTTATTGTACTCGTGGTTTACCGGTGCCTATTCAAGCCTAGACCCTCTATTCTACAGCACACTTACATCACTTGGATATAATACAGGAAATCTTGGTGACAATACACCATATGCCTATTTCCAAAAGAAAGGCTCACCTTTGACTTATCAGGAACAACATTCGGGAACACAAACTGATACTGTCATTTTAAATACTCAATTAAATTCTAATTGGAATAAAGGAACTATTACATCTACAACTCTGGGCCCATCATCAAATTGGGAAAGTCTACATTGGAATCAACGTCCGAAAGAATCACAACCTTATGTCGATTCAGTTTCAGTTTCTATTTATGGATTGAATAGAATTTTCAATACTTGGGATCTTTTAAAATCCGGAATTCAATATCAATCAGGAAAGGATACGACGTTGAGTTGGATCAATGCTTCCGTCTACCCAAATATTAGATTAGAAACATTTGTCGAAGATGATTCTATCAAGACTCCGCCACAAATGACATACTGGAGAGTTTATCATACTGAAGTTCCTGAATGTGCTTTGAATCCGAATTACGTATATAATTTACAAAGCAACCCAATAACAGAAGGTGATACTCTAAAATTATCAATTGGTATAGAGAATCTAAGCAACATTTCAATGGATAGTTTAAATGTCCAATTTTATCTCTACAAACCAAATAGAGATATAATACAACTTGATACCGCGAGGCTTGATTCTCTTCGTTCAAATCAATCACTTATAGCTAATGTTCGTTTGAATTCAACACTTGGTCTTTCAGGAACCAATAGTTTATGGGTAGACGCAAATCCGTTTGGAACATTACATCAACCAGAAAAATATCATTTTAATAATATTGCTGAAATAAAATTCAATGTAGAACGTGACAATATCAACCCAATACTCGATGTCACATTCGATGGGATTCACATTTTAAATGGAGATATTGTATCAGGTAAGCCTGAGATTACGATTAAGCTAACCGATGAAAATAAATATCTTGCTTTAAATGATTCATCAGACTTCAAAGTATTTCTTACCACTCCTTCGTCCTCTACTCCAATTCAATTGGATTATCAGACTTTAGTTTACGGAGATGTTCTCCATTTTACACCTGCAATTCTCCCAAAAAATAGTTGCCGATTAAACTGGAGTCCGACGATAATAAATGATGGTATATACACTTTTGATGTTTCTGCAGCAGATAGAAGTAAAAACGAATCCGGAAAATATCACTACAAAATTCAATTCGAAGTCATCAATAAATCGAGCATCACTGAAGTGTTGAATTACCCGAATCCATTCTCTACTTCTACTCGCTTCGTTTTTACACTTACAGGAAATGAAACTCCGACGCACATGAAAATTCAGATCATGACTGTTTCCGGAAAGATCATTCGTGAGATCATGTTAAATGAATTGGGAAATATTCATGTTGGAAGAAACATCACTGATTATGCATGGGACGGAAAAGATGAATTCGGCGATCAACTTGCAAATGGACTTTATCTATACAGAGTAGTCACAGACCTTAACGGCCAGAAAATAGAAAAACGTGAAACGGAAGCGGATCAGTATTTTAAGAAGGGTTGGGGAAAAATGTACCTGATGAGGTAGGTACTTTTTCACAGACAAGGAACATTTTAAAAAAGGTCAAAGGTCAAAGGTCATAGGTCATAACTTTCGATATAACCCTTGACCTTTGACCTAAATAAATTTTGCAAATATTAAAATCAGATCTATAAGTCCGACTTACTTCAAATTGTGGTAAACCGCCTGCACATCATCATCCTCTTCAAATTTATCAATCAATGCAAGAATCTCGTCTTGCTGTGCTTCTTCTAACTCTACAGTTGTTGTTGGAATTCTTTCTAATGCAGCCTTCGTTACATTGATGCGTTTATCTTCAAGACCTTTTGCCATTTTTCCAAAATCTTCGTAAGCGGTATGAATAATAATTTCATCCTCCTCTACTTCCATGCTGTCTAATCCGAAATCGATCAACTCTAATTCCAATTCGTCAGGATTTAGTTTTGCATCTTTTGCCAATCTGAAAACACCTTTGCGGGTGAATAAAAAATCTAGCGAACCTGTTTTACCAAGTTGACCATTTCCACGATTGAAATACATACGAACATTGGCAACGGTACGAGTTGTATTGTCGGACGCAGTCTCCACCAAAATCGCAACTCCATGCGGGCCATATCCTTCGTAGATCGTCTCATCATAATTTCCTTCGTCCTTTGACGATGCACGTTTAATTGCACCGTCTATTCTGTCCTTCGGCATATTCAAGCCTTTGGCGTTAAGAATCGCAGATCTTAAACGAGGATTGTATTCAGGTTCCGGTCCACCGGCTTTTACAGCTATTGCTATTTCACGACCAACTTTTGTAAAAGCTTTGGCCATTTTATCATACCGAGAAAACATCTTATGCTTTCTCTTTTCAAATGCACGTCCCATAAAGTAATTTTAGAAGTCTGCAAACGTAAGGGTTTCGGGAAAAAGAATCAAGGGGTTTTTGGGGGAAGTTTATACGATTAATAGGAGTAAAATTGTATAATGGTTTA
>JANOBV010000300.1:0-1769 GCA_031411835.1 Bacteroidota bacterium | reverse complement strand
GACTTTTTCAAATTTGCAATCACTTGTATGGAACGGATTCCATCACTAAATGGAATTACAATATTTTGAATCGTCGCTCCTTGATTTGCATTAACTTCCGTAATGAAAGGAAGTGTACGTTCAATCAGTACTTGCGATTTGTGTTTGTAGAAACGTTGAGCTTCAGCAAACGTTTTTTCAATTGTATCATCCGATTTTTTTGCTGCAAATTCTTCTTTAGTAACTGGAAGTTCGATTGAAAGTATTCTGATGAGATCAAGTTTTAACGAATCGTAATCTTGATCGTCATGATATGTATTCACTAAACTTTCAACAGTATCGTAAAGCATGTTGTTGATGTCGATACTCAGACGTTCACCGAAAATAGCGTGACGACGTTTAGTGTAGATCACTTCACGTTGAGAGTTCATGACGTCATCGTATTCGATCAAACGTTTACGAATACCGAAGTTGTTTTCTTCTACTTTACGTTGAGCTCTTTCGATAGATGATGTGATCATACTATGTTGAATCACTTCGCCTTCTTCAATACCCATACGATCCATCAATTTCATGATACGCTCTGAGCCAAACATCCGCATCAGATCATCTTCCAATGAAACGTAGAATTGCGAAGATCCGGGATCTCCTTGACGACCGGCACGACCTCTTAACTGACGATCGACACGACGTGATTCATGTTTTTCTGTACCAACGATTGCAAGTCCACCGGCTTCTTTTACACCTTCACCTAATTTGATATCGGTACCACGACCAGCCATGTTAGTGGCAATCGTAACTGTTCCTGACATACCGGCTTCCTGAACGATTTGCGCTTCACGCTGGTGAAGTTTTG
Organism: Bacteroidota bacterium; assembly: GCA_031411835.1. Lineage (GTDB taxonomy): Bacteria > Bacteroidota > Bacteroidia > AKYH767-A > 2013-40CM-41-45 > JADKIH01. Next base: position 934 of record JANOBV010000300.1, on the reverse strand, counting down.
CATTCAGTACGTTGTGTTTAATGTTTCGAAGTTTCAACATCCGACTTAACAACTCAGATGTTTCAACGCTTGTTGTACCAACCAACACTGGACGACCTGCTTTTACTAGTGCTTCGATCTCTTCGATCACAGCATTATATTTTTCACGTTTCGTTTTATAGACTTTGTCTTCGTGATCTTTTCTAACGATAGAACGATTCGTTGGAATTGAAACAACTTCTAATTTATAGATCGTCCACAACTCTTGTGCTTCTGTTTCTGCTGTACCAGTCATACCGGCAAGCTTGTGATACATACGGAAGTAATTCTGCAATGTGATCGTCGCATACGTTTGAGTAGAGGCTTCGATCTTTACATTTTCTTTTGCTTCAATGGCTTGATGTAATCCGTCGGAATAACGACGACCTTCCATCACACGACCGGTTTGCTCATCGACGATCTTGATCTTTCCATCGGCAATGATGTATTCAATATCTTTGTCGAAGAGAGTGTAGGCTTTCAATAACTGATTTACTGTATGAATTCGCTCTGATTTTATTGAGTAATCACGCATCAATTCATCTTTGCGCAACAATCTATCTTCAGGTGATTCAATATTTTTTTCGATCTCAGCCATTAGAGAACCAACATCAGGCATGACAAAGAAATTTTTGCCTTCGCTGGAAGCAGAAATTAATTCAACACCTTTTTCAGTTAATTCAATGCTATTATTTTTTTCATCGATAGTAAAGAATAATGGCTCATCAGCTTTGTGCATCTCTTTTTGCTGATCTTGCAAATAGAAATTTTCTGTTGTGCGCATCATTCCAGTCACACCTTGCTCACCAAGAATTTTGATAAGCGCTTTATTTTTTGGTAAACCACGATGAGCACGGAAGAGTGCTAGTCCGGCTTCTTTATCTTTTTTCTCAGCAACAAATTTACGCGCATCAGA
>JANOBV010000299.1:0-43420 GCA_031411835.1 Bacteroidota bacterium | reverse complement strand
GAAAAAGATACGATTACATCCTTTGGCAAAATGAATTCAGATAGTTTTCAAGGTTTGGCATTTGATAAAATCGATACGATAATTGATGCAAAAGGCCGACATGTTTTTCCGTCGTGGTGCGATTCACATACTCATATTGTTTATGCAGGAAGTCGAGAGCAAGAATTTGTCGATCGTATAAATGGTTTGACTTATGAAGAGATCTTCAGTCGCGGTGGTGGAATATTAAATTCTGCAAATAAATTAAGAAGTGCTTCAGAAAATGAATTATATGAACAAGCATTGGTTCGCATTGATGAAATAATTAGTCAAGGAACAGGATGTGTAGAGATCAAGAGCGGATACGGACTTTCACTCGAAAGCGAATTAAAAATGCTTCGAGTAATCAGGCGAATAAAAGAAACTACTCCGATAGAAGTCAAGTCTACTTTTCTAGGAGCACATGCAGTACCGGCAGAATTCAAAGGGAATAAAACGGGTTATTTGAAAATGCTTATCGATGAATTACTTCCTGCGATTTCATCAGAAAAACTTGCCGACTATTGTGATATTTTTTGCGAACAGAATTATTTTACGCCGGAAGATGCATTACAATTATTTGAAGCAGCAAAAAAACATGGACTTATTCCAAAAGTGCATGCAGAACAACTTTCGCACTTTGGAGGAATTCAAGCCGGAGTAAAAGCCGGAGCTATTAGTGTTGATCATTTGGAGTTTATCAATGATGATGATATTGCTGCTTTAAAAAATTCTATAACAATGCCAGTCATTTTACCGGGTGCACAATTCTTTTTAGGATTGCAAAAACCGGAAGTTAGAAAAATGATCACCGCAGGATTACCCGTTGCCATTTCCAGCGATTTCAATCCGGGAAGTTGTCCGAGTGGGAACATGAATCAGATGGTTTCTCTAGCATGCATTCTTTATAAGATGACTCCGGAAGAAGCTATCATAGCATCAACAACAAATTCAGCATACGCCATGGGACTAAGTAACACACATGGCAGTGTTGCAATTGGTAAGAAAGCAAATTTCTTTATCACTAAAGAGATTCCAAGTTATAATTTCATTCCCTATTCATTCGGAAGTATGCTGATAGATTCAGTAATTCTTAATGGCAAAAAAATATCCTAAAAACATAAATTACTAATGAAACAATTGATTGAATGCGTTCCAAATTTCAGTGAAGGAAGAGATTTGAATATTATTAAACAGATCACGGATAGAATTGAAAGTGTTGAAGGAATTAAATTATTGAATGTAGATCCGGGTAATGCAACGAATAGAACCGTTGTCACTTTTGTTGGCGAACCGGATGCAGTTATTGAAGCTGCCTTTAGAGGAATTGAAAAAGCCGCTGAACTAATCGACATGAGTAAGCACAAAGGAGAACATCCACGAATGGGTGCTACTGATGTTTGTCCGTTGATTCCTATTTCAGGAATTACAATGGAAGAAACTGTTGTGTATGCAAAGAAATTAGGAGAAATGGTAGGGAAGAAATTAAATATCCCTGTCTATTTATATGAAGCAGCACAAAGCAATCCTGCAAAAAAGAACTTATCGGTGATTCGTGCCGGTGAGTACGAAGGGTTTTTTACAAAAATTAAACAAGCAGAATGGAAACCTGATTTCGGTCCGGCAGAATATTCTGCAAAAAGTGGAGCGACAGTTATTGGTGCGCGCGATTTTCTTGTGGCATATAATGCAAACTTGAATACAACTTCTGTTCGTCGTGCTAATTCAGTTGCATTTGATATTCGTGAGAATGGCCGTAAAGTAAAAAACGATAAAGGCGAAGAGATCGTTCAACCGGGAACTTGTAAATCAGTGAAAGCCATTGGATGGTTTATTGAGGAATATGGAATTGCACAAGTAAGTATGAATTTGACCAATATCAATATTACTCCACTTCATATTGCATTTGATGAATGTGTAAAGAGCGCATACAATAGAGGCATGAGAGTAACGGGTTCTGAACTTGTAGGTTTGGTTCCATTGAAATCACTGACTGATGCTGCAAAATATTTTCTTGAAAAGCAACAACGTTCAACAGGCGTTTCTGAAAAAGAACTTGTGCGAATTGCAATAAAGTCACTTGGACTAGATGAACTTTCTCCCTTCAATCCTGAAGAAAGAATCATCGAATACCAACTTCGCGAGAAATCTGATGAAAGATTAGTAAGTATGACACTCGTCGATTTTGCAGATGAAACAGCATCTGAATCTCCTGCACCCGGTGGCGGATCCGTTTCTGCATATGTAGGCGCATTAGGAATTTCACTTGCTACAATGGTTGCAAATTTATCGTCTCACAAAAAAGGTTGGGACGACAGGTGGAATGAGTTTTCAATTTGGGCAGAGAAAGGGCAAGCGATCAAGAAAACACTTATTGCATTGGTTGATGAAGATACTAGAGCTTTCAATAAGATCATGAATGCATTCGGGCTTCCAAAAGGTACAGACGAAGAAAAGAAAGCTCGGACTGCAGAAATTCAATCGGCAACAAAAAATGCAATTGAAGTCCCAATGAAAGTTATGCGAACATGTTTTGAATCGATGGCTGTTATTGAAGAAATGGTCAAGGAAGGAAATCCGAACTCAGTTACTGATGCCGGAGTTGGAGCATTGTGCGCGCGAACAGCTGTTATTGGAGCTTATTTGAATGTAAAAGTAAATGGTTCCGGTTTGAAAGATCAAGATTACATGGAAAAAACGCTTAAAGAAGCCGATTCGATAATAAAAGCAACTGAAAAGAAGGAAGCGGAGATCTTGGCAATTGTGAATTCGAAGATCAGTTGAACGCCTGATTATCCTTTACAACTGTAAGAAGTTATGCGGAAATTGTCAAAACCAAAGTTGATTTCCTGCGTATATTAATAACGGTAGAAAGTGCCCTAATAAACTACAAACTACCCTCCAAAACAACGTATGATTTCTACGAAGGCTAAGCATAGATTTTTTTATTCCTTCCCAATTCAGCTACTGATTGTATTGCTGAAGAAAAATCATTTATTGTTACTTTATTGGATCATCCTTTTTGGGTGGATAACTAATACCACCTCCAAAACTTTCGGTATCCCTTTCCTCTTCTTGGATCCTGAATATATGGGTACCGTTGGATTTACTTCTTTTTTAATCGTCGGATTTGCTGCAGGAAGTTTTATTATGGTGTTCAATATTTCAAGTTACATCATGAATGGATTTCGATTTCCATTTATTGCTACCCTTTCTAGGCCGTTTCTGAAATATACCGTCAACAATTTTATTGTACCTGCTCTATTTGTTCTTACCTATGTCATTAACATAATATTTTTTCAGATCAACAACGAGTATCAGGGAATTTGGAATATTCTTTCACAGGTATTAGGATTTGTAATTGGATTATCGTTGATGATCATGGTCACGCTTACTTATTTCTTCCGAACCAACAAAGATGTTATTCTTATGTTCGGAATGGAGACTTCAGATTCTGATCCCAATGCGCCATTTGCAAAACACATTTTGGATGGTGATGAAAAAAAGAAAAAGACTTTCAGTAGGTCGAAACACAATGAAAGAGCTTGGCGAGTTGACACCTATTTGTCGAATCCTAAGAAAGTAAAACTTGTCAGAGAGACAGGTCACTATACAGCAGAAATGGTGGAATCTGTTTTCAGACAAAATCATTTGAATGCAGCAATAGTTGAGATCATCGTTTTCGCCTTCTTTATTTTGATGGGGCTTTTCAAAGACTATTCACTTTTCAAAATTCCTGCAGGAGCATCAGTGATATTGATCTTTTCAATGTTCATCATGTTGAGTAGTGCATTTCGATTCTGGTTAAAAGCATGGTCAACTTCAGTTCTAATTCTATTTATTCTTATAATTAATTTCATTTCGCAGTATGGTATCTTTTATTCAGACAATAAAGCATATGGAATGGAATACAATCATGGGAAATCGACATATAGTATTGAAACATTTAAAAATAATTCTAGGCCTGAAATAGTTCAAGCTGACTATGACAGCACTATTCTACTTCTTGAAAAATGGAAAGATAAATTCATTGCTCAAAAAGAAAAGCCGAAAATGATCTTCATTAATTGTTCCGGCGGTGGCTTGAGAGCATCGATCTGGGCATTTAGAATTATGGAAATGGCCGACAGTCTTTCAAACAATACATTTACTAAATCGACTCAATTAATTTCAGGCGCATCCGGAGGAATGATTGGAGCTGCGTACTATAGAGAATTGTACTTGCAAAAAAAATTAGGCATTCATCAAAGAGTTAGTTCTACAAAAACAATTGCAAATGTTGGAAAAGACTTATTGAACCCGATTGCCTTTAGTATAACTGTAAGTGATCTTTTCTTCAATATCCAAAAATTTAAAGAAGGCGATACGAAATTCAATAAAGATCGAGCATATGCTTTCGAACAACAGTTGAATGAAAATACAGGATATGTTTTGAGTAAACCACTCTCGTCGTATCGCGAAGCTGAAGCAAACGGATTGATTCCTATGATGATCTTCTCGCCTACTATTGTGAACGATGGACGACGATTGCTGATCTCACCACAACACATCAGTTACTTAACAGATCATGCAGCAGATTCATCTTTCAACTTCGAAACAACAATTGATGAGTTAGAATTTCAACGTCTGTACAAGGACCAAAAAGCAACAAACATTCGTTTCACATCTGTGTTGAGGATGAATGCAACTTTTCCATATATCTTACCTCCTGTCAGTCTGCCGAGCGATCCAATAACTTTTGTAATGGACGCAGGTATCAGAGACAATACCGGATTAAAAACATCATTGCGTTTCCTTTATGTATTTAGAAAATGGATCGAAGAAAATACCAGCGGTGTTATCTTTGTAGATATTCGTGACTCACATAAATCACGTCCGATCGAAAACAAGCCCCAACAAACTATCATTCAGAATTTCACTGCTCCACTTGGAAACATTTACAATAATCTATTAACGATTCAAGATTACAACCAAGATGAAGCCTATGAGTATGCAAAAGGTTGGTTTGGTAGTCAGTTTGATTTTATCAAATTCGAATTGCCGACAAAAGAACAAGACATTTCACTCAGCTGGCATTTAACAACACGAGAAAAAGTAAGTGTTGCCAATTCAGTTTTTCTAAAAGAAAATAAGATGGCTTTTGATTCGCTTATGAAAAAGATGAATGATCTACAACCGCGGGAGATGCGGAAGGCCTATTACACCGATGAAACTAATGAAAAATGAAAAATAGTTTCATAGCAATTTGATTACTAATGACCCATTCTTCCTTCTTCATTTTTCATTCTTCATTTTTCATTAATAACCAAGAAGCTTATGCAGCTGCTCCTTAAATCTTTTCTTCGGTAAAAAATTCCACTCCAATTCAAGATTCATTGGAACGGGAGTATCCAGACTCGCAGAACGAATGATTGGTGCATCTAAATGTTCGAAGCAATGTTCAGCAATATGAGCAGCAACTTCTCCTCCTATTCCACCTGTTAGTGTGTCTTCGTGAAGCATAATTGCTTTTCCAGTTTTACGAACTGACTTTTCTACTGCTTCTTTGTCCCACGGTAAAAGTGTACGAAGATCGATCAAGTCAGCTGAAATATTTTCTTCATTCAAAACTTCTAGTGCCCAATGAACTCCAAGTCCATAAGTAATAATGGAAATATCATTCCCTTCTTTGATCAACTTTGCTTTACCAATTTCAGTAGTGTAATAATTTTCAGGAACCATACCTGTAATACTTCTATAAAGTGCTTTATGCTCGAAGTACATTACAGGATTTGGATCTTCAATTGCTGAAGCGATCAAACCTTTTGCATCTTCAGGAAATGCCGGATAAACAACTTTCAATCCGGGAGTATGAACAAACCAAGCCTCATTCGATTGACTATGAAACGGGCCTGCATTTACTGCAGCACCGGTTGGCATTCGAACCACGACATCAACATTTTGTCCCCAGCGATAATGTGTCTTTGCCAGATTATTGACGATCTGATTAAATCCGCATGTTACAAAATCCGCAAATTGCATTTCGACAATTGCTTTCATTCCATTAATAGCAAGACCTTGAGCTGCACCAACGATCGCCGATTCACATAAAGGAGTATTTCTAACTCGAGCTCTTCCGAATTCTTCCAGAAATCCTTGCGTCGCTTTGAACACTCCGCCGTAATCAGCAATGTCTTGTCCCATGATCACGAGGTTATCATGACGCTGCATTGCTTGTCGCATTCCTTCAGTAATTGCATCCAAATAACGGATCTCCTTTACTTTTTCACCTGCTTCAAAAGTTGGAACTTGACGTTGATCAAAAAGGTCGGCTACTTCGATTTCAGTGTGTGCTTCAGGGTTTGATTCAGCAAAAGTGACTTCAAGGTTTTTCTCGATCTCACCTTTTATATCTCTACGAGTCAATGCAATAAATGCCTCATCAATAATTTTTTCTTTAAGCAAATAATTCTCGTAGTTGTTAACAGGATCTTTCTTTCCCCACATGTCAAACAGTTCTTGTGGAACATATTTAGTCCCGGAAGCTTCTTCGTGTCCACGCATTCTGAAAGTCAAACATTCCAATAAAACCGGTCTTGGGTTCTCACGAATTGATTCAGCAAGCTTTAGGAAAGTTGAATATGTTTCCAGAATATTATTTCCATCGATCTGAACCGCTTCCATTCCGTAGCCAATTCCTTTATCGATAAATTGCTTCATCTTGAATTGTTCGTTGGATGGAGTTGAAAGTCCGTAGCCGTTATTTTCAATTACGAAGATGACAGGTAAATTCCAGACAGCAGCCACATTTAGACTTTCGTGAAAATCACCTTCACTACTTCCACCATCGCCGGAGAATACTGCAGTGACCTTTTTCTCTTTACGAATCAGGTTTGCCAGGGCAATTCCATCGGCAACTCCCAATTGCGGACCCAAATGCGAGATCATTCCAATAATCTTAAATTCCTGTGTACCGAAATGAAACGACCTGTCGCGTCCTTTCGTGAAGCCACCAAGTTTTCCCTGCCATTGCGAGAACAATCGATTTAAAGGGATGTGACGCGTTGTGAACACGCCCAGATTTCGATGCATAGGAAGAATGTATTCATCCGGATTCAGAGCTAGTCCGCAACCAACAGAAATCGCTTCCTGACCAATTCCCGAGAACCATTTAGCGATCTTCCCTTGACGGAGCAGAACCAGCATTTTCTCCTCGATAAGTCGTGGCTTAAGAAGTTCTCTGTATATATTTTGAAGCATTTCATCTGAAATGCCTTTTCTATTGAAATTCATACTATCAAATTTGTGATGGCAAAATTATCCAAAATTGCTTTCTATCTTTGTAAAAAGATTTCTTGTTATGGACATTCAGTTGTGGGTAGTGATTGGCGTATTTGCTGCGGCCTTGTTTTTCATGGTCAGAAAAATCGTGCTTCAAATGAAAGGAAAGAAACAAGCAGGGTGTGAAAAGTGCGATGTTGTAGGAAAATCTTCTGAAAAGGCAGTTTCAAAATAGTTTACAGAAAATATAGGGCATAAAAAAGAGGCTACTTCGTTAGAAAAGCCTCTTTAATTTTTTCTGACTAAAAGAATTATTTCTTTGTAGAATCAGCCATCATCATAGCTGAAGAGTCAGTTGCCATCATTGCAGCAGAATCCATCATTGCTGATTGAGTTGCAGCAGCAGCTTGTTCAGCAGCAGCGATTGAATCTTGAACTGCTTTTTCAGCAGCAGCTTTTTCTTCTGCGCTAGGACCGCAAGCAACAATAGCTACGAAACCAGCAGCTAACAAAATAGAGAGAACTTTTTTCATTGTATTTTTTTAGGTTTGTTTATTTAATGGGCGCAAAAGTAACATATTTTTCAATAATCAAAAAGATTCTTGAAAAAATGATTAACAATTTAATTGTGAATAACTCGATAACGCCAATTTCAATTCAAATTCGAACGAAAATGAACTTATAATGTACTTTTCTACAATTAATCGAACTTTCGCTGAATTTCTTATTTAGATCCAGGGCGTTTTGAACCAACTTTAGGAGTTTCCGTTTTAACGGGCTCAACCGGTTTTGGTTTAGGTTTTGGCTTTGTTGCAGCTGGTTTTTTACCGGCTTTAGCGATTGAGTCAGCTACAGCAACAGCTACCATAGAATCTACTCGAGCTTGTTCCACAACTGCTTGAGCAGCAGCTAGTGAATCAGCAGACATCTTGTCCATAACTGCTTGAATTGAGTCCTGACGCATTTTTTCAGCAGCTGCTTTTTCTTCAGCGCTAGGTCCGCAAGATGCTAGAACACTTGCAGCAAACATAAACACTAGTATTTTTTTCATCGTGATAGTTTTCTAAATAATTTTTAGGTGCCCAAATGTAAAATATTATTTTAAGACGGTCACATATTTAAAACTTTTTTTTGAGTTAATAAAATTAAAGGCCTTATCTTTGCTTTCCTACCAAAAACAATTAAAACTTAAAAAATGAGAAAAAATTTAAAATTCGGAATTTTGGCCTTTGCCATTGTATCCGTTATCGTTACAGGTTGTTCAAAAGATGATTCATCTGCACCAACGATTTCTTTAACTGGTTCTACTGATGAAACAGTTTCACTTCCAACTGTTGCTGGAAATAACGCCGCATGGACTGATGCTGGTTTTACTGCAACAGATGACGAAGATGGAACGCTTACTTCTAGTGTTATCGTTTCAGGAGCTTCTGATGTTAACCTAAACAGAAAAGGTATTTATACAGTTACATATTCTGTTTCTGACAAAGCTGGAAATTCAGGATCTGCAACACGTACAATTCGTGTTGTTAATGACGTAGAAGTATTCGCGGGAGCTTACAATAATTGTACTGATACTTCATCAATTGTAAATAATTACAATGCTACTATTATTACTTCTGATACAGTTAATAATCTAGTTAAAATTAACAATTTTGGAGCGTTCGGCAACACAGTTAACCTATATGCAACTTTCGCAGGAAGTGCTACAGGATCAACTATCACAATGCCGGCTGGTCCATCTGTTTCTCTAGGCGGTACAGCATATTTTTCAGCACAATACCCTGCCAATTCTTTTGTAGTGACTGGAACGAGTTCTTCTCAATCATTTACAGTTAATTACCAGTGGAATGATGGTGCAGCATTTGAAGTTGCAACTTCATACTTTATTAGATAATTAAATTTATTCCTATAGATAAAAAAGGCCACCATATAGTGGCCTTTTTTATTTTACATTTGGCAATATGAATAAAGAAAAAGGCAGTTACTCTGTTTTAATCAAAAGACTTTGGCTTTTGATGATAATTTATTCAATCTGTAGATTACTATTTTTCATTTTCAATTTTAATTTTTTTTCAAGTGTACATTTTTTTGAAATAGCAACTTCGTTTATTTACGGACTCCGCTTCGACTTTACGGCTATTGTAATCTCCAACTCACCTATTATCTTCTTGCATTTACTTCCTGAAAAGTTGTTTAAAAGTAAAATAATAAGCTACACAAATAAAGTTCTATTCATTCTGATCAATAGCATTATGATCTTTTTGAATGCAATCGACTTTTCACTTTTTCAGTTTACAGCTAAACGAGCAACCGCTGATGTATTCAAAGTAATTTCATTCGGACATGATTTTACCAACACATTACCAAAAATGATCGGCGATTTTTGGTATGTTCTTTTGATCCTTTTTGCATTGTGGCATGCATTACACAGATTTTATCCAAAAACATCTTCACCTCGACTTGATTCAATATTCAACAATAAATTCTCGCACACTTTATTAGGAAAATTCACTTATCTAATTGTTTTCATCGGACTTTTTCTAGTTGGATTTAGAGGTGGCGTTCAGTTTAAGCCACTCACTATAATAAGTGCATCGCAATATGGTAATTCAACATTCACACCATTGATTTTAAATACTCCATTCACTTACATGAAAACGTTTGGCAAAACAGACCTCGAAGAGAAGAACTTTATGAGTCTAAATGCTGCTGAAACAATTTCACCAACCTTAAATTTACCGTCTGACTCCACTTTCAGAAATCTGAATGTTGTTTTGATCATCTTAGAGAGTTTCGGAAAAGAGTACATTGGTCATTATAACAATGGCAAAGGTTATACTCCATTTCTTGATTCATTGATAGAGAAGTCATACGATTGCACACAAGCCTTCGCAAATGCAAAGCGATCTATTGAAGGCATCCCTGCAATTACAGCAGGCATTCCATCACTTTTATCGGAACCTTTCATTACATCAGCGTATGCAGCAAACTCGTTAACTTCAATTGCATCTTTGCTCGATAAAAAAAATTACGAAACGATCTTTTTTCATGGCGGCACAAACGGAACAATGGGATTTGATAATTTCTCAAAAGCAATAGGCTACAATAAATACTTCGGCAGAACAGAATATAACAATGACAATGATTTTGATGGTAGCTGGGGAATATTTGATGAGCCATTTCTGCGTCGCACCGCAGAAGAGTTGACAAAAGTTGATCGGCCATTCTTTGCTACTATTTTCACTCTTTCTTCGCATCATCCGTATGACATTCCAAAACAATACACCGGAAAATTTACAGAAGGCACTTTGCCAATTCACAAAAGTATTCGTTATGCCGATTATTCTTTGAAGAAATATTTCGAGTATGCTTCCACTCTTCCTTGGTACAAAAATACATTGTTTGTAATTACAGCAGATCACACTGCAACATCTGATAGTCCATATTATCAGAACCGACAAGGAATGTATTCTATCCCATTACTTTTTTTCATGCCAACAGATAATTTGATCGGAAAAAACAATAAGACTTGTCAGCAAATCGATATTCTTCCATCGATCATGGGTTATTTGAATTACGATAAAAATTATTTTGCATTCGGGCAAAATACATTTGACAAATCGAAAAAAGGTTATGCAATTACGTACTTAAATGAAACGTATCAATTCATAGAAAATAATTTTACGTATATCACCGACTATTCAGGCAATAGCGAATATTATAGATTTACAGATGATTCAATTGCCGGACCTGTTCAACCGGATTCATCTCAAATGCATTTGAAATTAAATGCATTCATTCAAAACTACAATTCCGCTCTCATCAACAATAAAATGACTGTCCATTAAAATTGACATGAAAAAAATACGATTTATTATTAATCCGAAATCAGGAACTGCTGACAAGCAAAATTTTGTCAGCTGGATCGATTCTACAATAGACAAAACAAAATTCGAAAGTGAGATCACTTTTACTCAAGCTGCCGGACATGCTACTGAATTAGCCAAGGAAGCAGCAAATGCAGGATATGAAATTGTAGTCTCAGTTGGAGGTGATGGATCCGCAAATGAAACAGGAGCCGGATTAGTTGGAACAAATACTGCTTTGGCAATTATTCCAACAGGATCAGGAAATGGAATGGCTCGACACATGAAAATTCCTGTTGACTTTATAAAATCGATTCAATTAATAAATAAAGGCAAGCCGGAATTAGTTGATTCGTTAACGATTAACGATCGCTTTTGCCTAGGAACATTTGGTGTTGGTTTTGATGCTCATATAGCACATTTATTTGCCACAGCAGGTACAAGAGGATATTCTACCTATGTAAAACTGGTATTGGCGGAATTTTCAAAATACAAACCGAAATTTTTTAAGATTTTTGCTGACAAGAAAGAATATCATATTAGCTGCTTCCTTCTCACCTTCGCAAATTCTTCACAGTTCGGAAATAATGCTGTCATCGCTCCCTTTGCCGATGTGAAAGATGGTATTATAGACATTTCGATCGTCCGCAAATTTCCGGTGTATGTTGCCCCCCATTTGATCTATAGAATGATGAATAATACAATTCATAATTCAAGATTCTTCGATCGTTTAAGTGCAAAAGAAATTGAAGTTCGCAATGAAGGGAAATTGAAAGTACATATTGATGGAGAACCTATTATTTTGGAAGGCGATATTAAAATTAAAATGAGACCTCTTTCGATAAATTTAATTGTATCAAAATAAAAATCGAGTCTTGAAAAAATTTGCAAAGAGTTTTTCATTTGCATTCAAAGGAATAGCCACTGCATTTCGGAGTCAGTTCAATATGCGGTTTCATTTCTTTGCAGCATTGATTGTAATAATAACGGCATTTGTCCTTAAAATATCTTCTCTTGAATTGTGCATTTTATTATTTTGCATTAGTTCTGTAATTGGTGCTGAACTAATCAACACATCAATTGAAATAAACGTTGATCTCGCTATGCCTGAAAGAAACGAACGGGCAGGACAAGCAAAAGACATGGCAGCTGCAGCAGTTTTGGTTGTTTCATTTGTTTCCGCTATCATTGGATGTATAATTTTCTTACCAAAAATTTTCGCCTAAGCATGTCAAAGAAAAATAAAAGCACAGATGGAATTGTCTACTCCACTAATCAGGATTTTAAATATTCAACGACACCTTCAAATTCTGCAACTATTCCACCTCAACAACAAGATCTAAGAATATTTTTAGACAAAAAAAGTCGTGGAGGTAAAACTGTTACTCTTATCGCCGGATTCATAGGCAAAGAAGCGGATCTTGAAAAGTTAGGAAAAGAATTGAAATCAAAATGTGGCGTTGGTGGCACTGTTAAAGATGGCGAGATCTTAATTCAAGGGGATCATAGGGATCGTATTCTAATGTTGCTACAGGCTGCTGGGTACAAGGCTAAGAAAGCGGGCGGTTAAAAAATAGTTTAAAGTGTTTAATGAGTTTAATGAGTACAATCTCGCTTAAACCATTTAAACTCCTTAAACAAATTTAACCCTTTAAACAAATCAAACTTTTTTTCTGTAATTCTTATACAATTTAATAGCTCCCACAAGCAAAACCGAAAAAGCAATCAACCCTGCCAAACCTTTTAGCCAGGAGAATGTGTCGCGGAGAACGACGATAAAGACAATTGAGATCAGAAAAATTGTAGCGACTTCATTCCATAAACGCATTTGCATACTTGAATACTTCACTACTCCACTTTTCAATTGTGTTACTATTCTACCGCAGATCAAATGATAGATTAGCAATCCAACAACAAATGCAAGTTTTAAATATAACCAAGTTGGAATATTCGCTCCATAAATATCGTACAACAACCAGCTGCCGAAAATAATTGTTCCATAAGCAGAAGGAACAGTGATGCCATACCACAATCTTTTTTCTGCTAATTGAAAATGCTTGGTTAGTATACTTTTTTCAGGCTCACTTTTTTCATTTGCTTCAGAATGGTAAACAAATAATCTTACCAGATAAAACAATCCGGCGAACCATGTCACAACAAAAATGATATGTAAAGCTTTTAAATACAGCATTCGACTATTTTTGTTCAGCTAAAACTTTTTCATACAGCGCTTCATACATAGGAAGAATTCGTTGGATGTCGAAAGTCTTTGCATGCTCAAGTGCATTCTTTTTGAATTGCAACAAACGGCTATCATCTTCAAGGATATAAATTGCATTTTTTGCCATGTCATCTATATCTCCAACGTCACTCATGTAACCGCAGAAACCATTTACATTCACTTCCGGCAATCCACCGGTATTTGTACTTATAACAGGTACTTGACAAGCCATTGCTTCTAATGCAGCCAATCCAAAACTTTCCGTTTCTGACGGCAACACAAACAAGTCGCAAATCGAAAGGATCTCTTCCACTACATCGATCTTTCCTAAGAAACGAATGTGTTCACCATTTTCAATTTCACGACATTCTTTTTCAGCTCTGCTTCGTTCAGGTCCGTCACCAATCATTAATAATTTACTTGGGATCTTTTCTGCAATCTTGTTAAATACTTTTATGACATCACTAACTCTTTTTACCGGACGAAAATTCGAAGCGTGTACAATTAGTCTTTCATTATTCGGTGCAATCGCTCGACGGAAATGATCACGTCGTTGTTTATTGAATCTTCGTAAGTCAATGAAATTGGGAATCACTTCAATTTCTTTGCAGATTTTAAAGTTATCATATGTCTCTTTTCTCAACGATTCAGAAACAGAAGTAACTGCATCACTTTGATTGATAGCAAATGTTACAACAGGATTATAACTTTCATTTTTTCCAACAAGTGTGATATCGGTTCCATGCAACGTCGTGATGAAAGGAAGTTTCAATCCTTGTGATTCCATGATCTGCTTTGCCATGTAAGCTACAGATGCGTGTGGGATTGCATAATGCACATGAACTATATCGAGTTTTTCAAAACGGGCTACATCAACAAGTTTACTTGTTAATGCAGTTTCATAGGGAGCATATTCGAACAGTGGATAATCAGCAATACTTACTTCATGATAAAAAACATTTTCAGTGAAATGTTCCAATCGCACCGGTTGACTATATGTAATAAAATGAACGCTATGACCTTTCTCAGCAAGTGCTTTACCAAGTTCGGTTGCAACAACACCGCTACCACCAAAGGTCGGGTAACAAAGGATTCCGATTTTCATAAAAAAAGTGGACCGTTTTTAAGGGGTATTAACTATCTAAATATGGATACAAACTTATTCCTTTTTTTTGACTTTATACAACGCCGGGTTTAATGAAAAATGAAAAATGAGAATTATTGGACGGATACGGCAACCAATTACGCTTATTTTTCTTTAAAGTCAGAATTGGCTATTTTATAATTGACTGATAGATTGCGGATTGGATGTTTGTTCGGACATTCAATTTGACTAGTTTGTCATTTGTTGCCTCGGGATTTACGCGATTTGAAAGGAAAATGTAAACGAGTTCATTTTCCGGATCGGCCCATGCACATGTTCCGGTGAATCCTTGATGTCCAAAAGTTGACAATGAAGCTTTTTTTGAACATGGACTTACCTTGTTAGAATCAGGTTCGGGCTTATCGAATAACAATCCACGACGGTTATTGTTATGTACAAATTGTTGTTTCGTGAAAAGTTCTACTGTGGCCGGATTTATATAACTGATTCCACCGTAAGAACCTTTGTTTAATAGCATCTGCATGATGACTGCAAGATCATTTGCAGTACCAAATAAACCCGCATTCCCCGAAACACCGCCCATCATTGCAGCAGCGGGATCATGTACATAACCGCGGACAAGTTGCTTTCTAAAAATTCCATCATTCTCTGTTGGCACAATATTGTTTACCGGAATTTTATTCAATGGATTAAATCCGAATCGAGTTAATCCCAATGGCTTGTAAAAATTATTATCCAGGTAATGATCAAATGTTTGATTCGTTAATTTCTCAGTCGCAAGTTTCATCAAGATCGGACCAAGATCACTATAAACATATTTTCCGGTTGCAGAAACAGGCGAAGTATAGATCCATTTCAAAATACTGTCTGTATAGTTTTTATTCATAAACAAAGAGTCTGCAACTCTTATTGAGTATTTTTCATCTTTCTTTTTACTGTAAACATCATCCATGTAAGTTGAATCTCTCATTGTTTGCTTGTAAAAAGGAATCCATGGAACAAGACCAGCTTGATGAGATAAAATCTCTTTTACAAGAAGTGCTTTCTTATTTGATGATTTTAATTTTGAATAATATTTAGACAATGGACTATTAAGACTGATCTTTTTCTGATCATATAGTTTCATGGTTGCAAGCGCAGTTCCGGCGATTTTTGTTATTGAAGCAATGTCATATAGATCTGAAGTGGTAACAGTATCTTTTGAGTTATAGGTTTTTGTTCCAAATGCTTTATTATAAACAACTATTCCTTTACGAGCAACGAACACTTGACAGCCCGGCATTACGCCATTTGCAATTGCATTGTTTACAATTGAATCGATGACCATTAATTTTTTCGAAGACATTCCGGCCGCTTCAGGTAAAGAGTATTCAAAACGAATTGGAGGTCGAGAATCCAATCCTTGTTCACGTGAAAATTCAGGGAGAACATTTACAGGCAATTTTCCTGTACTTTCTATTCCTCCATAAATTGTCTGAGCTGCAATTTGATGAGTTAGTGGGAAATCTTCATAAGCAATTATTAAAGCTTTTGCTTTTGCAAGATTTTTAAATTGACTTAGCGTATAACTATTACCGAAATCAACGAACACTGTTTTGTAACTCATCAAAACACTATCCACAAACCGCGAAGTACCGTAAGGAATTCCGAAATTTTGCGCAGCTTTCATAGTTGTTCCGTGAAGACTTAAAATTACATAATCGTAATTCGACAAAAAACTAAAAAGTGCATTCAAAACAGAAAGTGGCGCATCTTTATCTTCAGCAAAGCATTCGATATTTCCGTACATTTTCAATTGACGTTGAAATGCATTATCTTTTTTATCGCCAATCACAACTGAAGCTATTCTAAGTGTGTCTTTTGAATGAAAGGGAATTAGTGAATCTTGATTGGCCAATAATGTAACCGTCTGATTGTAGATCTTTCTTTGAAGCAACAATGCCTCCGGCGAATTGATCTTGTTGTAAAGATTTGTTGTATCAATTGGTTGATAGTTATTCAAGCCTGTCCAGTACTTCACCATCAATACTTTTTTTGTTCGTTCGTCAATTTCTTCTTGAGTGATCTCGCAATTTTGAACAGCAAGATGGATTTCATCAACTGCTTTGTGAACATCTTCGCAATAAAGTAAAACATCGTTTCCACTAAGCAGAGCAAGTTTATCGACGATACCGGGTTTATAACACGAACTCACAGCTTTCATATTAAGTGCATCAGTAAAGATCAATCCTTTGAAACCCATTTCTTTTTTAAGTAATCCGGTAACGATACTCGATGAAAGTGTTGATGGAATTCCGAAAGTAGAATCCAAAGCAGGAACATTCAAATGTGCAACCATCATACTTCCAATTCCATCGTCGATCAATTTTTTAAATGGAAGAAGTTCAACTGAATCTAATGCTGCGCGATTTTGCGTAATAACAGGTAACCCTAAATGTGAATCTGTATCTGCATTACCATGACCGGGAAAATGTTTTCCGGTTGCAAGTACATTTTGATCTTGCATTCCGCGCATGTAAAGCAAAGACTTAGTGTAGACATCATTTGGACTGTCGCCAAAAGATCTGCTACCAATCACAGGATTAAGCGGATTATTATTCACATCGGCATCGGGAGCGAAATTCACATGAATACCAACGAGCTTACATTCACGAGCGATCTCTTTTCCCATTTCATAGATCAATGCTGTATCACGAATTGCAGATAAAGACATTTGTCTGGGAAAACGAACGGTGCTATCAATTCGCATCGCCAACCCCCATTCTGCATCCATACTAACCATCAATGGAACTTTTGAAATCGCTTGGTAATCGTTTGTAAGCAATGCTTCTCTAACCGGACCACCTTGAAAAAAGCATACACCTCCAATTCCCCAATCTTTGATCAGCTTACGAATTTCTTTGATATGCACAGAGTCTTTATTACTCCATGCTGCAACCATGATCAATTGAGAAATACGTTCATCTGGAGTAAGTGTTCTCAAAACAGAGTCGGCCCAAGCTTCCGCTTGAGGAGTTATGAATGGCGGAAGTTTTTGTGCAAATGTCGATTTGACAAATGATCCGAAAATCACAATCAATAAAACACAGTTAATTCGGGTAAATTTCATTGATAAACAATTTGGTCAGTTTCGTAAAAATACTGCTCAGTTTCATCGACTTTATTGAAGTCAAGTATTGTTCTTAACAAAATTAACGTTGAAAAGATGAAATAAATTTCGGTTAAAGCGTTACGAATATTATTTTCGCAAGGAATGAAAAGAACTACCAGGAGGAAAATACTAATTGCGGCTTTTATTCTCGGACTTATCCTAAAGAAATGCGGGATCGGATTGAGTGTATTGCTAACATTGCCTGCCGTTATTTTACTTTCTGTTGAATTAATTCGAAGTTCTTTTACAAATGATCATAACAATAGATTGCAATTACTTCTTGCATCTTTTTTATCCACTTTCTTTCTCATCGCCTTAGCTCAACTTCAGTATTGGATTCCACCACTCCATTTTGCGCTGGAAATTTGGATTCTTTGGATCATCTTTTCAATCTTTTACATAATAAAAAGTGAATATGGATGGACTCAAATCACTATTTTGATCATTGCGAGTTTTCTCCTTAGCAGCGCAGCATTTATGACACCTAGGATGTATCATAATTTTTTCAAAGCTAGTTATTATGAAGATTACGTTAGAAGAAAATATACTGAACTGTATAGTGATGTTGCTGATATGTACATTGATCGATACAAATCAAAATCACCGGATAAAATCAAGGCAAACAAACTTTATCTAGAAGCGAAAGAAGCTCAGAAAAATAAGGATAATGACAAAGCACTGAGTCTTTACAACGAAAGTCTTGATATCTATCCTGATGATGCCAATGTATATTTTGATCGAGGATACTTCAAACTTACGAGACTGGAATTGAATTCAGATATAGCTTATAATTCGGTCAAAGATTTCGATCGAGCAATAAAATTGAATCCGAATTTCGCGAACGCTTATCTGCAAAGAGCATTAGCCATTTCATATGTAGGAAGACATTGGAGAGCTTGTCAAGATTACACAAAAGCAAAAGAGCTAAATCCGAAATTTAATGTTGAGGAAGGCCTTAGGCGGAACTGCTCGAGGATTAATGAAAAATGAAGAATGAAAAATGAAAAATAGTTTTATAGCAAATTGATTACTAATACGCCATTCTTCATTTTTCATTTTTCATTTATTTTAAAAGCGTTTTTTATACCACTTCACCTGCGACTCCTCCTTGTTAATGATCCTTTCTATATTTCGTTGGTGCGTCACTAAAATTAGGATTGCAACTGCTAGTGAAAAAATATTGATACTTGAATTTGTACTATAGAAAACCATGATGACAATTGGAAATGTTATTCCGGCTGCCATACTACTTAAACTTACATAACCTGTAAAGAACAAAGTAATGATAAAGACCAATGCACAAGCAAGAGCTGCTTGTGGATGAATGGCAACTAGAATTCCAAGCATGGTTGCTACTCCTTTACCACCTCTGAATCCAACATAAACAGGAAAAATGTGACCAAGCAATCCGCAGACAGCAAGTGCTAATTCAAAATCGATAAATTCGGGAGAATGTGAATCGTAATCACCTAAAATGTATGCGAGTTTCACAGCGAAAAAACCCTTTAACACATCCATTATAAGTACTGCAATTCCGGGCTTTTTCCCAAGTACTCTGAAAGTGTTGGTTGCTCCTGCATTTCCACTGCCGTATTCACGTACATCAATTCCGTAGAACGTTCTCCCAACCCAAACGGCCGAAGGAATACTACCTACCAAGTAGCCTATAAGAAGGCCAAAAATGTTTGCAAATGTGAGCAATCAGTCTGTTTTTAAATTGCGGTCTGAAAATTCGTCATTTTCAGACCGCAATCTTAACTATAAAGTTGATATTTATCAACCATCGTTATTTTTCTCCCTCCTCCTGAACAGGTTGCATTTTACGAAGGAAGTTTTTTACGGCTCTATCGGTCGACAACATGTATTCAAAATCAGGTTTATCCTTCATTTTGTTAATCCTCTTGTCAGGCTTTACTTTAGTAATTGCATCGTTGAAACTTGCATTTGATGAAATTGCCTGAAGCAAACCTCGTGTATAACTGAAGTAATACCACTGCTGACTTTCAGGTTCTAAATAGATGTTCAAAGCATCACCGGTTTTCTTATGTATGATCTCAACAATACCATTCACACGACGATTCACATTGGTCTTATCCATATTTCCAATGCCAATTGGTCCTACTGAACGATAACTTCTACTTTCATTATTCCATGTCATCTTCAATTCTGTTATGAAGAAAGTATGTCTTAACTCCTCAGGAATTTTTTTGAAGGAACCGTAAAGATTCAATTCAGCGATCATTTTATCGGCCTTTTCTTTTCCTGCAACTTCCGTCAGACCTCGTTCATACGTTTGTCGTCCAACATCCTGTGTAGCCTTCAACGATGCATTTGTCGAAAGCTGTTCTGTCATTATCTTCATTGCATCTTCGTTAAAAAAGAAATCAATTGCTGCAAGTATGTCGAATGATGTACTGTCATTATTCAAATTGTTCAATACAGTTCCAACTGTTTCCAATTTCAACTGACCAAGATCTGAACCGAAATTCAACTTGCCTTCACCGTAGACCATGCATTTTTTATCGTCAAGACTTAGGAAATTCCCTGCTGAACCGGGTTTCTCAAGTTTTTCTGTCGTAGTAATTCTGAATTGGGAAGTTGCTTTATCATAAAACAAAACTCCATCTGCCGAAATAATTTCTAGGTCGGAAGGTTTCCTCTTAGGCATCATGAAAGCTGCATAGATACCGGTTGAATCACTTGTTTGAGCGACTGCCGAAGCTAATTTACTTCCGCCATCAGTGACAGGTGAAGAAACCGGAATAGATACATTTGATGGATTTACAGGACCACTAAAACGAATCCAATTCTGTTCAACTTTATCACAATGGAAATTTGGTTTTGCATACCCTAAGAAAGTTAAAAACTCTTGAGCAGCTGCTAAATGAGTACTTCCTTTGAATAAGAATTCCGGACTCATCGGAAATCCTAGCGTATCATTCAACTCTCCATCTGCAAATGTTTGGTAAGTAGTATCAACGGAAATCGAATTAAAGTGAAAATTGTGTTTAACACTATTCTCATCGATGTAATCGTAATCACCGCTACCTTCATACTTCTTCCTTCCAAGAATATTTACAGTTGCATTATAGATCGTATGATATTTTGTAGTAGTGTTTGCTATGATTCGAGCATCATTCAGCGTTTGCATTTTCGCATATCGTTCTACTACAACTCTGCCGCTATCCGGAATAATTGATGCATCTGCACTTCTGATAAGAGCAACTTTTTCTGCTTTAATCAAATAATCTTTCAAAGAATATCTTGCAAATGGTGCTCTGAACTGTAAGGAATCCTGCCGAGGTTCTACAGAAATAAATTCCGATCCTGTAAGATTCAAACTACTCGCTAAAGTATCAGCAGTAGAATTTTTTGCAGCATTCTCATTCGACGAAAGTTCAATTTCAGCTTGATCCATGAACCATTTGAACTGATCGATATAGCAGATATACTGATTGAGAGGGAAACTTACATACGATCCACCACCATTCGATTTGAATTCTCCGACACGTTTAATGAAATCAATATGTGAATTCACATTCTTTGTCGAGAATGCTAAAGCGGCAGTATTGTCTGATGCTAATCTGAAATCGGAAGTATCAGCATCGAAAACGTTGCTCTTGAAGCGGAACAGATAAGATTCCAGTTCGCTTGAAGTAAAGGTCATAATTCCATCGCCAGTCATACCGGTTGGTCGCAATTGAAGGTTTCCGTTCAGCTCCGATTGTTTTTCATACATAGAAAGATTTGACTCCATTTTGTTGACATACATAACATCTTTCTGCGGCTCCCAATGAATGTAAACTCCATTTCCTTTCGCTTCAGGGAATTCAACATTTGCAAGAGTCGCTTTTTTATTGACGAATGATTCAACTTTTGAATTCATTGAATCCGGTAAGAATAAGAAGTCATTTGATTTAGATGTTGATGTTAAGTAATCAATTGTTCCATCGCCATGTAATCCTTGGTTACTCAAATCAATCTTATTCGTAAACTTCCCTTTTCCACCATATGCAACCCAACCTTCAGGTCCGGTATTTCTTGTAAGTCCAAGTGAAAGATCCGGCTGTAAACGCAACGTATCTCTGAAGTCAGGAAAAATACCGGCAGAAACAAATTCTCCATCGAATCGAAGCCCTGACTTGGAGAAGTTATCGAGTGAATCGATTGTGAACGGATCCAAATGGAAGTAAAAACGATCACGTGTATAAACACCGTCTTGGATAAAAGACTTGTCGTAATTTACGTATGAATCTTTTTTAGAATTGAAGATCGGATATTTCGGGTAATCGTGCAGTCCGGATTTGTTTCCTTGAAAGTCAATTAACAAATCACCGGTAATATTTTCAAGTACACTTCGTACCGGAACTAATTTACGGCGTCCGTAATCATCTACTTCCGTTGGATCATTCGATTCAACTTTCAAACGCAATGAATCCACATTATCCAAATTGATTTTGAAGTTTTGATAATCGAATGAGAATTGTTTACCGAAGAAATCGAATCGCCCTGCTTTCACTCTACCGCCGAATGTGAAGTTTCTATTCTTCTGGATCTTTACTTCCATATCATTCGGATAAATGACCACATTTTGAGAATCACTCAAGTTGATCGGGGCAAGTCCTCGCATTGTGATCTCAAAGTTTAGCAAATTGATAGTTGCATTTGGTTTTTTATCGATGATGGATTCGAATTGAATTACATCATAATCTGTCTTTCCAACATTAGCAAGCAAGTAATAGAACAATCGATCTTTCACAAAGATATTGTCTTCACTTGCATCATAGGTTACTAATCCTTCATCGGCAAAACGAATGAACATATTTCGAACTTCCGTTGGTGGCAACTTCATTTCTTTGGCAAAATCTTCTGTGTAAATAATTTTTGTGTCATGCTTGAGTGAATATTCTTTCACAGAAAAAAGTGGATGCACTTGACTTAAACCTTGAAGTCGCAAGAACCGAAGCTTTCTGAAATAGTTACTTGATTCAAATGTTGCTTTACTTTCACCTTCACCGCTGATCATTTTCATATTTATCAAAGGCTCATCAATTTTCCAATACAATCCGTCAAAATACATATCGATCTGATGATAAGAATCGAAATATGGACTCTTCGATTTTCCTTCTTCGCCTCGGATCAATGCAATTTCTCTGTCTTTAACAATGTACTTAAAAGTCACATTTGGATGATAAATAGAATCATGTGTTGAATCATTATCAAATCGCATGATGACAGATGCATTGTCAGACGTGATCTTTTCTTTTCTGATCGCAAAACTTTTCGAGCCTAGTATCAAGAAAGGTTTTTTCTCGCGATAAAAAATAATGTTTGCATTTTCTTCAGTTGTTCCTGAACCAATCATTCTATTTCCGATCATTGAAAATCCGCCTGAGTAATCGACATCAGGAACGATATTCTTTATTTGGATACTATTTGTATAAGAAGTAAAACGTGGATAAGATGCATTTTCTACTGAAACATTTGCAAGAATTTTATCACTGTAAACACCGAGTAGTGTTTTTGTGAAATAAGTTTTATTAGTGAATTCAGCAGAGTCAGCAGAAAAATCGCTACCCGTAACATCGATCACATAATTGCTCAACTTAGCACTCACTGTGTTTTTATCCCAACCGGCTCTCACCCAATCAACATTTCCGCCTGAACCATAAAATTTTTGTTGAGTCGGATATAAAAATCCTTTTGTATTGTAAATGACAGATGAATCACCTTTAGAAGTAGAGATCAAATTCATTCCAGGAAATACAATTTTCGGCAATGAATCGAATTCAAAAGAATAAGTATCATTGTCACTGTGCCAATTTGTGGAGGCAGATTGATACAATGAATTGTCACGGAAAAGATTATTGCAAGTCATAATATAATTTGCAAAAAACTTTGCCGGCATTAATAACAGTTTGTCGAGGCTGGCTTGCCATGCAGTAAAACTTTGTTGTGTTTGTTTACTCTTAGCAAAAGAAGTTAATGCGATGATATAATTTTTAAAATCCGGAAACGCCTTCATTCTTTTTCGAAGCATGGCATTTGATGTCCGGTAAATAACGTCCTGTTGTGTTGGACTGAATTTGCCGCCATTCCATACAACGACAAATTCTTCCATGATCTTTCCCGCTTCTTTCTTATCCGTTTCTTCAAGAAATTTTTGCATATCTTCCGAATATTTGACCGGGTCAGATGTAAAGTTTTTTAATGCTTGACTCTGGCTATTCAAACCAAACAAGCAAAAAGAAAAAAGCAAAAAAAGATATCTTGGAATCATTTTCATTTTTACGACTTATTTTGAGAACAACATTGCTAACCATTTATTTTCATGTACAGAAAGCACATGTTTTAATCCGAAGGTTTCAGCATTTTTTATAAGAACACTTTCATCTTCAATTAAAAATCCACTTTGCATTAATATTCCATATTCATTTAAGCACTTTGAATATTCTATTGTATCTGCAAGTAGAATATTTCGATTTATATTTGCCAAAACGACATCAAATTTTCGACCACTGATCTGACTAACATTTCCTTTGCGTACTTCAATTGAACTTGTATTATTTCTTTGGCAATTTTCAATTGTATTTTCATATGCCCATTCATCGAAATCTACAGCAAGAATATTATTTGCTCCAAGTTTATGTGCTAGAATAGCCAATACTCCACTACCACAACCCATATCAAGTACAGATTTATTTTTCAGATCTGCATCAAGCATTAATTCGATCATCAATGCAGTAGTTGAATGATGTCCTGTGCCAAAAGACATTTTAGGTTCAATGATAATCTCATAAGGAATTGCTTTATTTACTTCATGAAAAGGAGCTCTGATAAAAACTCTCTCAGAAATTAAGACCGGTTCAAAATTACTTTCCCATTCTTTATTCCAGTTTCTTCCTTTAATCAACGAAACATCAAAACGTATATTCTCATTTCCCGGAATTTGAGTGATCAATTCATTCAAATCAATTTCGTCAAATTTGTTTTCGGGTATATATGCGCTTAGTCCGTTCTCTTTTTCTTCAAACATTTCAAAATCGGTGTCACTCAGAAAGGCTAGAATAACATCATTCAGTTCAGGAGAATTCGTAAAATTTATTTCAATGTAATTCATCGTTTACTAATTTTTCGCAACCATTGCTTTTATTATTTCTGAAAAATCTTTTTCTTTCAGAGAAGCTCCACCAACAAGTGCTCCATCGATATCATCTCCATCAAATAGATCACTTGCATTTGCCGGAGTAACACTTCCGCCATAAAGAATAGAGATCTCTTCTGAAATGCTTTTTGAATATTTCTCAGTGATCGTGTTTCTTATGAACTCATGCATTTCTTGGGCTTGCTGAGTAGTAGCAGTAACGCCTGTACCAATTGCCCACACCGGTTCATAAGCAATAAGACAATCATCAATTTGATTTGCTGTTAAATGAAAGAGAGATTCTTCTAATTGTTTCTTCACAACATCAAAATGTTCACCGCTGTTTCTTTGAGCAAGTAGTTCACCGCAACAGAAGATTGGCGAAATTCCATTTTCTAAAGCCCGATCCACTTTTGCAGCAATCATAGAATTTGATTCGTTGTAAAACTGTCGGCGCTCAGAATGTCCGAGAATAACATGTTCAACCCCAATTGATGCCAACATTGAGGCAGCAATCTCACCGGTAAAGGCTCCTTTGACTTTGTCGGAACAATTTTGTCCGGCAATTGAAAAGTTCGGATTACTTTGAATTCTATTGATCAATGGGTGTAGAAAAATGAAAGGAGAAGCAAGTATGACTTCAACATCTTCAATGTTTTTATTTTCATCGAGCAAATTATCTGCAAGCGCCATCGCTTCAGCAAAGGAGAGATTCATTTTCCAATTACCGGCAATTATTTTTTTTCTCATTCTAATGGATAAGACTATGAATAGTAAGAAGATAGATATTAAGAAAACACAGTTTAATAATTACCTTCTTATAAATTGATTTGAATTTACAGTTCATCAATAAGACTGCATTTTAGCGAAATACCAAGATGAATTGACATCAAATGGTGAAATTATAGTAACAACTTTACACACATCGATGACAAGAAAAGGAAAAAATGATTCGACGATGGCTCCAAAAATGTTAAAAATTGAATGATAACATGAAAAGCAATTTAACACCCTAAAAAAGGCATTTCAATAGAATTTTGTTAGTTTTTTGGCCAAAAATAAGGCCGTTTTGAATTTTTCTTTTACATTTGAAACGTCTCAAAAACTAACCCTCATTTATCATGAATTTAATTTACTCGAGAACATTTTTTGTCCTTGCTTTTTTAATAATGTTTGCGACGGAAAGCCGTGCGCAAGTAGCAAACCTTGATGCTGCACCGAAATCTGGTTGTGCACCTCTTGTAGTTACATTTAGCGATTTATCGACTGGAGGTCCTACATCGTGGGATTGGAATTTTGGTGATGGTACTGCAAATTCTACATTGCAAACACCATCTCATAGTTACGCTACTCCGGGTCAATACACGGTAACACTAACTGTTGGTGCCTCTGGTTCATCTATTGTGAAAACGAATTTCATTACAGTTTTTGCAGGGCCAATAGCAAGTTTTACAGCGGTTCCGGATACTGCTTGTTCGGGAACACCAATTACCTTAACAAGTACATCTACTCCTGGTGATGGAGCAATCACTGATTATACTTGGACATTCAATGATGGTAATCCACCGGTTACAGGAAATGCTTCAATTGTTCATGCCTTTAATAACTCAACTTCTATATTAAAGGTTTTTTCACCCAATCTTTTTATCATTGATGTTAATGGTTGTAATAGTACAATCAGTGGTAATGTGTATACTTATCCGACACCAACTGCAAATTTTACTCCTGCCGCACTTTCATCTTGTGCATTGCCCGCAACAATTACTTTCAATAATACTTCAACTAATACAACAGATTTCAATTGGAATTTTGGTGATCCTGCAAGTGGTGCAAGTAACACATCAACCTTAGCAGGACCATCTCATAGTTATGCTACGAGCGGAAGTTATTTAGTTACATTGGTTGCAGGAGTAACTGGTTGTAGTGCGACGGATACAATGACAATTGATCTTTTCCCACCTACGGCATCATTTACTGCTGATGACTCTACCATTTGCAGATTTACAGCTGTTAATTTTACAAATACATCAATACCTGCAAATGCAACTTTGGCCTGGAATTTTGGTAACCCAAGTAGTGGTGCAAATAACTTTTCTACTCTTCCTAATCCATCACATTTTTATACAACCGATGGAACTTATACTGTAACATTAACTGTAACATCAGGTGCATGTACTAGTTCACAAACAATGACAATTTTAGTGCACCCAAATCCGCTTGCACAATTTTCTGTAGCAGATTTCAATTCATGTTCGATACCTTTCACTGCGACATTCACTGAATCTGTTCCAAACATCACTGCATGGAATTGGACATTTGGAGATCCTTCAAGTGGTGCTGCAAATACTTCGAACATACAGAACCCAACACACACCTATAACTCATTCGGCATTTATGATGTAAAATTAGTTGTAGTCGACATTAATGGATGTACAGATTCAATTAATAGAATTCAGTTAATACAAGTTATTGCTCCTACTGTAAATTTCACACAACCGGACAGTGGTTGTGTTGGTTCTACGTTTAATTTTTTCCCATTTGTTACTTCACCGGCAAATCCAAATATTACAAGTTACGTTTGGAATTTTGGCGACGGTACGGGTAATATTGTTGGAACAGCCGGATTAATTTCACATCAATTTAATACGGTAGGTATTTTTGATGTTACCTTGACGATCACAACAAGTGATGGTTGTACAGCAACTCTTACTCAACCCGGTTTCATTCGGGTAGGTACAGAACCAGTTGCAAATTTCTCTGCAACTCCGCTTACTGTATGCTTCCAAAATAATGTTCAATTCACGGATCTTACACCATCACCGGTTACCGGTTGGTCATGGTCGTTTGGTGATGGCGGTGGGACAAAATCTCAAAATCCAAGTCACGAATACAATATCGATACATCAACAATTGCAGATCCATTTGATGTAACTTTAATTGCCTATTATAATGGATGTCCTGACGACACCACAATTGCAGATTTGATTGTTGTAAATGGTCCGATTCCTGTTTTCTCTTTTGTAAATAATTGTGCAACACCATTGACAGTGCCTTTCACAAATTTAAGTGGTGGTGCAACTAGTTATGTATGGAATTTCGGTGATGGTTCTCCAACAGAAGCAACAGTAAGTCCAACTCATACCTTTCCCGGATCAGGTGATTACAATGTTACATTAACAGCAACAAGTACAGTTACCGGCTGTACTGTCGATACAATTTTACCTGTTCAAATTAGAGTAGCAACTGCAGTGATTACTGCAAGTCCTACTTCTGTTTGTAGTGGAAATTCAATTTCATTTTCTTCTGCAGGTTCTGCTGATATCTCAACTTTACAATGGACATTCGGAGAAGGAATAGCGGGAGTTCGTGATACTTCAATTACTCCAGATACTTTGCACTTTTACAACCGACCTGGATTCTATACTGCAACATTGAATGTAACAGACTTGAATGGTTGTGTTGTAACACAAACTCAACAAGTACATATTCTTGGGCCAACTGCAGCATTTACTGCAAATCCACTTGGTGGCTGTGCTCCTATTAATGTCACATTTACTGATGCATCAATACCTGAGGGCGGGGCAATCAACCAATGGGTTTGGAGCTATGGCGATGGTAATGTTGAAACAACAACTACCGGAACGGCATCGCACCCTTATACTGGCACCGGAACGTATACAATTAGACTAATTGTAACAGATGTAAATGGTTGTATAGATACACTTACTCAACCAAATTATATCAGTTCATCCCAACCTTCAGCTTCAATTGCATTATCAGACACTAGTGGATGTAGAACTGTTAATACATTATTCTCAGCAGGCTCTGGTGCAGCTGCAAGTCCCGCAACTTATACTTGGGATTTTGGTGATGGAACTACTCCGGTTTCAGTAGTAGGTTCAAATAACACAAATCACAGTTTTACTTCTAATGGATTATATCCTGTTTACTTATTAATAGTTGATGCAAATGGTTGTCGCGATTCTATCACTCAAAATATTAATATATACACAACACCGGCTGTATTTACAGTAACAACTGTAGATAGCTGTGTATCAGAGAATGGAATTAAAAAAGCTTTAGTTATTGCCGATTTTCATATCGACTCAACTCAATATGTAACCAATTACAATTGGAACCTAGTTGGTGTAACAACAGATCCTGTATGGACTCTACCAAATTACCATTATAATTACAATGTACCTGCGGGAAACTACGACGTAACATTAATAGTTTCTAACCTTTACGGATGTTCAGATACTTCAACTCAAGTTGGAGCTGTTGTTGTTGCAGGTCCAACAGGCTCATTCAGTTTTAGTCCAAATACGGGTTGTTCTCCTCTTACTGTAAACTTCACAGGAGTAGCTACAGGAGCAACTACATATTCATGGGATTTCGATGACGGAGTTGTTGATGCCGGAACAACACAATTAAATTTAAGCCATACATATTATAACGCTGATGTTTATACTCCTCAATTTTATCTTGGCTTTCAATTAACAAATGATTTCTGTTACATACCAACACCAATTACAGACAGTATTAACGTTACTACACTTATTTTTGCAGATATTGACTCAAGTTTATTGTGTATTACAGATGGCGGGCAGACTTCTGTAGCTGTTTCTGTTTCAAACCAATCATTTGGTCCTTATACATACAATTGGTCTCCATCTGCATTTGTAACTCCTATCCTCGGTACCGATTCAGCATTTACATTAGTTACTTCAGGTCAAAGCCAGTATTATACTGTTGCAGTTGGGTATGGATCTTTAGGTTGCGCGGCATACGATTCTGTTCGAGTTGATTATTGCCCTTGTCTTGACATCATCGATAGTATTCCAAACGTCTTTACACCAAATGGTGATAACGTCAATGACTTCTATGAAATGAAAGCATTATGTTATTACGATCAATTTAGAATCATTATCTTCAATCGTTGGGGTAAAAAAATGTACGAGTCAAATAATCCTTACTTCAAATGGGATGGTCGTACAGACGGCGGAACAGAATGTTCCGAAGGAGTTTACTATTGGATCATGGATACGAAATCGGGGCAGCTACATGGCTATCTCGAACTAATCCGTAAGTAATGAAAAATGAAAAATGAAAAATGAACGACACCTCATTTTTCATTCTTCATTCTTCATTCTTCATTCTTCATTCTTCGTTCTTCGTTCTTCGTTCTTCATTGTTATTGCGGATCCACGTCAGGAATAATCTGCACCCCATGATAAACTTTATTAGAATAAAACCGCGTCATAGCCACTTTGATCAATTGTTTTATTTCTGATGCGCTTTCACTTCTTTCAATTTTTATTACAAAGCTTCGATAATATTGATTTCTTATTCTGGAAACGATAGGTAAATGTGGACCGGTAAGTCTTTGTCCTAAACTTTCTCTCAATAGAATTCCGAAGTGATTACTCGCATCTTGAATTAGTTCCAATTCTTTGTGCCGCATGTTAATTTCGATTAGCCTACTATGAGGCGGATATCCAAAACGATTTCTTTCATGCAGATCGCGAACATAAAAACCCTTGTAGTTATTTCTTACCACTTCAATTATTACCCAGTGATTTGGTTGCGTAGTTTGAATGATGACTTTACCGCGCTTTAATTTTCTGCCTGATCTTCCACTTACTTGTAGCATCAATTGAAAACTTCTTTCGAATGCTCGAAAATCCGGAAAGTTCAGAAGCTGATCGGCATTGATAATTCCAACTGTACTTACGTTGTCAAAGTCGAGTCCCTTCGTCACCATTTGCGTTCCAACAATAATATCAATTTGTCGGTCCTCAAATTCAGTGATAAGCTTCATAAAAGACGACCTTGTGCGAGTTGCATCTAAATCCATTCTTGCAATTCGTGCTTCAGGAAAAAAGATTGAAATTTCTTCTTCAATTTTTTCTGTACCAAAACCTTTTTCTTCCAAATGATAATCAGAACAATTTGGACAGAATGCAGGAAGATTTTCCAAGTAACCACAGTAATGGCATTTCAGTGCTTTACTATTTTTATGATATGTAAGTGTGACGCTGCAATTTTTACAATGCGGGATCCAATTACATTGACGACATTCAATGAAAGGAGAAAATCCACGTCGATTCTGAAAGAGAATGACTTGTTCTTTATTTTGCAACGCTTCACGAATGCTGTCTAATAAAGCCGGAGTAAAGATCGATTTCATCAACTTCTTTTTCCGTGCTTCCGCCATATCAGCAACAACAATCTCCGGCATTTCAACTCCGCCATGTCGCGCATTTAACTCAACTTTTCCGTAGCGATCATTCTCCGCATTGTAATAACTTTCTAATGCAGGGGTTGCTGAACCAAGAATAGTTTTTGCTCCATGAATTTTCGCAAGCACAATTGCTGTATCCCTTCCATTATATCTCGGAGCCGGATCGTTTTGCTTGTAACTAGAATCATGTTCCTCATCAACTATGATCAAACCAAGATTTGAGTAAGGGAGAAACAAAGCAGACCGCGCACCCAAAATTATTTGCGAATGTTTTCCTTTTATCAAAGGATTAAAATTCAAGACGTGGTTCCACACTTCTACTCTTTCATTGCCAGTATAACGACTATGATATACTCCAACACTTTTACCGAAATGTTTTTGAAGTCGGGTAATGATTTGCGTAGTCAATGCAATTTCCGGCAAGAGATACAAAACTTGTTTGCCTTGTTTAACAGCTTCTTCAATGAGATGGATGTATAATTCTGTCTTCCCACTTGATGTCACACCATGCAATAAAGTTACGTCATGTTTTTCGAAAGAAATTTGAATCTCTTTTAATGCCGTTTGTTGAATAGTAGATAATGCAGCAGGTGGAATCACATCATCTGAAGCATCAGGAATACGGTCTACTTGAACACTAAACTCAACCAATACTCCATTAGAAATTAGTGTTTGTAATGAACTTTTTGAAATTTCAGGATAAGAAAGAATCAAAGATTTTTTTACTGAATCTCTATTGGGTTCATCAAATAAAAATTTCAAGAAGATCATTAATACTTCCTGTTGTTTCTTTTTGCGTGAATCTTCCTCTAATTGTTGAAATAAATTTTCCATTTCAACATCGCTCTTATAATTTTCTGCTAAACGAATTCTTGCTTCAAGTTTAGGTTTATAACGAGCATTTAATTCTTCACTTATAACGACAAGTTTTTTTTCAACTGCTTTTTTTAATATTTGATGAACACTTGTTTTCTTGAGAAGTTTAGCAATCTCTTCGATTGTCATTTCATGATTCTTCGAAAGTGCAGAGATCAATATTTCTTCATTTGCTGTCAAGTCCTCACTTTCTAAATCTGCATCAGTCGAAAGTATCACCTTTGTCTCACTGGCAAGTTTCAATGCAGAAGGCAAAGCGCTATTCATTACTTCGCCTTGTGAACACATATAGTACTCCGACATCCATTCCCACAATTTGAACTGATAATCGTTTACCAATGGTGCATCATCCAAAACTGATTGAATCTCTTTTAATGAATCCGGATTCGGGTGCTCATGCAAAATGTTTTTTATCAATGCTGAATAAACTTTTTGTTTCCCGAATGGAACAATTACTCTTTTTCCTGGAAATACTTCTGCTACAAAATCGTCAGGGACTTTATATGTAAATACTCCACCAAAAGGAATTGGCAAAAGCACTTCTAAAAATATATTATTGATTTTCAGCACAATAGCAATTGATGTTTACTTAAATATGATAGTGGCTAAGCAATTGAAGCGTTGTTTTTCCTAAATTGCTCTACCCTAATTGACGTTATGAAACTACTTACAAGACCTGTCCCTGCTTATGCATTGGTCATTATTATCCTCCTAGCAGGTGGATTACTATTTTATCGGGAACTTCACCCTGTAAAAGTAATAGAGAAAATCGAAAGCAAAAACAATAATGAAGTTCGTATCTATCGGAATACTAAATATAAGTATATCAGACCAATAATCTTTGCAGATAGATTAAACGAAGATGATGGATTTGAAAACATTAAATTGACTTTAAATAATTACATCAATACAGAGAAAACCAAGGGTGATTTAAAATCTGCATCTGTATATGTCCGTGATTTTGAGCAAGGCAAATGGTTTTCAATTAATCCGACTGAGCAATTCAGTCCGGGAAGCATGATGAAAGTAGCGACATTACTTGCTTACTTAAAGGACTCTGAACGAAATCCAGAGCTACTTAATCAAAGGCTTGAATTTAAAGCGCATTATAGTGAAATGCCCCAACAAAAAATTATATCAAAGCAACTTGCTTCCGGTCGATATTATACAATAAAAGAATTACTTGAAGCGATGATCATTGATTCAGATAATGATGCAACTGTTTTATTAAATCAGACTATAAATATGAATACATATTTTGATCTGATTCAATCTTTAAACCTTGCCACGCCTGAAAAGGGACAAGCAGACTTTCCAATCACATCGCCGGAATGCAGCAGAATGTTACGAGTGATCTTTAATTCATCTTATTTAGAACCAAAAAATTCTGAGTATGCAATGCAATTATTGACAAAATCCAAGTTTCTTGACGGCTTGGCAAAACCACTTCCTGAAGGAGTTATGATTGCACACAAATTTGGAGAGCGATTTAATCCAATTGAACAACAATTGCACGAAACTGCAATTATTTACTCCAATAATAAACCATATATTTTGACTGTGATGACTAAAGGAGAAGATCAAGAGAAATTAAAAATTGTTCTTAATTCCATTAGTAAAACTGTTTATGATTTTATGTCAAACAGGTGATAGATATTATCGTTTTATTAAGCGAATTCTAGCACCTTTTTGTGTAAATTCACCACCGTGAAGTTCATCAGATTTTTACATGGCTTTTACTGCCTACTCTTCTTTTTAATTTACAATTCAGCTTATTCTCAAAAAGCGGGAAAGATTGAAATCGTACATGCCGATGTAAGCGAATTCGACCAAGCTTTAAATGCTAAAGCAACTCGACTTATAGGAAACGTTGTCTTTAAACATCAAAACGCTTTTATGTATTGCGACAGTGCATATTTGTTTCGAGATGAAAATCGATTAGAAGCTTATAATAATATTCGTATTACTCAAGGTGATAGTATCACACTTACGGGAAAGCAATTGAATTATGACGGAAACTCTAAGGTTGCTCATGTCATTGAAAATGTTGTAATGTCTGATCGAAGAATGACATTAAATACCTCACAGCTTGATTACAATCTTGACAACGACGTAGCTTCTTATTCAGATAGTGCACATATAGTTGATGGTCAAAATACGTTGACAAGTAAAACAGGTTATTACTACAGTTCATCAAATGATTTATATTTCAGAAGAGATGTTAAATTGGTGAATCCAAAATACACGATGACATGCGATACTTTGAGATATAATACAACAAATAAAACTGCATTTTTTCTTGGACCGACACAAATTATATCGCAAGATAATTTGATCTATTGTGAAAGTGGATGGTACAATACAGAAAATCAAAAATCTAACTTTAATAAGAATTCTTACTTACAAACGAAAGAACAAAGACTGAAAGGCGATTCTGTTTATTATGATCGCATAAAAGGGTTAGGAAAAGTATTTGGAAATGTTTCTATAACAGACACCGTTAATCAAATTATTATAAGTGGAAATTATGGAGAATATCATGAGATCACCGATAGTAGTTTTGTTACCGGTAATGCTATGATGACGCAAATCGTTGATGGCGACTCCCTATTTTTGCATGGTGATACATTAATGGCAATTGGCGCGCAAAAAGCCGATACAACGAACAAGAAAAAAAATATTTATGCTTTTCATCATGTGAAATTATTCAAAGATGATCTTCAAGGTTCGTGCGATTCACTTGTTTATCTTTCAGTAGATTCAACCATAAGATTATTCACTTCGCCTGTGATCTGGTCCGGTAGTAATCAATTATTCGCAGATAGTATCACTCTTCAAACAGCCAATTCAGCGATCACATTTATTTATTTAACGGGCAATTCTTTTATTGCTTCTAAAGCTGATAGCAATTCAATTCAGATAATTGATTCAATGGGATTCAATCAGATCAGAGGTAAAAACATGGTAGGCTCTCTCAATGACAATAAACTTTACAGAATTGATGTAACAGGAAATGGTCAGACTATTTATTATGCTAAAAATAAAAACGACAAAAACTTTGGTGTCAATCGTGCTGATTGTAGCGATCTGACTATTTATGTCGACGAGAATAAAGTAAAAGGAATTTCATTACTTAATCAACCTGATGGTACCCTCTACCCGATTAAAGAACTTGCAATAAGCGAACTTCGATTAAAAGGTTTTTCATGGTTAGAAGATAAAAGGCCAAAAGTTAAAGGAGATATTTTTAAAAATTAAATTTTTAAAAATTCCTCTTTGAATATTTTTAGTAAGAGAACAAAGTAGCTGATCAGCAATGGACCGAATATTAATCCGGGAACGCCAAATAATTGTATTCCGATGATAACTCCTAAAATAGTGACCAAAGGATGTATGTCAGCAAATTTTTTCTGAAAGAACATCCGAAAAACATTATCGACCAATCCAATCACGAAAATCCCATATAAAATTATCCCAACTCCTTGCCAAGTCGAGCCTTCCGATAATTTAAAAATTCCTGCCGGTATCCATATCAATGCAGAACCTACCATTGGCAACAATGAAAAGAAGCCTGTCATGAGTCCCCAGAAAAAAGGTTCTTGTACACCAAAGATCCAATATCCTATAGCAGCAAATAACCCCTGACAAACGGCCAACAATGGAATTCCAATTGCATTACTTTTAGTCTGAGCTTCTAACTCTTCCGAAAAGCGATCCATTTTTTCAGGAGTAAATGGAATAATCTCCTCTAGATACTTTTCTATTTTTCCGGTATTGATAAGCATGTAATAGAAAAACAAGTACAGCAAAACGAGATCAGTCAGAATATTTAATGAGGCCCCGAGAAAATTTGTAATGAAATCGGTTGCACCACTTTGAAGTGAAGCCAGATTTTCAGGCGTTAACAATTGAAATCCAATTAAATTTTGTAATTGGTTGTCTGCCTTTTGCAATGCAGCCATAGTAAACGATCCATTTGAAAAAAGCATATAGATACGCGGAAGGATCAAAGACCCTATAAGGTAAACCGGAATTAAGACAATGAAAAAGGATATAAAAAGTATTGCTGTCGCAGCCAATCCTTTTTTCCATTTCTTAATAGTAACTAATCGACGCATCAATGGTCTGAAAAGGATATATAAAATAATTGATCCAAGAAAGCCATCTAAAAATATTGAAAGTGTTGTGTAAAATAAAATAAGACAAATTAGTAACGAAACTATTACGAATCGACGAGCAAATTTTTTATTGTATTCTTCTTGTAGCATATATAAACTCTTGTTTTCTTCAACGCAAAAGTAACTTTTATTTTTTACACAATTTGCGATTTCATAAAGCTCCCTTACCATTCAGTGTTTGTTTCTATATTTGTGTTATGGAAAAAGAGGATACAAAAGTTCGATTGGATAAATGGCTCTGGGCTGTTCGACAATATAAAACTCGTTCCATTGCAACAACTGCTTGCGATCAAGGGAAGATTCTGATCAACGACCAATCTGCTAAAGCCTCTCGAATAGTCAAGATTGGCGATATTGTTTCCGTAAAAAGAACAGGACTAACAAGAACTTTAAAAGTGCTTCAAATCACACCCAATAGAATGGCTGCAAAATTAGTCCCTGAATTTTATGAAGAACTAACACCTTTAGCCGACATAGAGGCCTTTAAAACAAGAATCTCACGAATCAGCATGTATCGCGATCCGGGTACAGGCCGACCTACGAAACACGAAAGAAGAGCTCTCGATGATTACTTTGATTTTTAGCACAATTAATTGAGTTTTTTACTGACACCGTGTATAGCTTTTTGTTAATATTTCCTCTAAAAAAGGGATTTTGATGTGTCCTTTTTAGAGGGGATTCATGTACTTTTAACGAATTATCATTTCTTAAATAAAGCCATGAAAACTGTAAAAGAACTCGAAAAAATCGCTTCTCAAGTTAGAAGAGATATTGTCCGCCAAGTTAACCAATCGAGCTCCGGACATCCGGGTGGTTCTTTAGGCTGCGCAGATTTTTTGGTGGCGCTTTATTTTCGTCAAATGACGATCAAACCTGAAAAGTTCAATATGGATGGAAATGGTGAAGATCTTTTCTTTTTGAGCAATGGTCATATCTCTCCTGTTTTCTATAGTGTTCTTTCAAGATCAGGTTATTTTCCAGTTAGCGAATTAAGTACATTCCGAAAAATAAATTCCCGACTTCAAGGGCATCCTACAACGCACGAACATTTACCGGGCGTGAGAGTTGCAAGTGGATCACTTGGACAAGGATTAAGTGTATCAATTGGAGCAGCATTATCGAAACGCTTATTGAAGGATGACAAACTAGTTTATTGTCTTTGTGGCGATGGTGAAATGCAGGAAGGTCAAAATTGGGAAGCAATTATGTATGCCGGTGCTAAAAAAGTCGACAATATCATAGCAACTGTTGACGTTAACTTGCAGCAAATCGATGGTTCTGTTGAACATGTTTTGCCTTATGGTGATCTTCGTCCAAAGTTCGAAAGTTTCGGCTGGACAGTTTTATCGATGGATGGAAATAATATGGAAGATACTGTTCAAGTATTAGAAAAAGCAAAATCACTTACAGGAAAAGGAAAGCCAATTGCAATATTGATGAAAACTGAAATGGGTGCAGGTGTTGACTTTATGATGGGTTCACACAAATGGCATGGCATTGCACCTAATGCTGAGCAAACAGAAAAAGCACTAGCACAATTGGAAGAAACACTTGGTGATTTCTAAAATTCAATTATTCAAAAGAAGATCTTATCAAAACAAGTAAATCAAATCTTACATTATTTCTGTTTTCGTTTTTGCTGGTATGCAATCTGAATTTGAATGCACAAAACAAAAAAAACGAAACACCTCAGTTAACGCGAATTGAATTTCTCTTCGATGCTTCACAATCGATGTATGGAAGATGGCAAAGTGGTGCAAAGATCGACGTTGCAAAACTTCTCATGAAGCAGTTAATGGACAGTCTTCGGTATGTAAATAACTTGGAATTAGCATTACGTGTCTATGGGCATCAGAAGAATTTTCCACCGCAAGATTGCGATGACAGCAGATTGG
This sequence comes from Bacteroidota bacterium, assembly GCA_031411835.1. Taxonomy (GTDB): domain Bacteria; phylum Bacteroidota; class Bacteroidia; order AKYH767-A; family 2013-40CM-41-45; genus JADKIH01. The sequence goes on along the minus strand of JANOBV010000299.1, from coordinate 5,459 downwards.
AAGTTCCATTTTCAAAAGGAAATATTTCTACAATACAACAAGTATTAAAAGATGTGATTCCACGTGGAACAACACCGATTGCAAAGTCACTTGAATTATGTGGCAACGATTTCCCACAAAGTCCGTCGAGAAATATTATTATCCTTATTACTGATGGTATTGAAGAATGCGGTGGTGATCCCTGTGCAATTTCACAAGCATTGCAGAAAAAAGGAATTTTCTTAAAACCATTTGTAATTGGACTAGGACTTGATGAATCATTAAAGAAAACGTTTGAATGTGTTGGAAGATATTTTGATGCAACGAATGAAAGTATGTTCAGAGATGCGTTGAATATCGTTATATCACAGGCGTTAAATAACACGACGCTTCAAGTAAATTTACTTGACATCAATCGAAACCCGACAGAAACGAATGTGAATATGACGTTCTATGATAAATTCACCGGACAGGATAAATATAATTTCATTCACACATTAAATTCAAAAGGTAATCCGGACACATTAGTAATTGATCCGTTACCAATATATAAAATCGTAGCTCACACCCTCCCTCCTGTTTCAAAAGACTCAATAATCCTAGTTCCGGGTAAACACACGATTATTGGAATAGATGCTCCACAAGGTGAACTGATCGTAAAATTTGATGGGAGAAGCGAATACAAAAAAGTTCAGTTCATTGTTCGTCAACATGGACTAATGCAAACATTGAATTTACAAGATGAAAATTTTACCGAGAAATATATTGTTGGAAAATATGATCTTGAAATTCTTACGACTCCAAGAATTAATTTAGAGAATGTAGATGTTTCTCAGAGTAAAACAACCACTGTAAGTATCCCTCATCCTGGAATTGTGACATTGCTAACCAACAACCAAGGTTATGGAAGTATTTACACTTACGATCGGTCACTTTTGAAATGGGTCATTAATTTGAATAATGATTTGACAAAACAAACGATCATTCTTCAACCAGGAAAATATAAAGTTGTTTATAGACCGAAAAATTCAAGAGAAAGTATTTATACAATTGAAAAAGAATTCTCTGTTGTATCCGGAGAATCAAGTATTGTTCCACTAAATTAGATAAAAAAAGTAAAATCATATTCCATGAAAAAATATACTTACACAGAAAAAAAAGATACCCGTTCAGGTTTTGGAGCAGGACTTGTTGAATTAGGAAGAAGTAATCCGAATGTAGTTGCCCTTTGTGCAGATCTTACAGGCTCACTTAAAATGGATGCTTTCGAAAAAGAATTTCCTGAACGATTTTTTCAAATTGGAATTGCTGAAGCGAACATGATGGGAATTGCTGCCGGACTAACAATCGGTGGAAAAATTCCATTCACAGGAACGTTTGCAAATTTTTCGACTGGTCGTGTTTATGATCAAATTCGTCAGAGTATTGCTTACTCAGGAAAGAATGTAAAAATTTGTGCTTCACATGCCGGAATAACATTAGGTGAAGATGGTGCAACGCATCAAATTCTTGAAGATATTGGAATGATGAGAATGTTACCGGGCATGACCGTCATTAATCCTTGCGATTATAATCAAACAAAAGCTGCAACGCTTGCAATTGCTCAACATGAAGGTCCAGTTTATCTTCGTTTCGGTCGCCCTGTTGTTCCTGTCTTCACTCCTGCTGATCAAAAATTTGAAATTGGCAAAGCAGTTATTTTCAATGAAGGTGCAGATGTTTCAATTTTTGCTACAGGACATTTAGTTTGGAAAGCAATTGAAGCCGGAGAACTATTAGCAGCAAAAGGGATTGATGCAGAAATCATAAATATTCATACGATTAAACCATTGGATATTGAGGCTGTCCTAAAGAGCGTCCGGAAAACACAATGTGTAGTAACTGCTGAAGAGCATCAAATTGCCGGAGGATTAGGAGATGCTATTTCGCATATATTGAGCCAGCACCATCCTATTCCTCAAGAGTTTGTTGGAATAAATGATTCATTTGGTGAAAGTGGAACTCCGGAACAATTGATGAAAAAATACGGCTTAGAAGCTGAAAACATCGTTCTGGCAGTAGAGAAAGTAATGAGTCGTAAAAGTCAAATGATTCATTCCTGATCGAAATTCCGGAGCTAAAATTTATCTATGACTGAAGAATTCAGTGATCAAGAGCTCCTCGAAAAATTCCGTGAAGAAGGAAGCAAGCATTATGCATTCAACTTGTTGATGAAAAAATATCAGCAACGATTGTATTGGCATATCCGTCGAATTGTGATCGATCATGATGATTCAAATGATATAATTCAAAACGTTTTTATTAAAGTCTGGAAAGCATTAGATGGCTTTCGAAGTGATTCTCAACTTTATACTTGGCTGTATCGAATTGCAACAAATGAATCAATCACTTTTCTGAATAGCAAAAAGAAACGGTTCACTATTTCATTCGATGATGTAGAACATGAACTAGCTGATCATTTGGCAAGCGATCCATTATTTACCGGCGATAAAATCCAATTAAAGCTGCAACAAGCTATTTTAACTCTACCCCCTCAACAACGACTAGTATTCAACATGAAATACTTTGACGGTATGAAATATGAGCAAATAGCTGAAATTTTGAACACGTCAGTTGGTGGATTAAAGGCCAATTATCATCATGCAGTTAAAAAAATAGAAAAATACATTCTTGGCAGTTAAACCAAACACCAACAATAACATCGAAGAAATACAATGAAAAATGAAGAATTTTCAGACGAAAAATTGAATGAATTGCTAAAAAAAAGTGATTCTACTCAGTCTTTCAAGGTTCCCGAAGGTTACTTTGAGAACTTATCTGAAAACATAATGAGTTCAATTGAAACCTTGCCCGATTTCGAAAAACAATCTGTCGTACAACCTTTCGAAGTGCCTGCGAATTATTTTGAAGGATTGCCATCCATTATCAACGATAGAATAATTTCGAATGGAAGTCAAAAATTATCAATTTGGAAATGGCTATTTAATCCGGCAAGAACAGCTGTTGTTGCTTTCTCCATTGCAATAATTGCTGTAAGTTATTTCTACTTTAACCGGACTCAAAATATAGAAATCAATAACGATTCATGTACAGTTGAAGAAATCAGTGAATCTCCATATCTTCAATCTTTGAGTGATGACGACCTTATTGACTACTTCCTCGCTGCACAAGATGATGACAAGACAATTGATGAATACGATCAATATCTTTTAGATAATGACATTGACATTTCACAATTAGAGAAAAACCTATGAAAAAATACACAATAATATTACTCGTAATTTTTAGCACAGTATTCATTGAAAACACTTCTGCTCAATTTCAAGGTGGTGGAATGGGAAATCGCCAAAACAAAGAAAAAGTGGATGCAATGAAAATTGGTTTTCTTACTGACTACTTAGATCTCACTAGCGAAGAAGCAAAAGTATTCTGGCCTGTATATAATAAATATCAAGAAGAAACGGAGCAACTTCGTAAGACAAGAAGAAAGAACATTCTTAATGATAAGTCGAATTTCGATTCATTATCAGATGCCGAATTAGAGAAGATCGTTGATTCAGAAATTATATTCCGTCAAAGCGAATTAGACATTCAGAAAAAATATCATCCGCAATTCAAACGCGTTTTACCTATGAATAAAGTAGCAAAACTCTATCGCGCCGAAGAAGATTTTAAACGTAAGCTTTTAGAAATGATCCGTGAAAGAAAACAGGAAAGGAATAAGCAGATGTTTGATGACAGGAAATAGAATGAAAAATGAAGAATGAAAAATGAATGGCTCTCGTAGGCAAACAATTTCCTACGAGAGGGTTTTCGTTTTTCATTCTTCATTTTTAATTCTTCATTATTACGATTTACTTATTTCAGCTGCGTACAGCTCTTTTAACTTTTCAACGACAATATCAATCTCTGCTTTCGTATTGTATTTGCTGAAAGAAAAACGAACCGAAGGTCGATCAGCATTTCCGTATAATGCTTTTAAAACATGTGAGCCGGCATTGCTTCCACTACTACAGGCAGAACCTCCTGAGCATGCTATTCCTGCTATATCCATGTTGAACAATAACATCTCAGAGTTTTCAGTTGGAGGAAATGCAACATTGAGAACAGTGTAAAGACTATTCCCTAATGTATCACCATTGAATTCTAATCCGGGAATATTATTTTTTAGCTTATCAGCCATATATGATTTTAATTCCTGAATATGCTTTTGGTGAGCATCCAGATCATGGTAAGCGATTTCAAGTGCTTTGGATAATCCAACGATACCGTAAACATTTTCAGTTCCACCACGCATATTTCTTTCTTGTGCCCCACCAAAAATAAATGGACTGATCTTTACTTTATTATTGATGTAAAGAAAACCTACACCTTTTGGTCCATGGAACTTATGTGCGGCGCAAGTAATGAAATGTACTTTTATAGCTTTCAGATCAAAGGCATAATGTGCCATAGTTTGAACTGTGTCAGAATGAAAAATTGCATCATACTTCTCGCAAATTTCACCGACTTCTTTTATAGGTAATAAATTTCCTATTTCATTATTTGCATGCATTAAACTAACTAGTGTTTTTTCATTCGAGTTTTGCAGGAGTTCCTCTAAATGATTCAAATCAATGTTCCCATTATCAGTTAGGTTTACAAAACTCAATTTTATCTTTCCTGCTTTCTCAAGTTCTTCAAGGGTATGTAGCACTGCATGATGTTCAATCTTTGAAGTGATAGCATGTTTAACCCCAAGATCACGAACAGAACAAAAAATAGCAGTATTATTTGCCTCAGTGCCACCACTAGTAAAGAAAATTTCTGCCGGTGCAACATTCAATTGTTTAGCGACATTCTTTCTTGCATTTTCAATTGCAGTTTTTACCTCTCTACCCCATGTATGAATAGATGATGGGTTACCAAATTGATTCTGCATAACAGGAATCATAGCATTGACAACTTCCGGATCCATTGGAGTTGTAGCAGCATTGTCGAGGTAAATTTTCATAGACATATCTTGGTGCAATTAATTTTTCATTGTTTTTTCGTTGATCATATCTTTGATATCAAAGATAATTTTCTCTGCTAAATTTTGCGCAGTAGTTTGCGATTGGCTTTCAGCATAGATACGAATGATTGGCTCGGTGTTACTTTTACGCAAATGAACCCATTCGCGATCAAATTCAATTTTCACTCCGTCAATTGTATTGATAGGCTGACGTTGATATTTTTTTTGAATGCCTTCAAGAATTTTATCGACATTGATCTCGGCAGTCAATTCAATTTTATTTTTAGAAATATAATAATTCGGATACGTTGCTCTAAGCATAGAAGCATTCTTTCCATATTTCGCAAGGTGAGTCAAGAATAGAGCAATCCCAACTAATGCATCACGACCATAGTGAAGTTCAGGATAAATGATCCCGCCATTTCCTTCACCACCAATAACTGCATCATTCGCTTTCATAGCTTCCACTACATTCACTTCACCAACA